>JANOQS010000504.1:0-3101 GCA_031414975.1 Methylibium sp. | reverse complement strand
TGCCGAGGTCACGCAGCGGTTGCGCGACGAGGTGCCGCAGTACTTCAAGGGCACCTCCAACGTGCACCTGGCGCGCACCTTGGGGCTGGTGCCCATCGGCACGATGGCGCACGAGTACATGCAGTCGTTCCAGTCCTTCGGCGTGCGCCTGCGCGACTTTCAAAAGGCCGCGCTCGAAAGCTGGGTGCAGGAATACCGCGGCGACCTGGGCATTGCGCTGACCGACGTGGTCGGCATGGACGCCTTCCTGGCCGACTTCGACCTGTACTTCGCCAAGCTGTTCGACGGCCTGCGGCACGATTCCGGCGACCCGGTGGTGTGGGGCGAGAAGGCCCTGGCCCACTACGCCAAGCTGCGCATCGACCCGCACACCAAGCGGCTGGTGTTCTCCGACGGGCTGAGCCTGGACACCGCCTTCAAGCTCTACGCCCACTTCGCCGACCGCGTGCAGCTCGGCTTCGGCATCGGCACCAACCTGACCAACGACACCGGCCTGACGACGCTGGGCATCGTGATGAAACTGACCCGCTGCAACGGCCAGCCGGTGGCCAAGCAGGCCGACTCGCCGGGCAAGATCATGTGCTCGGACGAGACCTTCCTGGCCTATCTGCGGCAGGTGTTCAGCGTGCGCAAGCCGGCGTGATGTGAGTTCGGGTAGGCCGCGACAGGCTGCCGACGATCCCCACACCTTCTGCTCGCTGCCTCAATACATCCTGCAAACGTCAGCGCGGGATCGGGCCGCTGGGGCATGCTGCTCCGCTCATGTCCCCCGAGCCGGAGTACCGGCTCTCCTCCTCTACTTCGCTACGCAGCACACCCCACCGGCCCGATCCTGACCACCGTGGATCGGGTTTGTCGTCGCAGAGCACTTCGGTTCGCGCCACCCACTGGCCGCCCCGCGCGGTCACGTGCGGCATGATGGGCGCCATGCAAACCGCTCCCCCCGCCGGCCCCATGAACGCCGACGTGGCCGTCTACGTCGGCCGCTTCCAGCCCTTCCACAACGGCCACCTCGCCCTGCTGCAGCGAGCGCTGTCACTCGCCCCGCTGGTCGTCGTCGTCATCGGCTCGGCGCACCAGGCGCGCACGCCCAAGAACCCCTTCACCGCCGCCGAACGCGCCGAGATGATCCACGCCGCGCTGAGCCCGGCCGACCGCGCCCGCGTGCGCATGCTGCCGGTGCGCGACCATTACGACCTGCCGCGCTGGGTGGGCGCGGTGCGCGAGGGCGTGGCGCAGATCGTGGCGAAGGAGCGTGGGCACCTGCTGCCAACGCACCCGATGCGCGTGGTCCTCGTCGGCCACTTCAAGGACCCGACCAGCGACTACCTGCGCAGCTTCCACGGCTGGGCGGTGGAGTCGGTGCCACGCGTGGCCGCGGCCGACGGCACGCAACTGCGCAACGAGCTGTTTGCCGGCGACGTGCAGCAGCCCGAACCCATCCTCGCCACGCTGGCACCGCAGGTGCCGCCCGGCACCGTGCAGTTCGTGCGCCAGTGGCTCAAGCTGCCCCACTTTGCGCGCCTGCAGAACGAGTGGCGCATGCTCAACGAATACCACGCCGCCTGGGCCGGCACGCCCTACCCGGTGGTGCTGGTGACGGTGGACGCCGTGGTGCGCTGCGCCGGCCACGTGCTGCTGATTCGCCGCGCCCACGCGCCCGGCGTCGGCTTGCTGGCAGTGCCGGGTGGCTTCATCGAACAGCGCGAAACCACGCTGCAGTCGTGCCTCCGCGAGCTGCAGGAAGAGACGCACCTCGACGTGCCCGAGGAGACGCTGCGCCGCTGCCTGAAGGCCCGCGAAGTCTTCGACCACCCCGACCGCAGCCTGCGCGGGCGGACGATCACGCATGGCTTCTTCTTCGACCTGGAGGAAGTGGCGTTGCCCGACGTGCGCGCCGACGACGACGCGCAGGCAGTGGAGTGGGTGGCGGTGGAGTGGCTGCTGCGCGTGGAAGACCAGTTCCATGACGATCACTTCCACATGCTGGATCATTTTTTGGGGGTGACGGGCGGGTGAGCCATCGGACCTTGAGGGTCCGGCCTCCACAAGATTGAGGATGGACGAACCGCAGGTCCGATGTCAGCCTGTTCCAGTCAGGCGACACCGGCTCCAGGTCCCGAGGCGATCTGCGAATTCTTAGGCGACCCAATGCGTTCAACCAACATCGATCCGATGTGGCGCTACGGAGGAAGATGGCTGATGGAATTGAAGAATCTCGGACGCAATAGCCCGCTTCCAAACACCAGATGACCCAACTCATCCCGTACCCTGGAATCGACAACACGCGCGTGATGATCTTCGTTGACGGGGAGAATCTTGCCATTCGCTATGGTGCACTTCTCGCCAAGCACAGCATCCCACTTTCGCCTCAAGACTGGTACCTACCAAGTGTCTATGTCTGGGCTCCTCAACTGAACAACCCTGGCCATGGCGGCGGCGTCATTCGAAAGTACTTTTACACATCGGTGCAAGGAGACGATCCATTGGTGTCCGAGGTCGCAGCCAGTCTCAAAACGCAGGGTATCGAGGCGCCTCGTGTCTTCAAGAAGATGAAGGGCTCAAGAACGAAGCAAGTTGACATCTCACTTGCGGTGGAAATGTTGTCGCACGCAACGCGTAAGCACTTTGATATCGCCGTACTCGTCGCGGGTGATCAGGACTACGTTCCCCTGGTTCGGGCGGTTCAGGCTGAAGGCTGTCGCGTTCACGTCTGGTTCTTTCAAGATGGCCTAAGCCCGTGTTGGCTCAGGCCGCAGATCACTTCTTCACCGTAGCTATCGTGCTCGCGATAGTGGCGCTGTCCATCCTGGGCGGGATCGCGGCATACATCTACGAGAACCATCAGAAGAGCAAGGCCACGCCTTACGAGGTAGTCAAGCGATGGTCCTTCGACGCCACTGATCCGCTCGGCCTGAAGCTCATCGGCAAGACCAAGCTGGTCGACGGCCGCGTGTACGTTGATCTGCTCTTCGCAGGCAACCCGCCGTACCTGAGGAACGCGTCAAACCACCCTGACGCCAATCGCCAGAAGGACGGCTTCAAGGTCTACGAAAAGCCCATCGGCCTGCACGAGTTCACCAAGATGGTCGACAAGGGCA
>JANOQS010000503.1:0-1701 GCA_031414975.1 Methylibium sp. | reverse complement strand
TTTCAGCAGCGCCACCCAATGCGGCTGGCAAACCGCGCTGACCGTGCCCGTGCTCAACACCACCGGCGCTGGCGATGCGCTGCTGGCCGGGTTCGCGCATTCGCACCTGCGGCACGCCGCGCTGCCCGAGGCGGCCCGATTCGGCGCCGCTTGTGCCGCGCTGACCCTGACAACGCCTACCGCCAACCACCCTGGCTTGTCGGCCGCCTTGGTGGCACAGTGCCTGAATGACCACGCAACACAATAAGAGCGCGATGACACCGCACGCGCACGCGCACCTGCACCCACACCCGAACCCGCACCTCGACATCCACCCCGACGTCGCCACCGCGCTGGCCGCCGGGCGGCCGGTGGTGGCGCTGGAATCGACCATCATTTCGCACGGCATGCCGTACCCGCAGAACGTGGCGACAGCCCGCCGGGTGGAAGCCGAGGTGCGCGCGGCCGGCGCCGTGCCGGCCACCATCGCGGTCATCGACGGGCGCCTGAAAGCCGGGCTGACGGACGCGCAGATCGAACAACTCGGCCAGGGCGGCCGCACCGTCGCCAAGGTCAGCCGGCGCGACCTGCCCTTCATCGTGGCCGCCGGGCAGACCGGCGCGACCACGGTGGCCGCCACGATGATCGTGCCGCGCAAGCCGGCATCGCGGTGTTTGCCACTGGCGGCATCGGCGGCGTGCACCGCGGCGCGGCGCAGAGCTTCGACGTGTCGGCCGACCTGCAGGAACTGGCGCGCAGCAACGTGGCGGTGGTGTGCGCCGGCGCCAAGGCCATCCTCGACCTGCGCCTGACCCTGGAGTATCTGGAGACGCACGGCGTGCCGGTGATCGGCTACCAGACCGACGTGCTGCCGGCGTTCTACACCCGCGACAGTGAATTCAAGGTCGACTACCGGCTCGATTCGGCGGCCCAGATCGCCCGCGCGATGCGCGCCAAGTGGCAACTCGGGCTGGCCGGCGGCCTGGTGGTGGCCAACCCGATCCCTCAGGCTTTCGCGATGCCGCGCGAGCGGGTCGATGCCGCGATCGAACAGGCGTTGCGCGAGGCGCAGGCGCAAGGCGTGAGCGGCAAGGACAGCACGCCGTTCCTGCTGGCCCGCGTGAGCGAGCTGACCGGCGGTGACAGCCTGGCGGCAAACATTCAGCTGGTGCTGAACAACGCCAGGCTGGCGGCGGCGATTGCGATTGATTACGCCGCGCTGGTGTCAGGGGCCACGGCGTGATCCACCGCTGCCGGCTCGACGGCAACGCCACGCTGCCTGCCAGCGCCTCGGCCGCGTTCGCTCGCGACGGCGTGATCGTGATCGAAGACTTCGTCTCGCGCGTGATGTGCGAGGCGCTGCGCGAACGCGCGCTGGCGCTGGTGGCCGAGCACGCACCGCAGGCACCCGGCACGGTGTTCTCCACCCGCGACCAGCGCCACGCGCGCGACGCCTACTTCGAAGCCTCGGCGAACCGCATCGCGACCTTCTTCGAAGAAGGCGCGTTCGATGCCGACGGCCGCCTGTGCGTGCCGCTGGACCGTGCGGTCAACAAGCTCGGCCACGCGATGCACGACCTCGACCCGGTCTTCCGAGCGTTTTCGAGCGGCGCGCGCCTGCAGGCCGTGGCGCAGGGCCTGGGACTGGCCGATGCGCGGCTGCTGCAGTCGATGTACATCTTCAAGCAGCCCGGCATCGGCGGCGAGGTGATGTGCCACCAG
>JANOQS010000502.1:0-4661 GCA_031414975.1 Methylibium sp. | reverse complement strand
GGCGGGCAGCTGTTCGCCCATGGCGTGCCGAACCCGTTTGTCTACGTCGTGAGGCGCGGGCTGTTGAAGCTGGTCTACGTGGCGGAGAACGGCGACGAGTGGGTCAAGTCTTTCATCGGTGAGGGGCAGTTCTTTGCCAGCCTGGCGGCGCTGGCGCCCGGCGGCACCACGAGCTTTGTGGCCGAAGCGATCGAAGACACTGAACTGGAGCAGCTCGACCACCGCGAAATCGCACGCCGCGCGAGGCTGAGCCTGCCGTGGCAGACCGCGCTGGCCCAGGCCCTGCTGATCTACGGCGCGCGCAAGGAAGCGCGCGAGCGCGAGTTGCTCACGCTGGCACCCGCCGACCGCTACCGCTTGCTGCTGCGCCAGTCGCCCGGCATCGTCGAACGGGTGCTGCAAAAAGACCTGGCGCGCTACCTGGGGGTGACGCCAGTGTCGCTGAGCCGGCTCAAGGCCAAGGAACGCTTGGGCGCGGCGCAAGGCAGCCCGCCGACGCGCTGACCCTGCGGTATGCGCCTTGCAGCCCATCCCAAACCGATCGCGTGGTAACAGCGCATCAAGTCCCTCGCCACCGTGCCGATAGAACGGGCTGGGTCCATCGCGGCCCTCTCATTCGAAGGCCCGGCATGAACACCCTGAAGCAACTTCTGAAGCGCGCCCGCGCCAACCCGCGCAACCTGCTGTGGGGGCTGGCGGCGGTGGCATTGCTGGCGGGCCTGGTGGTGCTCAACGGCAAGGCGGCCGAAGAATCCAACGCGCGCAAGAGCCCGGAAGCGCTGCGGTTCGAGAAGGCTCCCGACGACTGGCTGGCGAACCCGAAGAACGTGTCGGAGTTCAGAAAGGCGCTGGACGCCGACGCCGTGGCCGCGGTCGGCCTGGCCAACGCCCAGCCCGGCTTGCTGCTGTACACGCTGAAAGACGGCAGCAAGGCCAGCTCGACCGTGCCCAACTGCACGGCCGCCGGTTGTGGCGGCACCGCGCTGGACAGGCTGGCCGACCGGAGCGCCGAAGCCGGGTTTGCGCTGGTCCGCGTTGACGTCGACCCGCGCACCGCCAGCCACCGGGCGCTGGACGCGATCTACGGCATCGTGTCGCCGCTGCTGCTGGTGGGCATTCTGGTGGTGGCGCTGTTCTTCGCCGCCAAGCTGCAGACCGGCATGGGAGGCGCGGCCTCCAAGCTCACCGAGCGCCCCACCCTGCAGTTTGCCGACGCGGTCGGCAACGACGAAGCCAAGGCCGCGTTGAACCGTGTGAAGGCCTTCATCCGTGACCCGGCGCAGTACCGGAAACTGGGTGCCGCGGCGCCGCGCGGCGTGCTGCTGGTGGGCCCGCCGGGCACCGGCAAGACCTTGCTGGCCAAGGCGCTGGCCGGTGAAAGCAAGGCAAACTTCATCGCGGTTGACGGCTCCTACTTCAGCGCGATGTATTACGGCGCCGGCGTCGCCAAGGTCAAGGCGCTGTTCAAGCTGGCACGCAGGAACGCGCCGTGCGTGCTGTTCATCGACGAGGTGGACGGCATCGGCAAGCGCACGCGCGGCGGCGAGGGCCCGGGCAGCGGCGCCGAGTCGGAGCTGAACCGCATCATCAACCGCGTGCTGGTGGAGATGGACGGCTTCGATGCGCTCGACAACGTGGTTGTGGTGGCCGCCACCAACCACGAAGACAACATCGACGAGGCAATGCGCCGCCCCGGCCGCTTCGACATGCTGGTGCGGCTGGCGTTGCCCACCTTGCCCGAGCGGCGCCAGCTGTTCGAGCTGTACATCGCCAAGGTGGCGCACGACGGCTCGGCCGACAGCACCGCGCTGGCGCGCATGAGCGCAGGCATGTCGCCAGCCGAGATCGCCAACACGGTGAACAAGGCGGCGTCGAGCGCGGCCGAGGCCGGCGCCGAGCGCGTCACCGGTGAACACTTTCTGCGCGCGATCGAAACCCACCAACTCGGCGGCGAGGTGTCGTCCATCAAGGGCCTGCTGAGCGAGGGCACGCGTGAGCGGCTGGCGTACCACGAGGCCGGGCACGCGCTGATCGGTCACTGGCTGGCCGTGGGCTCGGTCGAACGCGTGACCATCGAGCCGCGCGGGCAGGCACTGGGCGTCACGCACATCTCGCGCGACAGCGAGGACCCGCTCTACAAGCAGGCCGAACTGACCAGCCGGCTGGCGATGATGCTGGGCGGGCGCGAGGCCGAGCTGCTGGTGCTGGGCAGCGTCTCCAGCGGCGCGTCGGACGACCTGAAGCGCGCCTCCGAGCTGGCGGTGAAGATGGTCGGCTCGCTCGGCTTCTCGCAGGCGTTCGGTCTCCTGAGCGTGGCCGGCGTTCCGAAGGAACTGCTCGGCCCCGACATCCAGGCGGCCGTGCTGAAGGAGGCCCGCGCCCTGCTCGAACAGGCGCAGGCGAAATGCCAGCAGATGCTGCGCTCGCAGCGCGGACAACTCGACGCGCTGGCCCAGCGGCTGCTGGAGCGCGAGGTGTTGAGCGGCGAAGAACTTCAGGCCTTGCTGGGGCAGCGGGCGCAGGTCGGAATCGCTGCCTGAGCCTGAGAACCCTGCGCAGGAGCGGCGTGCCGTCCCTGCTGCCCTTGCTACCCCTGCTGCTGCAACCCCTACTGCGACAGCGACAGCGTGTACTTCCCGTTCGTCGAGCCGGTTCCGCCGCTGATGCGCAGCACCCTGGCGTAGACCGTCACCGCCGCAGCGCCGGTGTTGGTGAATGTCGCTGTGTCCACCAGCCCGGTGCCGCGTTCGCTGCGCGCCACGATGCTGCCGCTGGCGTTGTAGATCAGCAGGTTGTAGTTGGACGTGGCGTTGGGCGTCAAGGTGGCGGTCAGCGTCTTGCCGGCGCCGAGCGTGACGCGGTAGTAGTCGGTGTCGTTGTTCGAACTGATCGTTCCGTTCACGAGCGCCGGGTTCAAGGAGACGAGCTGGGCGTTGCCGCGCGAGTTGTTGTTGGCGGTCGTTTCGGTCACCGCGCTGACTGGGGGCGCGGCGGTGACGGTGACGCTCTGCGTCTCGCTGTCGGACGTGCTGCCGTCGGACACGGTCAGGGTCACGTTGAAGGTGCCGGCTGCGGCATAGGTGTGGCTGGTGCTGGCACCGCTGCCGCTCGTGCCGTCACCGAAGGTCCACTGCCACGAGGTGACGTTGCCGCTCGAACCCGCGCCGTTGAAATTGCACACGAGGTTGGTACAGGTCGACGTGAACGCTGCGTTCAGCGCAGGCGGCGGGCCGCTGACGATGTTGAGGAACGACGCCGTCACAGGGCCCCAGGTGCCTGTTGCATCAATCGCACGCAAGTAGACGAGGTGTTTGCCGACCGACAGGCCGGCGGTGTTGATCGCGCCCGCCAAACCTTCTGTGCTGGCATTGAAGCTGCCATCGGCTGCACCGAGCGGCACCGGTACCGCGCCGGCCTGCCATGGTGGCACATCGATGTAGTACTCGGCGCCGTTGATCGCCTGCGTCGCCTCGGTGCCGTTGCTGTTGTTGAAGCGCGTGTCGGTGGCCGACGCCGTAATCGTCACATTGACACCCGCCGGCACACCGGCGCCGGCAGCGTCGTTGCTCAAGGTGAGCGTCGTCACGTCCGGCCCGCCCGGCGTGATGTAGGGCGTGCGCACCACCTTGGCGGCGTAGATCAATGCCGGCAGGTTGTTCGGCTTGATCACGTTGTTGTAGTTGGTGCAGCTCTCGAAGAAGGCCGTGCCCAGCTCGATCGTGTAGGCGGCCACGCCGAGCTCGCCGTAACTCACGCCGTCGCTGGTGCCGTCGGTCGGGTACAGGCCGATCGACTGCTGCGGCGTGTAGCCGTTGAAGAAAGCGAACTTGCGCCCCAGGGTCTGCAACGCAGGGCCGTTGGGCGCGGGTGTGCTGGTGGTGCCCCAGGGCCACAGCACGAGCTGGCTGTAGCTGTGAATGTCGAGGTGGATGCCGCTGGTGTCGTTCGGTGCAACGTCAGTGGGGAGCGGGCCCCGAAGGTCGGGCCAAAGGCTGCGCACGTAGCTTTGGATCGCCTGCGTCTCCGGCTCCGACCCGGCCGACGGGCCGCGGTAGGTCAGGTTGCACTGGTCGCCGCTGGAGCCCTGGCCGCCGGTGCTGTTCCAGCTGAAGCTGAAGTTGCGGTTCAGGTCGATGCCGCGTGTGTTGGTGTTGGCGCAGAAGTTGTTGTTGGTGTTCTTGCGCCACGACAGGCCCGTCTCGGCCTGCTTGCGGCCGTCGGGGTTGGTCTGCAGCATCAGGTGAACTTCATGGTGGTCGAGGATCCAGGTCGCGTCGGCATTCACGCCGTGGCCGTTGACCAGCCAGCGCGCAAACTCCAGCACCAGCGGCGCGGTGGTGTACTCGCGCGCATGGATCGCGGCGTTGACGAACAGCTTGGGCTTGGCGGCCGGGGGGGATGCAGGGGGGTCGGGGGGGTTGGAAGGCGGAGGGTTGGGCGCCACGGCGCTGTTGGTGAGCTTGAGCACGCGGATGTCGTGGCCACCCAGGCCATTCGCTTTCTGCCACGAGTCGCCCACGTCAATCCACGTCGCCAGGTTGGGCTTGGCGGTGACGAAACCCTGTGCGGCGGCGAAGGTCTCTTCCACCGTCTCGTAGCATGAATAGTTCGGAATCGACTGGATCGTCGCGTCGCCCGCCACCGCGCCGGTGGTGGCCGTG
>JANOQS010000501.1:0-1658 GCA_031414975.1 Methylibium sp. | reverse complement strand
CGGGCGTTGGCCTGGAAGGCCACGACCACCTGGTGCACCAGCGCTTCGTTGTAGTCACGGCCGAACAGCGTGTCCGGCGCGTCCACCTTGGCGGTGGCTTGACCCTGGTCGTTCAGGAGCTCGAGTTGCATTACTTGGCCCCTTCTTTCTTGGCCACGACGGCGGCTTTGACCTTGGCCTTGATCGCCGGGCTCACGACCACGTGGCCGTTCTTCGAGCCGGGCACCGCGCCGCGCACCAGCAGCAGCTGGCGGGCTTCGTCGATGCGGACGATGTCCAGGTTCTGGGTCGTCTTGGTCACGTCGCCGCGGTGGCCGGACATCTTCTTGCCCGGGAACACGCGGCCCGGGTCCTGCGCCATCGAGATCGAACCCGGCACGTTGTGCGATCGGCTGTTGCCGTGCGACGCGCGCTGCGAGCTGAAGTTGTGGCGCTTGATGGTGCCGGTGAAGCCCTTGCCGATCGAGGTGCCCTGCACGTCGACCATCTGGCCGATCGCGAAAAGGCTGACCGGCACCTGCGCACCGGGCTTGTACTCGGCGGCGATTTCGGGCGTGACGCGGAATTCCTTCAGCACTTCGCCGGCAATCACACCCGCCTTGGCGAGGTGGCCGGCTTCAGGCTTGCTGACGCGCGAAGCCTTGCGTTCGCCGAAAGCCACCTGGATGGCGCTGTAGCCGTCGGTCTCTGCGGTCTTGACCTGGGCGACACGGTTGTTCGACACGTCGAGCACGGTCACGGGAATGGCGTCGCCATCGTCCGTGAAGATGCGCATCATGCCCACCTTGCGGCCCAGCAATCCGAGGCGATGGCTCGCACTTGCTGTACTCATGGTTTTTCTCCAGCTTCGTCTCTTTGCAGAGCAAAAGCCTTTGTTGCACATGCCCGACATCGATTGGCCGGGCTGGAATTCGGTCGCTCCTCTCGCTCTTGCAAGCGGAATGGCGTACCGAGGAAAGCCTGCGAGTGTAGCAGCTTCCTGATCACTCAGGAAGCTGCGTTCACTCGCGTCACTGTCACTGCAGCTTGATTTCGACGTCCACGCCAGCCGGCAGGTCGAGTTTCATCAGCGCATCGACCGTCTTGTCGGTCGGGTCGATGATGTCCATCAGCCGTTGGTGGGTGCGAATCTCGAACTGGTCGCGCGAACTCTTGTTGACGTGCGGCGAACGCAGGATGTCGAAACGCTGCATGCGCGTCGGCAGGGGCACCGGGCCCTTGACGATGGCGCCAGTGCGCTTGGCGGTGTCGACGATCTCGAGTGCCGACTGGTCGATCAACTTGTAGTCGAATGCCTTCAGGCGGATGCGGATCTTTTGCTTTTGCATGATGGTTCGCCTTATTCGATGATCTTGGCGACCACACCCGCACCCACGGTGCGGCCACCCTCGCGGATGGCGAAGCGCAAGCCCTCTTCCATCGCGATCGGGTTGATCAGCTTGACCGTGATGCTGACGTTGTCGCCCGGCATCACCATCTCCTTGTCCTTCGGGAGTTCGACTGCGCCGGTCACGTCGGTCGTGCGGAAGTAGAACTGCGGCCGGTAGTTGTTGAAGAACGGCGTGTGGCGGCCGCCTTCTTCCTTGCTCAACACGTAGATCTCGGCCGTGAAGTGGGTGTGCGGCTTGACGCTGGCGGGCTTGCACAGCACCTGGCCG
>JANOQS010000500.1:0-1856 GCA_031414975.1 Methylibium sp. | reverse complement strand
GCAACCCCGGCTTCAACCTGCCGAAGGCTGCCTTGGCGCAGTTGTACGGCGCGCAGCAGTTCGCCACGATCGCCGGCGATGGCGACCTGTCCAGCGCCTTTGCGCCCGACGAGCGCCGCCTGGTGGCCGAAAAGGTTCTGTCGCGCTGCGACGCACTCGACGGTCTGGCCGACGGCATGGTGCAAGACACCGTGGCCTGCCGCGCCGCCTTCGACCTGGAGCGCGACGTGCCCACCTGCACCGGCCCGCGCGTGGGCAGTTGCCTGAGCGCGGCGCAAAAGGGTGTGCTCGCGCGCATCTTCAACGGCCCGAACGGCGCCGACGGCGCCAAGCTGTATTCGACATTCCCCTTCGACCCCGGCATTGCCGCACCCGACTGGGCGAGCTGGAAGTTCGTTTCGTCCATCACCAACCGCGACCCGGTGGCGGTGGCCTACGTGTTCCAGACCCCACCGGCCGCGCCCGAAGCGGCGGCCGACCCGCGCGCCTTTGCGATGGGCTTCGACATCTTGCGCGACGGCCCGAAAATCTTCGCCAAGGACACAACCTACACCGAGTCGTCAATGGAGTTCATGACGCCGCCGAACCTGGACGACATGGGCGCGCTCAAGCGGCGCGGCGCCAAGATGGTCGTCTACCACGGCGTGGCCGACGGCGTGTTCTCGAGCGACGACACCGCCGCCTGGTACGGCCGGCTGCGGGCCACCAACGGCGGTGACTCTTCGGACTTCACGCGCTTGTTCCTGGTGCCCGGCATGAACCATTGCCGCGGCGGCCCGGCGGCCGATCAGTTCGACCTGCTGACGCCGCTGGTCGAGTGGGTCGAAAAAGGCCGCCCGCCCGAGCGCGTGACGGCCGCCACCCGCGGCGCCGGCAACCCGGCACCGAATGCCGATTTGCCCGAAGGCTGGCCTGCCGGCCGCACCCGCCCGCTGTGCCCGTACCCCAAGGTGGCGCGCTACAAGGGCAGCGGCAACAGCGAACGCGCCGAGAGTTTCGAATGCCGATGAACAGCCACTGAACCCATCGTGAAGTCACGTTGAACCCAGGAGCACGACCATGAACATCGCCGACCTGATCGCGATCGACACGCACACCCACGCCGAGGTGTCGTGCTGGAACCCGTTCGACAACTACGGAGAAGAGTACGACCGCGCCGCCGACAAGTACTTCGGCTCGAACCGCCGGCCGACGATCGAAGAGACGATCGCCTACTACCGCGAACGCAAGATCGGCTTGGTGATGTTCACGGTCGACAGCGAAGCGCAACTCGGCCGCCGCCGCATCCCGAACGAAGAGATCGCCGAAGCGGCGCAGAAGAACGCCGACATGATGATCTGCTTCGGCAGCATCGACCCGCACAAGGGCAAGATGGGCGCACGCGAGGCGGAGCGGCTCATCAAGGAACACGGCGTCAAGGGCTTCAAGTTCCACCCCACGGTGCAGGGCTTCATGCCCTACGACAAGATGGCCTGGCCGTTGTACGAAGTGATCGCCGAGCACAAGCTGCCGGCGATTTTCCACAGCGGGCACAGCGGCATTGGCAGCGGCATGCGCTGCGGCGGCGGCCTGCGGCTGCAGAACAGCAACCCGATGCTGCTCGAAGACGTGGCGATCGACTTCCCCGACATGCAGATCGTCGTCGCCCACCCGAGCTGGCCGTGGCAGGACGAGGCGCTGAGCCTGGCGCTGCACAAGCCCAACGTGTGGATCGACCTGTCGGGCTGGAGCCCCAAGTACTTTCCGCCACAGTTGATCCAGTACGCCAACACGCTGCTGAAGGACCGCATGCTGTTCGGCAGCGACTACCCGCTGATCACGCCCGAACGCTGGATGAAGGACTTCGACGAGGCGGG
>JANOQS010000499.1:0-4644 GCA_031414975.1 Methylibium sp. | reverse complement strand
CGTCGCATTCGGCGGGATCACGCCGGCCGCGCCCTTTTCGCCGTAGGCAATGGCGGCCGGGCAGGTCAGCCTGGCCTTGCCGCCGACCTTCATCAACTGCACCCCTTCGGTCCAGCACTTGATCACGCGGTTGAGCGGGAACTCGGCCGGCGTGCCGCGTGCATAAGAGCTGTCGAACTCCTTGCCGTCGGGGAAGGTGCCGCGGTAATGGACCTTCACCGTCTGGGTCGCGGCCGGGTTCGGGCCGGCGCCGTCTTTCAGCGAGCGGTAGACCAGGCCGCTGGCCGTGACGACGGCGCCCGCCTCCTTGGCGGCGCTGGCCGCCACATCGGCTTGGGCCCAGCAGGCAGACAGGGAAACAAAACTCAGCAGGGTGGACACGACGAGGGTTCTCAAGGCAGATCTCCAGGCTGATCAGGAAGGGGCGCCATCGTCACCGATCTGCCGCGGCCGGCGCAAAGGTCGCCCCTTCAGTCCGGTGGCCCTTGGTCGATATGAGGGCCAAGCCACACGAAAGGACTTGCCATGGCCGTCAACCTCGTCAGCGGCGCGAATGCCGCACTCAGCAGCGCTGCCGCCGGCAATCAAGCGGTCGGCATCGCCGTGTTGAAAAAGGCGATCGACCTGCAGGCGCAGGGCGCCGCCCAGTTGATCCAGGCGTTGCCGCAGATGCCGGCCAACCCGCCGCACCTGGGCAACCACCTGAACACCTTCGCCTGAAGGGAACTTGAAGGGCCCGGGCGGTGAGGCGTTCAGTCCACCCGCTCGGCCCCGGTCATCAGCGCAACGAAGCGCTCGATGCCGATGTTGCCGCCCGACAGGGTAACGCCCACGCGCTGGCCCTTGAACTGATCGCGGTGCTGCATCAGCGCCGCCAGCGCGTTGGCGCCCGACGGTTCGAGCACCACCTTCATGCGCTCGAAGGCAAAGCGCATCGCCTGCACCACCACCGGGTCGGGCACGGTCAGCACGTCGGTGACCTGGGCCTGAATCACTTCGAACGGATGCTGGCCGACCGACTGCGTCTGCTGGCCGTCGCAGATGGTGCGCGGCACGTCGATGCTGACGATCTGCCCGCTGCGCAACGAGCGCTGCATGTCGTCACCACGCTCGGGTTCGGCGCCGAAGACACGAATGTCGGGCACCAGGTGCTTGGCGGCCACGGTGCAGCCTGACAGCAGGCCACCGCCACCGGCGCACACGATCAGCGAATCCAGCGGGCCGGTGTCTTCGATCAACTCCAGCGCCGTGGTGCCCTGGCCCGCCATCACCGGCAGATGGTCGTAGGGTGGGATCAGCGAACACTGGCGTTCCTTCACCAGTGCGGTGGCAATCTGGGCCCGGTCCTGCCGGTAGCGGTCGTACAGGATCACCTCGGCGCCGTAACCGCGCGTGGCTGCGAGCTTCAGCGCGGGCGCGTCTTCCGGCATCACGATGGTGGCCTGGCAGCCGTGCAGTTGCGCCGCCAGCGCCACCGCCTGCGCGTGGTTGCCGGACGAAAACGCCACCACGCCGCGCGCGCGTTCAGCGTCACTCAGCACGTTCACCGCGTTGTAGCCGCCGCGGAACTTGAACGCGCCCATGCGCTGCAGGTTTTCAGCCTTCATGAACACCTGCATGCCGAGCAGCGCGTCGAGCGTCTTGCTGGTCAGCACCGGGGTGCGGTGGGCCACGCCTTTCAGGCGGGTAGCGGCGGCGGCAATGTCGGAAAACGTGAGCATCGGGGGTCTCGGGGTTCGGGTTTCTCGGGTGGCCCGGTCAAGGGTCACTTCGACGCTGCGTTGAACTTGCTGCCGTAGTGTCGGGCACGCTCCTCGTCACCCAGTACGCGGTAGAGGTGTTCCAGTTCCTCGAAGACATACGGGTCCGGCTCACCCGCGGCGTCCCATGCGCGCTCCAGTTCAAGCTGAATGGCGAGCGCTTGCGCATGCTTCTTCTGGGCCCGATACGTCCAGGCGATCATCCAGTCGGCGATTCTCACGTTGCGGGCCCGGCCCGCTCTTTCGTACGCCGCGCGCGACAACCCGAACTGCGCCAGGGCGGCCTCGTACTCGCCCTTCAGATGCCTGGCGTAGCCGATGTTGTTGCGCAGCGAGCCCTCCCATGCCTTGGCGTCAGCCTGGTCCGACCGTTCCAGGGTGGCCACGGCTTTCTCGGTCCACTCGAGTTGGCGATCGGGCTCCGTTTCAACGACCGGCATCATGTGCAGCGCATCGATGGCCAGGAAGTCGAGGCGGGCGCGGGCGGCGATCTCATGCGCCTTGAGGAAGTGGTCCTTCGCCGCAACAAGGTTCTGTGGCGTCTGGCTTTCCTTGGGATGGGCGGTGGACGCAAATGTTCTGCCGAGTTCGAGGAAGTAGCGGGCCTGCACTTCCGGAGAGGCAGCTTTCAGTCGGGGCTCGACGGACGACAGAAGCTCTCGGGCCTTGGCAAAGTTGCGCCGCAGGCCGTGGCTGCGGGCGATCTGGGTTTGAAGAATGAGCTTCTCGTCGTCGCTCGCCCCATCCAGCGCGGCAATGAAACGCTGCTCGCTCAGGTCGGGTTGGCGGTAGTCCCAAAGTGCGTTGATGTCGAGTGCCATGGCCAGGGAAGGAAGCAGTGGGAGCAGCAGGAACGAGGCGAGTGCTCGCATCGGTGAGTCTTGCGAGGGGGGCGGCCTCAGCGCCGCGCGATCAGCGCGCGCACTTCAGCCAGCTTGGCCTTGAGCTGGCGCGTGTGCGCCGGCCCCATGCGCAGCAGGATCTTCTGCCCGGCCGAGCGCGCTTCCAATGCCGGGTCGACGAACTCGTAGCGCAGCCACGGTGTGGCCGACGGGATCGGCCCCTTCACGTCCGTCAGCCGCACCTGCAGCGGGCCGGCGGGCTCGGGCGTTTCGAGCAAATGGTCGATCACCTGCACCAGCCGGTCGTTGAAGTATTTGCCGGGGTAGCCGAGTTCTTCATAGGCGTGCTGGAACAGCGGGTACAGGCGCCGGTACAGCGCCACCGCCCGGGCGCTGTTGACCGACCCGACGAACTGCACGAAAGGCGCGTAGCGCTTGGCGTTGTCAGCGCCGATCAGCGTGGCGTCGGCCGCCGGCGTGGTCTGGAAGCGGGCCGGCGACGGGTTCACCGGCCAGCGCCGGACGGCAGCGAACGGGCGGTCCAGGTTGTCCACCGTGGCCACCAGCCTGGCGGCAAAGCCGTCGGTGCTCAGGAAGCTCAGCACCGGCTTGCGGCCCAGCAGCTCGGTCAGTGCGTCGGCGACGTAGGCGTCGGCCTGGTCGGGCGGCGGCAGCGGGCGCGGTGCGGCGGCGCTGGCTGACGCCGCCGCCGCTTCGATCGGGTGGCGGATCGCCGGCTCCACCGGTGCTGGCAGCGGCGCCGGAGCGGGCGCCGGTGCCGCGGCGACCGGCGGCGCGGCTGGCGCCGGCGCAGGTGTTTGCTGCTGCCACCAGTACACGCCGCCTGCGGCCGCAGCCACCAGGGCCAGCAGCGCGGCCACCCACAAGAGCGATTTCTGATTCATGGCGTCCCCACGGTGAAGCACGCCGGCAAGGCATGTGCCCGGCACGATACCGCTTCATGGGCCGCGCGGGCAAACCGGGTGCATCCGGCGTTGTTGCAGTGGCCAGCCGCCGCTTGCGCGGCCCGGGGACGAGGGTGCCTGCGGGTGTGAGGTGGCCCGAGGTGGACCTACTTGGCGCCGGGCACCAGCTCCGCCGTGTTGACCGGCGCGTTCTGCAGGTCACGCAGCGACGCCATGCGCTTGCGCGTGCCGGGGTGGGTGGGGGTGTCGCGCGTCAGCCCCAGGCGCTTGAAGGCGGAGAAGGCGTCGTCGTCGGAATGGCCCATCGCGCGCAAGGCGTGTACCGAATACGCATCGGCGTCCAGTTCGTGCCGGTGCGACAGCCCCGAGGCGTCGCGCCCCAACGCGCCCGCGACCGGGTCGGTCGTGGCCGGCGTCACCGCGCCAGGGATGTGGCGTTTGTAGACCTCGCCGAGTTGCCCCCAGTGGCCCAGCGCCACGTGGCCCAGTTCGTGCGCCAGGATGAACACACGCTCGCCTTCGGTCAGGTCGGCCAGCGATTCGTTGGCGACCACCACCCGGCCCTGCAGGGTTTCGGCCAAGGTCTCGCCGCGGATCAGGCGCAGCTCGACCGGTTCTCGCAGGCCGGCGGCGCGGACCACGCGCTCGAAACTGAGGCGCACCCGCACGGCGCGCTCGCTTTGCGCGTCGGCCACGGTGAACGCCTCCAGGCGCATGCGCTGCGAGCGGTCGAGCACATCGACGATGTCCTCGCACCAGGCCGGCGCGGCGGCGAATGTCAGAAGGACCCAAAGCAACGATCGCATGGCACACCTCCCTGGGGTTCGGAACCAACATCGGTCCGGCACCTGGTGAGTTGCAGCAACTTGCATGCCTGGATTCAGGGTTACTACTTATAAGAAACACATTGATGTCACTTTCCGTGACAGCGTGGGCACGCTTGGGGTGGGCCGGTGACGCCGTTCACGAACTCCGTTTGCGCTGTCAGGCGCGCGGTGAAGACAGGCGGGTCCCTGACCAGCGGCGCCGGTGCGTGGACGGGTGCCGTTTTGCGCCGATGCGACCGGATTTGGTGCAACCGGCCCCGAACTGTCGCCTGCCGGTGCGTCAGTCGGC
>JANOQS010000498.1:0-1596 GCA_031414975.1 Methylibium sp. | reverse complement strand
GGGTGGTGGCGCGCCACTTCGCGCGGGTGCACGCTGGCGGTGGAGGTGCGACCCGAGGTCGACAGGTCGACGGTGACGACGCGCAGGCCGAGCTTGTCGAGGCACTGGCGCAGGAAGAAGAGTTCGCGGGCTTTGGTGTCGAAGGTGCCGACGACGTAGGCGGCGCGGCCGGAGGTGGCGGCGACGGGGAAGTCGAAGACCTGGGCGGGGGCGGGGCTTGCTCTGTCCGCGAGAGGGGGCGAAACTCGCGCGATGTCGGTGGCCGGCGCTGCGGTGCCGCCGGCATTCCAGCGCGTGAAGCCGCGCACCGTGCGCGGCGCCAGGTCGTCCAGGCTCGGTGCGCCGTTGCCGTGTGCGCGGCGCACGGTCAGCACCTGCGTCGGGTTGTCATCGCTGACGCTTGGCGCCGGTGCGGCGGTTTCGGGCTCTTCGTCGGGCCCCGAGCGCACACCCAGCAGCCGCTCCTGCAATTCGCGGTCGGCCGCCAGTTGCGCGCTGGGCATCTCCTGCGCGATGCGCCCGTTGACCATCACCCCGATGCGGTCGGCCACCTCCATCGCCACACCCAGGTTCTGCTCGATCAGCAGCACCGCGATCTCGCCTTCGGCGGCCAGGTCGCGCAGCGCCTGCGCCACTTGTTCGACGATCACGGGCGCCAGGCCCTCGGTGGGTTCGTCCATCACCAGCAGGCGCGGTTGCAGCAGCAGCGCGCGGCCGATGGCGAGCATCTGCTGCTCACCGCCCGACAGTTGCGCACCGCCGTTGGATTTGCGCTCGGCCAGGCGCGGGAACATCGAATACACGCGCTCCACGTCGCGGCGCTTCGGCGCCACCAGGCGCAGCGTCTCATCCACCGTGAGCGACGGCCACACGCGCCGGCCCTGCGGCACGTAGGCGATGCCGCGCCTGGTGATCTCGTTCGGTGGGCGACCCAGGATCTCTTCACCACCCAGCTTGATGCTGCCGCTGGCCGGCACCAGCCCGGTGATGGCATTGCACAAGGTGGTCTTGCCCATGCCGTTGCGGCCGACGATGCCGAGCACGCCCTTGTCGATGCTCAGGCTGACGCCCTGCAAGGCGTGCGCGCGGCCGTAGTACACGTCCAGGCCTTCGATGACGAGGATGGGGCCGCGACCTTTCTCGCTCGCTTCTCGATCGCGTCCGAACCAGGCCATCAGTGCTTCCCGCCCATGTAGATCGCTTGCACCTGCGCATCGTTCTCGATCTCGCCCGGCGTGCCGGTCTTCAGCACGCGGCCGTTGTGCATCACGGTCACCTTCTCGACCACGCGCAGCGCGATGTCGAGATCGTGCTCGATCAACACGTAGCTCATGTGCGCCGGCAGCGAAGTGAGCAGCGCCACCAGTTCACGACGCTCGGCGGGCGACAGGCCGGCCGCGGGTTCGTCGAACAGGATCAGCCGCGGCGCGCCGGCCAGCGCCATGCCGATCTCGAGCTGGCGCTGCTGGCCGTGCGACAGGCTCGACACCAGGCGCTGGGCCACGGACTGCAGGCGCACGCGCTCGAGCAGCTCGTCGGTCGCCAGGCGCGACGGATGCGTGGCGCGCGGCCGGCGGAAATCGAAGCGCCCACGCG
>JANOQS010000497.1:0-12199 GCA_031414975.1 Methylibium sp. | reverse complement strand
CGGCCAGCGGCGCGTACTCCTGATTGCTCAGGCCGGCACCGCGCTGGCTGTCGGGCAGGACCGACCCCGACGCGCCGCGCCACTCGCAGCAGTCGATGATCCTCGTGCCGGCCGACGCACCGGGCATCAAGATCCTGCGCCCGCTGCAGGTGTTCGGCTACGACGACGCGCCGCATGGCCACATGGAGGTGGTGCTCGACAACGTGCGCGTGCCGGCCGAGAACATCCTGCTGGGTGAAGGCCGCGGCTTCGAGATCGCGCAAGGCCGCCTGGGGCCGGGGCGCATCCACCACTGCATGCGCTCGATCGGCGCCGCCGAACGGGCGCTGGAGATGATGGTCGACCGGCTGCAAGAGCGTATTGCGTTCGGCAAGCCGCTGGCGGAGCAGTCGGTCTGGCACGAGCGCATTGCCGAGTCGCGCTGCATGATCGACCAGGCCCGGCTGCTGACCTTGAACGCTGCGCACATGATGGATACCGTCGGCAACAAGGCCGCACGCGCCGAGATCGCGATGATCAAGGTGGTGGCGCCCAACATGTCGTGCAAGGTGGTCGACTGGGCCATCCAGGCGCACGGTGCGGCCGGTGTGAGCCAGGACTTCTGGCTCGCCGAGGCCTATGCCCACCAGCGCACCGTGCGCATCGTCGACGGCCCGGACGAGGTGCACCGCAACGCCATCGCGAAGATCGAACTGGGCAAGCGCTCGGCGTTGAAGCGCTGAAGCGCAGGCCTCTCGAGCCGGGTCACGCTCGACCCTGACGAGCCGGAGGAGGGGCCGTATCGACGGAGCTTGGCGGCGCCCGCCGCGAGACAATGGCGCCCGCCTTGGCGCGTGGCTTGCGTCGGCCCCGCAAACCTCTTACGCATGGCCCTCACTCCCTTCACCCTGCGCCGCATCGCCGTCCCGGCGTTCGGCCCGTCGTTGCTGTTCGGGCTGGGTGAAGGGGCGATCCTGCCGGTCATTGCGCTGTCGGCGCGCGAGCTCGGTGCGTCGGTGCCGCAGGCGGCGCTGGCGGTGATGTTGATCGGTGTCGGCTCGCTGGTCAGCAACATCCCGGCGTCGCTGATCACCATGCACCGCGGCGAGCGCTGGGCCATCGTCGCAGCCGCGGTCTGGTGCGCGCTGGCGATGGCGCTGTGCGGGTGGACCGGGCACCTGGGCCTGTTCGCTCTCGGCAGTTTCATGATCGGCATGTCGCAGGCAGTCTTCAGCCTGGCGCGCCAGAGTTACCTGACCGACGCGGTGCCGCTGGAATTCCGGGCCCGGGCGCTGTCCACCTTGGGCGGGGTGATGCGCATCGGCATGTTCATCGGCCCGTTCATCGGCGCTGCGGCAATTCACCGCTTCGGGCTGGTCGGCGCGTATGGCGTGGGGGTGGCTGCGCTGGTGCTGGCGGCCGTCGTGGCCGCGCGCATTCCAGACCTGGAAGCGCACGCCGCCCGCGCCGATCGGGCCGCCGGGCCACCGGCAGCGGCACCGACGCTGCTGTCCACCTTGCGTGACCACCGCCACGTCTTCGTCACGCTCGGCATCGGGGTGATGCTGGTCGCCGCGGTGCGCGCCAGCCGCCAGGCGGTCATCCCGCTGTGGGCCGACCACCTGGCGCTCGAACCCTCGGTCGCCGCACTGATCTATGGCCTGGCCGGTGGCATCGACATGCTGGTGTTCTACCCGGCCGGCAAGGTGATGGACCAGAAGGGCCGCCGCTGGGTCGCGGTGCCGTCGATGCTGATCATGGGCGTTGGCTTGCTGCTGATGCCGCTGACGCACGGCGCCACCAGCCTGCTGCTCGCGGCGGCGCTGGTCGGCTTTGGCAACGGCATCGGCTCGGGCATGGTGATGACCCTGGGCGCCGACCATTCACCGCGCGTCGGGCGCGCGCACTTCCTGGGCGTGTGGCGGCTGATGGCCGACATCGGTGCCTCGTGCGGGCCGGCGCTGCTGTCGGCGCTGGCGGCCAGCTTGTCGCTGGCCGCCGGCATTGCTGCCACCGGGCTGATCGGCTTTGCCGCCGCAGCGCAACTGGCCTACTGGATCCCGCGCGCCGGTGAGCGCGCGCCGCCACGCTGATGGCGCTTGTGCTCTGCGAAACACTCGTTGTACCCGTGCCCGCTCCCGCGACATACAGCGTGCGCACGAACTCCCGGCACCATCACCTCGTCACCGACAGCGTCGGGCCGTTCGTCAGCAACGTATAGCCGTCGGCGGCGTAAAGCCTGAGCTGGTACGTTCCCGCGGCCCGAGTGGCCGGGATCTGGAACGAGCACGTGCCGCTGGCACGCGCCGAGACCGCGGCGGTGCTGCAACTGACGTAGATCCAGTCAAGGTACGAGGTCGCGGCCGCCCCTGGCGTGAACAAGCCAATCCAGTCGGTGCTTGTGGGGTTGGCGATAGCGCTCCAGCTGACCGTCACGCTGCCACCTGCGATGACGCTGCTCGCCGCGGCGGTCAGCGTGGTTGCGACCGCGTTCACCGTCAGGTTGACGGCCGCGCTCGCAGTCACCGCGCCGGCATTGTCGTAGGCCCGGGCCGTGATCGATTGCGTGCCCAAGGTGGCCGCCGACCAGCTGATGCTGTACGGCGCCGTGGTGTCGGTGCCCAGCAGCGTCGAGCCGGCGTAGAACTCCACCCTGGCGATGCTGCCGTCGGTGTCGGCCGCCTGGGCGCTGATCGTCACCGCGCTGCCTTGCACCACGCTCGTGTTGTTGGCCGGTGAGGTCAGCGCCACGGTCGGCGGGCTGTTGCTCACCGTTTGGGTCACCGACAGCGTCGGGCCGTTCGCCAGCAGCGTAAAGCCGTTGGCCGCGTAGAGCCTGAGCTGGTACGTGCCGGCGGCCCGAGTGGCCGGAATCTGGAACGGACACGTGCCGCTGGCAAGCGCCGGGCCCGGGCTGGTGGTGCAACTGACGTAGATCCAATCAAGGTACGACTCCGCGGCCGCCCCGGGTGCGAACAGACCGATCCAGTCGGTATTCGTGGGGTTGGCAATGCCGCTCCAGTTGACCGTCACGCTGCCGCCTGCGCTGACGCTGCTCTGCGCGGCGGTGAGGGTGGGTCCGACCGGCGCGGTCACCGTCCATTGGAAGTTGGCGCTGCCCGATGCGTTGCGGCTGTCGGTCACCGTCACCGACACGTTGAAGCTCCCCGGCGTGCTGACGCTGCCGGTGATGGCGCCCGTGCCCGCGTTGATCTGCAGCCCGGTGGGCAGCCCGACGGCGCTGTAGCTCAGACTGTCGCCGTCCGGATCGCTGGCCACGATGTTCAGCGCC
The DNA here is from genome assembly GCA_031414975.1 of Methylibium sp. Taxonomy (GTDB): domain Bacteria; phylum Pseudomonadota; class Gammaproteobacteria; order Burkholderiales; family Burkholderiaceae_C; genus LGRD01. The sequence continues at coordinate 8,928 of JANOQS010000497.1, read as the reverse complement.
ACGGCACTGTTCAGGACCGAGCTGCGCGCGCCCGGATTGGTGACCACGGGCGGACGATTGGCCACCACCACCGGGCTCACCGTCCACTGGAAGTTGATGCTCGCCGATGCGCTCCGGCTGTCGGTCACGCTCACCGACACACTGAAGAGGCCCTGTGCGCTGGCCGTGCCGGTGATGGCACCCGTGCCCGCGTTGATCTGCAGCCCGGTGGGCAGCCCGACGGCGCTGTAGCTCAGGCTGTCGCCGTCCGGATCGGTGGCGACGATGCTCAACGCAGCGGCACTGTTCTGGGTTGTGTTTTGCGCGCCCGGGTTGTTCACCACCGGCGGCCGATTGGCCACCACGGTGACGAGCGAGTCCAGATTGGCGGTGATGCCTGCTTCAGTGCCCTCGACCACCAGCGTGAACGTCACCGGTTGATTTGCAGCTGCCAGCGCTTCGAGCGCCGCACGCGTCAAGGCCGGGTTGCCGGCGGCCGATACGAAGCTGTTGTTGGCTGCCAGGCGCCAGGCGCGCTTGCCGCCATCGAGGGTCGCGGTGGCCACCATCGCCACGTGGACGCTGTTGTTGGCCAGGCCGATCAGTTGGGTCAGCCGGGCACTTTGCGCGGCCGTGGCGGCGCCTTGCAGGGTCAGTTGCCTGCCGACCGCCGCATGCGTGTCCTGCCGCAGTTCGCTGGCCACGAGCGAGTTTCCGGGGCCGTCGAAGGTCAGGATCGCGGCCAGCAGATCGTTGCTGCGTGCGGCCGACAGCAAGGGGTCGACGCCGTCGTGGAAGAAGCCGAAGCCGCTGGTGGAGTTGGTGGCGCTGCTGTTCCAGAAACCGAGCCGCTGATAGAAGTGGTGAAAACTCGGGGGAATGACGTTCTGCGACAACTCGGCATTGGTCACGTTCGTGCGCGTCTGGCTGGCCAGGTGGCAGGGCAGGCAGCCCGCCAGCGCGGCGCGGCCGTTGGTCGGAGAAGCTGTCACGCCGTTGGGCATCGCCAGGGTGGCGGGCAGGGTGTTGTTTTCGTTCCGGTACGGGTTCGGCTCGAAGTGGATCGTTGCGAGGAAGTTGCCGAACGCAGTCATCTCGGCCGCCGAGATGGGCGCGTCGGCCCCCATCAGGCTCACGTAGGCCGGGTTGAACGCAGCCAGGTTGGCGCGGTCGCCGCGCCAGTGCAGGTTCGGAAACCGCATGATGTCCTGCAGCGTCTGGGTCATCATCGGCCCCTTCATCGGGTGATGAACGCCGCTCATGCTGCCGGACGGGTCGCCCAGGTCCCAGGCCAGGCGGTCGATGCGCGCATCGACGTGGCACGAAGCGCACGACAGGTGGCCCAGGCCCGAGGTGCGCTGCGTGTCGTACAGGAACGGTCGGCCGGCCTTGATGACGGCGGGGGTGGGGTCGAAGAACCCGACCTGCCCGGTCTGTGCGAGCGACTGCATGTCGACGATCGAGATCGTCGCGTCGAACTTGTTCAACACGTAGGCGCGCCCGGCGCCTTCGTTGAGCACGACACCGGTCGGCCCCTGGCCGACCGCCACGCGGCCCAGGCGCTGGCCTTGCGGCCCCATGACGATCAGGTTGTTCGAGCCCATGCCGGTGACAAAGGCCTGTGTGCCGGCGGCGTTCCACTGAATGCCGCGCGGGTCGCCGATCGACTGCTGGCGCTGCGCTGGCGCGATGTTGCGCACGGCATAGTTCAGGTGGGTGTTCAGGTCGGTCACCGAGGCCACGCCGCCCGGCTGGAAGGTGGCCTGGTTGACGCGCAGGAACACGCCGTTGATCACCGGCTCGAAGCGGATCTCGTTGGTGGCGTCGGTGCCGACCACGGTGACTTCGCCGCTGACCGGGTTCACGGCCATCGCCATCACGATGTTCATCAGGCCGCGCTGGTAGCTCACTGCGTTGGTCGCCGCGTCGATGATCACGACGTCGCGGTCGGGCAGGTCCCAGCCGGCCACGCGCCGCGTGCGGGCAGCGTCGGCGCCGCTGATGAAGCGGGACCAGTCGCGCCCGTTGCCGTCGGTCCACACGCCGTTGGGGCGCTTTTTGACGATCACCGACGAGACCTGGTTGCCGGTCAACGGATTCTTCGGAGGCGAGAACGTGTTGCCGCTGTTGGGCGGCGGATTCACGCCGCCGTAGGGACCGACGGCCAGGCTGACCACGTTGTCCGACCCGAGATCGACACCGGTGCCGATGGGGCCCACCCGGCCGTTCATCGCGGTGGTTGCGTTGCCCGACTCGAACGCGGCCACGTACACCTTGCTGCCGTCCGGGCTGACGGCCATGGCGCGGGGCTTTTCTGCCAGAACGTTGATGCGCGTCGGCGCCAGCGCCAGGTTGGCGAGCGAAAACACCATCACCCGATTCGGCTGCGCGCACGACACGAAGGCCTTGCTGCCATTCGCCGCGAAGACCACGTCCGACGGTTCATTGTCGGTGTCGATGGTGCGGGTGACGGTGCCGATCGACAGGTCGACCACGCTGATGCTGTCGGACACCTTGTTCACCACCCAGGCCTCGGTGTTGGTGCGAGCGCGCACCGAGATCGGGTCGATGCCGACCGCGATCGTGCGTTGCAGCGCCAACGCGCCGTTGGTGATGCTGAAGACCTCCAGGCTCTGGTTCGCGGTGTTCACGGCCAGCAGCAGTTGGCCGTCCGGCGTCATGTCCAGCGGGTGCACATGGGCCGATTCGAAGTTGATGAAACCGCCCGTCGGCCGTGCATCGAGCGCGTGCGCCCGGCCCGGCACCTGGCTCACGAAACCGGGGGTCGGGTTGGCGCTGCGCAGCGCACTCGCTGCCTCTGCCGCCTTGGCGCGCGGCTGCGTGATGCACTTGTCGGCCATCCTGGTGTTGTCGGCCAGTTCAGCGAAGTCGGGCGAGGCGTGGTCGGCGCGTGACAGGCGGTCGAGGTAGACCGTACAGTCGGTCGACAGGCTCGTTGCCCCGGGCGCTTGTGCCGACCCTGTTGGCCCTGCCGGGGCGGAGCTGCCACCGCATGCCGCCAGCACCAGGGCCGTGGTCGCGATCAGCACGCTGGTGAAGAATTTCGTGTACAAACCGGGCACTGAAACAGGGGGTGGTGTTTGGCAACGAGTCATGGCAGCTCCCCTTCAAGTTCCTTCGCAGCCACGGCGGCTCGGTCAAGGCTTGAAGATGAGTCCACGCTAATTTGAAGTCGTGAATCGGCCGAGGAACTTGTCCGCAACGTTGTGACGGGCGGCCCACTGCGCCAAAACTCGATCACGCGAACAACAAGAATATTTGCTGCTGCGATGCACCATGCTCGTGGTCCGAGCGCTCCTCGGCAGGTCGCCGTCATCGTGCGGGGTTTTCATGCATCGACTCGGCCGGGCACCAATGAACAATGATTCCTTCAGCGCAGCGTCGCGCCGCCCGATGGAGATCCCGATGAACCCGACCGACCTTGTGCGAGCCGGCGAAGGCGTGGCGAATTTCGAATGCGTGAAGTGAAACCTGCGCACTGCGGTCGGGTTCACGAGGGCGCGAGCCGCTGATGGACCGCATCGGCTGCGTGGTGATCGGCGCCGGCGTGGTCGGCCTGGCGGTGGCGCGCGCAATGGCGATGCGCGGGCTGGAAACCGTGGTGCTCGAAGGCGAGGCGGCTTTCGGCCAGGGTGTCAGTTCGCGCAACAGCGAGGTCATCCATGCCGGCCTGCACGGCGCGCCGGGTTGGCGCAAGGCGGCGGCGTGCATCAAAGGCCGGCGCCTGTTGTACGACTACGCGGCGCAGCGCGGCCTGCCGCACCACAAGCTCGGCAAGCTGCTGGTGGCCAACGGTGCCGACGAAGACGTGCTGCTGCACGGCCTGCTGCGCAAGGCGCAGGCACTCGGCGTCGAGGGCCTGCAGGTGCTGAGCGCCGCGCAGGCGCTGGCGCTGGAGCCGGCGCTGCGCTGCACCTCGGCGCTGCTGTCGCCCGAGTCGGGCGTGATCGACGTGCACAGTCTGATGCTGAGCCTGCTGGGCGACGCCGAAGCGCAGGGCGCGACGCTGGTGTGCCGCTCGCCGTTCGAGGCAGCCGAGCCGTCCAACGGCGGCTGGGTGGTGCGAATCGGCAGCAGCGGCGGCGCCGAACCGTTCGAACTTCACGCGCGCTGGCTCGTCAACTCGGCCGGGCTGCAGGCGCAGGCGGTGGCCGCGCACATCGCCGGCTACCCGGCGGCGCGTATTCCGCAGCGGCACTGGGCCAAGGGCAACTACTTCAAGCTGCAGGGGCGCGCGCCGTTCACGCACCTGGTGTACCCGGTGCCGGTGCAGGGCGGCCTGGGCGTGCACCTGACGCTGGACCTGCAAGGCCAGGCCAAGTTCGGCCCCGATGTGGAGTGGGTGGACAGCTTGGACTACCGCGTCGACCCGCGCCGCGGCGACGCCTTCTACGCCGAAGTGCGGCGCTACTGGCCGGCCCTGCCCGACGGCGCGCTGGTGCCCGACTACGCCGGCATCCGCCCCAAGCTCTACGGCCCCGGCGAACCGGCGCGCGACTTCGAGATCGACGGCCCTGCCGAGCACGGCCTGCCCGGCCTGGTGCAGATGTTCGGCATCGAGTCGCCGGGCATCACGTCGTCGCTGGCGCTGGCCGACGAGGTGGCGGCGCTGGTCGATTGAGGCAAGGCTGAACTACGCCACGTCGTCGCCGAAATCACGGTCCGGGTGGTTCGGGTCGCCCAGCTTCCAGTAGCCGCGCGTGACCAGCCGGCTGCGGTCCACGCCACGCTCGTTCACGAGCAAGGCGCGAATGCGACGCATCGCCGCCGCTTCACAACCGACGTAGACGCAGCCCGCGCCCGTGGGCCACGGCAGCGCACACAACGCCGCTTCGAGCGGCTCGCCGGCCCGCCGTGCATCGGGCCCGCGCGGCAGCCAATGCACATCGACCTTGGCGGCACTGTGCAGCGGGCGCTGCTCCTGTGCATCGACCACTTCGATCAACACCTGCGCAGGCACATTCGCCGGCAGCTCGGCCAGGATCGTCTCGATCGCCGGCAGGGCCGTGTCGTCGCCGGCCAGCACGAACCACTCGGCGGCCGGGTCGATCTTGTAGCCGGGCGCCGGGCCCATGACCACCAGCCGGTCGCCGACCTGCGCGCGCGTGGCCCAGCGGCCCGCGGGGCCATGGTCGTGCAGCACGAAATCGATGTCGAGCTCGGCGGCCTGCGCGTTGAAGCGGCGCGGCGTGTAGGTGCGCATCAGCAGCGAACGCGGGCCGTCGGGCAAGGGCAGCGCGGCTTCGTGCGAACCCGCGTCGGGCACGATCAGCTTCAGGTGCGCGGCCGGCCCGCTCCAGCCGAACGCGGCCAGCTCGGGGCCGGTGAAAGTGATGCGAACCATGTGCGGGCTCAGCGGCTTCAGGCGCGCAACCTCGATGCGGCGCGGGTTGGGCTTGCGGCGCGGGCCGTCGGGCGGGGTCGGTGGGGATGCAGTCATTCGGGTTTCGATGAAGAGAACGATGGAAGGGCAGTGGTCGAGCATAACGAGGGCGCAACAGCGGCGCCGCCGGGCTCGGGGAAAGGCCGGTTGTGCCGGCGTGGCCATCGGGGCAAAGTGCAGCGATGAACCAAGACAACCAAGACAACCAAGACAGCCAAGACAGCCAAGACAGCCAAGACAGCCAAGGCACGCCGCTGCAGCACAGTTTCCGCCTCACCCGCATCGGCGCCCGGCTCGAGGCCGCAACCGAACCGCTGCCTCAACCCACTGGCACCGAAGTGCTGTTGCGCGTGCAGGCCTGCGGCGTGTGCCACAGCGACCTGCACCTGGCCGAAGGCTTCTTCGACCTGGGCGGTGGCCAGAAGCTCGACCTGTCCAGGGGCATGCCCTTGCCCTTGACGCTGGGCCACGAAATCGCCGGCGAGGTGGTCGCCGCCGGGCCGCAGGCCGAAGGTGCGATGGCGGGCCAACGCCGCGTCGCGTACCCATGGATCGGCTGCGACGCCTGCCCGGCCTGCCGGCGCGGGCTCGAGCAGTTCTGCGACCGGCCGCGCGCCTTGGGCGTCACGCGCCACGGCGGCTTCAGCGACCACGTGATGGTGCCGCACCCGCGCTATCTGTTCGACCACGCGCAACTGCCGCAGGCCTTTGCCGCCACGCTCGCGTGCTCGGGGCTCACGGCCTTCAGCGCGCTCGGCAAGGCCGCGCCGATCACGAACGACCAGCCGCTGTTGATCATCGGCGCCGGCGGTGTGGGCCAGGCGGCGATCGCGATTGCGCGCGCGATGTTCGGCGTGGGACCGGTGGTGGCCGACATCGACCCCGCCAAGCGCGAGGCCGCGCTGGCCGCCGGCGCCAGCGAAGCCGTCGATCCGCAAGACAAGGAACTGCGCCGCCGCCTGCTGAAGCAGACCGACGGCGGGTTCGCCGCGGCGATTGACTTCGTCGGCATGACGGCCACGGCCGAACTCGGCCTGTCCACCATCCGCAAGGGCGGCAAGCTGATCGTCGTGGGCCTGTTCGGCGGTTCGTTGTCGATTGCGCTGCCCACCTTGCCGCTGCGCGGCGTGAACGTGGTCGGTTCGTACGTCGGCTCGCTGGTCGAGATGGACCAGCTGATGGCGCTGGCGCGGAGCGGCGTGATTGCGCCGACGAACATCGAGACCCGCGCGCTCGCTGACGTGCAGGCCACGCTCGACGACCTGCGCGCCGGGCGCATCCGGGGGCGGGCGGTGTTGTTGCCCTGAACGCTGTGCGGGCCGCAGAGCAAGGCAAACGACTGTCAAGGCGCTCAGTTCCCAGCCGTCTACTTGGTGAGGATCAATTTCCCGAGTGATGTCAGCCGCAGGCGATAAGTCGATTCGCCGTGCTGGATCTCGACTTCGGTGTACTCGCCGAAGAGTTGTTCGCTGATGTAGCGGGGCCGTGCGCCGGGGTGCTGGAGCCGTTCATGGGACGGCCCATCGGGCGGTGGCGGGGTATCGGTGGAGTGGGGAGGCAACGAGTCCGGCATCGTCAGACTTTAATGCGAATCGTTCTCGTTTGCAATAAAAGAATTTCTCGCACGCGCGTGTCTGCCACGGGCCATGCGCCTCTCGCCTTGGTGTTGTCTCGGCGTCGGTGGGCTACATCGCCTCGCGCAGCATCGAACGGTAGTCGTCGGCGCTGGCGATGCGCGGGTTGGTCTTGTGGCAATGGTCGGCCAACGCACCTTCGATGATGCGGTCGAACCAATCGGCTTGCACCCCCATCTGCGCCAGGCCCGTGGGCAGGCCCAGGCGCTGGTTCAACGCGGTGATCGCGGCGGGCAACTCGTCGCCGCTGGCCACGCCGACGGCCGCGGCCATGCGTGCCAGGCGTCGCTCCTTCACCATGCTGTCGGCCTGCGCGTTGAAACGGATCACGGCCGGCAGGAACATCGCGTTGAGCGTGCCGTGGTGCAGCTTGGGGTTGATGCCGCCGAGCGAATGGCTCAGCGAATGCACCGCGCCGAGCCCCTTCTGGAACGCCAGTGCGCCCTGCACTGAGGTGCTCATCATCTGCAGCCGGGCGTCGCGGTCCTGCCCGTCGCGCGTGGCCCGTTCGATGTTCGCCCAGCCGCGCGCCAGGCCGTCGAGCGCAATGCCGTCGGCGGGCGGGTTGTAGGGCGGCGCCATGAAGGTTTCCATGCAATGCGCCAGCGCGTCCATGCCGGTCGCGGCGGTCAGTTGCGGCGGCAGGCCCAGGGTCAGTTCGGGGTCGCAGATGGCAGCGCGTGGCATCAGGAACCAGGAGTGGAAGCCCACCTTGCGGCCGTCGTCGAGGATGACGATCGCCCCCCGCGCCACCTCGCTGCCGGTGCCGGCGGTGGTGGGCACGGCGATCAGCGGCACGGCGGCGTCGGTGATCTTCGGGCTGCCGCCTTCGATGGTGGCGTAGGTCTTCAGCGGGCCGGGGTGGCGCGCGGCGATGGCCGTGCCTTTGGCGCAGTCGATCGACGAGCCGCCGCCGACTGCGATCAAGCCGTCGCAACCCTGCGCGTTGAACGCCGCGGTGGCAGCACGCACCGCGGCCTCGTTCGGGTTCGGCGGCGTGCCGTCGTACACCGCGCCGCGCATGTCGGGCGGCAGCGCGTCGAGCAGCATCGCCAGCACACCGGCCGCGCGCACACCGGCGTCGGTGACGATCAGCGGCTTCTTGATGCCGACCCGTTCGCATTCGGCCGCGAGCAGCTTGCGGGCGCCGAACTCGATGTTGATCTGGGTGAGGTAGTTGATCAGGGCCATGGTGGCGTGCTCCTTCAGGTTCGGTAGCCGGGGTCGGCGCGATCGATCTGCCGCGTCAGCGCGTCGAACACATCCTTGCCGGCACCGAACTTCGCGTTGAACTGGAGCGAGTCGGCGGTGCACTTGCGCTGGATGTCTTCCGATAGCAGGCGCGGCTGGCCCATCGATTGTGTGGCCAACTGAATCTCGCAGGCACGCTGCAGCAGCCACAGCACCGCGAACGCACGCGGCACGCCGTCGCCCCAGGCCAAGAGGCCGTGGTTGCGCAGAATCACCGCGGGCTTGTCGCCGATGCTCTGGAGCAGCCGCGGGCCTTCGTCGGCATGCACAGTGATGCCCTCGAAGTCGTGGTACGCGAGCTTGCCGTGCAGTTGCGCCGAGTAGAAGTTGCTCATCGACAAACCGTCTTCCAGGCACGCCACGCCCATGCCAGCGGTGGTGTGGGTGTGCATCACGCAGTGCGCGCCGGGCACGCCGTCGTGAATGGTCGCGTGCGGCGTGAAGCCGGCCGGGTTGAACGGCCAGTCGGCGCGGCCGATGATGTTGCCCTGAAGGTCGATCTTGAGCAGGTTGGACGCGGTGACCTCGCTGTAGTGCAGCCCGAACGGGTTGATCAGGAAGTGCTTGGTGCCCGGCGGCCCGGGCACGCGCAGCGAGATGTGGTTGTAGATCAGCTCGGTCCAGCCCATGTGGTTGAAGATGCGGTAGCAGGCGGCGAGC
>JANOQS010000496.1:0-2559 GCA_031414975.1 Methylibium sp. | reverse complement strand
GTGCGCGGCAGCATCCACGCCAGGTGCTCGCGCCAGCGCGCCACGTCGGGCTGCACGTTCAGGCGCACGTTCGGGTCGTACGAGATCAAGCTCTTGCCGTGTTCGCGCTGCACCAGTTGGCGCAGGGTCGACGCGGTCGGTTCCACCACGGTGGTGTACGAACCGAAGTGAAGTGCCTTGAAGCTGCTGTCTTGCCGCTGATCGGGCAGCGCCTCGGGCAGCAGTTGGCGGTCGGCCGCGCCTTCGCCGTAGAACGAATACGAGGGCACGCCTTTTTCATCCAGCCCGACCAGGCCCAAGGTGGTTGGCGCGTCGGTGCGGGCCACGTGGGCCAGGTTCACGCCCTCGGCCTGCAACGCGCGCATCAGCCGTTGGCCCAGAAAACCGCTTGAGATCGCGCCCAGAAACGCCACCGGCTGCGCCAGCCGCGCCAGCCCGACCGCCACGTTGAACGGCGAGCCGCCGACGCGCGCGTCGAGGTTCACGCCGGTGGGGCTGTCGCCCACCGCAAACACATCCATCAGCGCTTCACCACAGACCAGGAACATGCTTTTCTCCGTTGGGAGGCCTTCTTCGGCCGTGTCGTCACAAGCTCGCGACAGCGCGGATTGTGTGCCCAAGCCTCTCCGCCGGACAGGCCCGCAGGCCTAGGGTTTTCCATTAATAAATCAACTTGATTTATTTAAGGACAGATCCAATAATTCATCCCACACCCCGACGACGGGATGTCTTTGAAACCCCGGGCCGCAAAGGCTCGAACCCACACACCGGAGACGCTCTCATGACCCTCAAGACTCTGAAGACCACCTTCTCGCTGACCACCCTGGCCGTGCTGATGAGCGCCGCCGGCGCCACCTCGGCGCAAGAAGTGGTCATCGGCCTGATCACCAAGACCGAAACCAACCCCTTCTTCGTGAAGATGAAGGAAGGCGCAGACGCGGCCGCCAAGGCCAAGGGTGCCAAGCTGCTGAGCGGCGCGGGCAAGACCGACGGCGACAACGCCGGCCAGGTGACGGCGATGGAGAACATGATCGCCGCCGGCGCCAAGACGATCCTGATCACGCCGAGCGACTCCAAGGCCATCATCCCGGCCATCAAGAAGGCCCAGGCCAAGGGCGTGATGGTGATCGCGCTGGACAGCCCGACCGACCCGGCCGACGCCACCGACGCGCTGTTCGCGACCGACAACTACAAGGCCGGCGTGCTGATCGGCCAGTACGCCAAGACCGCGATGGCGGGCAAGCCGGTCAAGATCGCCACGCTCGACCTGTTTCCCGGCCACCCGGTCGGCGCGCAGCGCCACAACGGCTTCCTGCAAGGTTTCGGCCTGAAGAGCAACGACGCCAAGAACAACGAGCTCGCCAAGCCGGCCGAAGTGGTGTGCATGGCCGACAGCTTCGGCGACCGCGCCAAGGGCCAGACGGCGATGGAGAACTGCCTGCAGAAGAACCCCGACATCAACCTCGTCTACACCATCAACGAGCCGGCCGCCGCGGGTGCCTTCAACGCACTGCAAAAGGCGGGCAAGGACAAGGGCGTGATGATCGTTTCGGTCGACGGCGGCTGTGACGGCATCAAGGACGTGGCCGGCGGCAAGATCGCGGCCACCTCGCAGCAGTACCCGCTGAAGATGGCGTCGATGGGTGTGGAGGCTGGCATCGAGTACGCCAAGACCGGCAAGAAGGTCAGCGGCTACACCGACACCGGCGTCACGCTGATCGCCGACAAGGCGGTGGCCGGTGTGGACAGCAAGGACACCAAGACCGGTACCGATCTGTGCTGGGGCAAGAAGTAAGGCTGGCGCGCGCCTGATGCGCTGAGTGCTGACCTCGGAGGCCCTGCGGGTGCGGGGCCTCTTTCATGCCGCGGGGCGCGGGACCAGAATATCTACCGTGAGACAGCGCAGCCGAGGGTGAACGCTGCGACGGAGTCCGGTTGCCTCAAACCCACCCAACAAGAAGGACCCCCGTGAACACCTGGAAAGAAAAAATGCCACCGATCGGGCAGCTCGGCCCGTTCATCGCGCTGCTGATTGCCTGCATCGTGTTCGGCTCGACGACCGACCGATTTTTCAGCGGCGAGAACTTCTCGCTCATCCTGCAGCAGGTCATGGTGGTGGGCGTGATCGCCATCGGCCAGACCCTGATCATCCTGACCGCCGGCATCGACCTGTCGTGCGGCATGATCATGGCGCTGGGCAGCATCGTGATGACCAAGGTGGCGCAGGACTTCGGCCTGCCGCCGGGGCTGGCGATCCTGTGCGGCATCGCGGTCACCACGCTGTTTGCCACCATCAACGGGCTGCTGGTCACGCGCGTGAAGCTGCCGCCCTTCATCGTCACGCTGGGCGTGTTCAACATTGCGTTCGCCGTCACACAGTTGTACTCGGGCGCACAGACGGTGACCGAGGTGCCGGCCGCCATGACCTGGCTGGGCTCGACCTTCGCCATCGGCGGTGCCAACGTGGCCTATGGCACGGTGCTCATGATCCTGCTGTACATCGGCGTGTGGTTCTGGCTGCGCGAGACCGCCTCCGGCAGGCATGTCTACGCGGTGGGC
>JANOQS010000495.1:0-1645 GCA_031414975.1 Methylibium sp. | reverse complement strand
GGCTGTGGCTGGCCCGCAACCCCGAGAGCTACGTCAAGCTCTTCGCCGACCCGATCTTCTTCCGCACGCTGATCAACACCGTCATCTTCGTGGTGGTGGCGGTCAACGTGAAGATGGCGATCGCGCTGTTCCTGTCGGGCTTCTTCCTGAACACGCGCTGGTGGGTAGATCCTCGCCGCGATCTTCATCCTGCCGTGGGCGGTGCCGTCGATCCCGACGATCCTGTCGATGCGCTTCATGCTCAACCCCGAGTGGGGCGTGATCAATACCGCGATCTTCAAGCTCACCGGCTTGGATGGCCCGAACTGGCTCAACGACCCGACCCTGGCGCTGACGTTTTCGATGCTCGCGCACATCTGGAAGTCGCTGCCGTTCTGGACCTTGATCCTGCTGGCCGGCCGCATGGCCATTCCGGCCGAACAATACGAGGCCGCGTCGGTCGACGGTGCCACCACCTGGCAAAAGTTCAAGTTCATCACCTGGCCGGCCATGCGCTCGCTGGTGCTCACCTCGACCATCCTGTCGATGATCTGGACCTTGGGCGACTTCAACAGCGTCTACCTGCTGACCGGCGGCGGCCCGGCCGACCTGACGCATGTGCTCGCCACGCTGGGCATCCGCTACCTGCGGCTCGACCTGGTGGACCTGTCGCTGGCGTCCATCGTCGTGGCGTTGCCGCTGGTGTTGCCGTTGGTGTACTTCATGATGAAGAGGCTTTCGAAGTGAGCAAGGGCATCAGTTTTCGGGCGGTGAGTCGCGAAGCCAAGCTGCTGCTGATCGGCATCCCGGTGCTGCTGTGGACCCTGATCCCGATCTACCACATGGTGCTGTTCGCGGTTTCGCCGCGCGACAAGGCGACCTCGGGCCGCTTGTGGCCGCAGGACCCGACCTTGGACAACTTCCGCATCGTGTTCCAGCAGAAGCATTTCTACCTCGACCACTTCTGGCAGCAGATGGGCAACTCGCTGCTCATCGCGCTGACGGTCGGCGTGCTGACCCTGGGCATCTCGACCGCGGCCGCGTTTGCCATCAGCCGGCTCAAGGTGCGCGGCGGCCGCACGGTGATGAACATGGCGCTGTTCACCTACTTCATCCCGGCCGCTTTTCTGGCCGTGCCGATGTACAAGACGATGGGCAACTACGGGCTGCTCAACAACCAGTGGGCGCTGATCCTGGCGATGGTGACGATCGCGTCGCCGTATTGCATCTGGGTGCTCAAGCAGGCGTCCGACAAGCTGCCATACGAACTGGATGAAGCCGCGAAGATGGACGGCGCCACCGCGATGCAGTTGTTCCGGCTCGTCTACCTGCCGCTGATGGTGCCCTCGCTGGTGGCGGTGGGCACCTACGCTTTGCTGCTGGCCTGGAACGAGTACCTCTACGCCTTCCTGCTGCTGTCCAAGGACACCAGCGTGACCCTGGCGGTGGCGCTGGGCAACTTCCTGTCGGCCGACGACTCGCCGTGGGAGCTGCTGATGACGACCGGCCTGATCTACGCGATGCCGCAGCCGCGATCTACTACACCTTCAAGCGCTACATGGTGTCGGGCTTGACGGCCGGCGCCGTGAAATCATGACCCCCCCCGAAGCGGCTTCGCCGCCCGGTGCAGCCGCCCGAGGCGGCGGCTCTTCGAGGCCGTCCAAGC
>JANOQS010000494.1:0-1727 GCA_031414975.1 Methylibium sp. | reverse complement strand
GGCATCGCGCGCGGCGGTCTTGAACAGCTCGGCGGTGTCACCGCCGAGGTCGCGCGCCTGGAAGGTGGTGTAGGTGACGGGCGGGCGCTTGGGGTTACGCTCGATCATCGTGAACAGCAGGTCGGCGTAGGTGTCGCCCTGAGGTGCGTGCAGCACGTAGTGGACGTTCTGCATCGCGGTGGCGATGCGCATCGCGCCGACGTGCGGCGGGCCTTCGTAGGTCCAGAGGGTCAGTTGCATGGCGCGCTAATCTCTTCGGTAGCGCGCGCTCAGGCCACCAGCTTCATGCGCCGCACCAGCGGGCGCGCGAACAGCTCGGCCAGGTCGCCGGCCTGCTCGTAGCCGTGGATCGGCGTGAACACCAGCTCGATCGCCCACTTGGTCGTCAACCCTTCGGCTTCGAGCGGATTCGCCAGGCCCAGGCCGCAGACCACGATATCGGGCATCGCGGCGCGGCAGCGGTCGAGCTGGTTGTCCACATGCTGGCCTTCGGACAGCGCCGTGCCTTCGGGCAGCAAGGCCAGTTCTTCGGCCAGGTGCTGGCGGTGCAGGTAAGGCGTGCCGACCTCGATCAGTTGCATGCCAAGTTCACGCGCCAGAAAGCGGGCGATCGGAATCTCGAGCTGCGAGTCGGGGAAGAAGAACACGCGCTTGCCGGCCAGTTGCGGGCGCAACCGCGCGAGTGCGGCGGCGGCGCGCTGGCGGCCGGGGGCGGTGACTCGCTCGAAGGTGGCGGTGTCGATGGCGAAGCTGTGTGCCGCGGCCTGCAGCCACGCGCTCGTGCCCTCGGAGCCAAGCGGGAACGGTGCCGCCAGACGCTTCGCGCCGCGCGCTTCGAGCCCGCGCGCGGTGTCGGCCAGGAACGGCTGCGCGAGCAGGAAGCGGGTGTTCGGGCCGACCTCGGGCAATTGATTGGCGTGGCGCGGCGGGAAGAAGCGCACGCGCTCGATGCCGAGTTGCTTGAACAGGCGCGCGAACTGGTCTTCGACCACGTCGGCCAGCGCGCCGACGACGAGCAATGAGGCTGGCGCATCGTCCGCCGCGGCGGGCAGGGCCGGCACCAGCGCGGCCAGGCAGGCGTCTTCGCCCTGCGTGAAGGTGGTCTCGATGCCGCTGCCCGAGTAGTTGAGCACGCGCACGTTTGGCGAGAAGCGGCCCGACAGGCGCGCCGCGGCACGCGACAGGTCGAGCTTGATGACCTCGGACGGGCACGAGCCGACCAGGAACAGCATCTTGATTTCGGGCCGGCGCTCCAGCAAGCGCGTGACCACGCGGTCGAGTTCTTCGTTGCAGTCGGCCAGGCCAGCGAGATCGCGCTCGTCGATGATCGCGGTGGCGAAGCGCGGCTCGGCAAAGATCATCACGCCGGCGGCCGACTGAATGAGGTGCGCGCAGGTGCGCGAGCCGACGACGAGGAAGAACGCGTCCTGGATCTTGCGGTGCAGCCAGATGATGCCGGTCAGCCCGCAGAACACCTCGCGCTGCCCGCGCTCGCGCAGCACCGGCGCGTCGGCGCAGCCTTTCGACTCCGGACGGATGGCGATGACCGCACTCATGCAACCACCCCCGCCGCAACGTCGCGTTCAGCCTGCGCCTGCCCGAGCCGCGCCGCGCGCAGCTTCAGGATGAACTGCGTGGCATTGATCAGGTAGGCCGCGTAAGCCGCCAGTGCCAGCAGCATCAGCGCGCGCGGTGACAGCCACTCACCGAACAGCGCGACGAGGTAG
>JANOQS010000493.1:0-8646 GCA_031414975.1 Methylibium sp. | reverse complement strand
CCGGACCCTCCTCATGTCTTCCGGCCTGATCCGCATCCGCGGCGCCCGTCAGCACAATCTCAAGAACCTCGATCTCGATATCCAGACCGGTGAGATGACGGTGGTGACCGGGCCCAGCGGCTCCGGCAAGTCCAGCCTGGTGTTCGACACCCTGTATGCCGAAGGCCAGCGGCGTTACGTCGAAACCTTCAGCGCCTACGCGCGCCAGTTCCTCGACCGCATGGACCGCCCGGCGGTGGACCGCGTGGACGGCGTGCCGCCAGCCATCGCAATCGACCAGACCAACCCGGTGCGCAGCTCGCGTTCGACGGTCGGCACGATGACCGAGCTGAACGACCACCTGAAGCTGCTGTTCGCGCGCGCGGGCGAGTTGTTCGACAAGCAGACGGCGCAGCGCGTGCGGCACGACTCGCCGGAGACGATCTACGCCGAGTTGATGGATCGAACCCGGGAGGGGGATCCGCGCGTCGTCGTGACCTTTCCGGTGGAACTGCCCGCCAACACCAGCGCCGACGAAGTGCAGCAGTGGCTGGCGGCGAGCGGCTTCACCAAGGTGCAGGCCGAGCGCGAGGTCGCTTCGCCCACCGGCCCGCGCAAGCTGCTCGACGTGGTGGCCGACCGCTTCCGCCTGCAAGGCACCGAGAAGGTCCGCGCGGTCGAGGCGATCGAGACGGCGTTGAAGCGGGGTGGTGGGCGCGTCAATGTTTACGTGCTGCAGGAAGAAGGGGAGCCCGCGCTGTGGCGCTTCTCGACCGGCCTGCATTGCCCCGACAGCGACCTGCGCTACAGCGACCCGCAGCCGGCGCTGTTCAGCTTCAACTCTGCTTATGGCGCCTGCGAAACCTGCCGCGGATTCGGGCGGGTGATCGGCGTCGACTACGGCCTGGTGATTCCCGACCACCGCAAGACCTTGCGCGCCGGTGCGATCAAGCCGATCCAGACGCCGGCCTGGAAGAGCTGCCAGGACGACCTGCTGAAGTACGGCGCCGAAGCCGGCATTCCGCGCGACACCGCGTGGGCGCAACTCACCGAGGCGCAGCGCGAGTGGGTCATCAACGGCACGCCGAGCTGGAAAGGCAACTGGAACAAACAGTGGTATGGCGTGAAGCGCTTCTTCGAGTACCTCGAATCGAAGGCCTACAAGATGCACATCCGCGTGCTCTTGTCCAAGTACCGCAGCTACACGCCCTGCCATGTGTGCGGCGGCGCGCGGCTGAAGACCGAGGCGCTGTTGTGGCGCATCGGTACGAAGGACGATGCCGATGCGGTGATGGCGCCGGCCAGGCGTTTCATGCCGCTGGGCGTCGACTGGTCACGCGCGCAGCTCGAAGCCTTGCCGGGGCTGACCGTGCACGACCTGATGCTGACGCCGATCGACCGCGTCCGCCGCTTCTTCGACGGCATTTCACTTCCGAGCACGATGCTCGACGAAGCGCTGAAGCTGCTGCTCGACGAGGTGCGCACGCGCCTGAAGTACCTGTGCGACGTCGGCCTCGGCTACCTCACGCTCGACCGCCAGAGCCGCACGCTCAGCGGCGGCGAAGTGCAGCGCATCAACCTCACCACGGCGCTCGGGACCTCGCTGGTCAACACGCTGTTCGTGCTGGACGAACCCAGCATCGGCCTGCACCCACGCGACATGAACCGCATCATCACTGCAATGCACCGCCTGCGCGACGCCGGCAACACGCTGGTGGTGGTGGAGCACGACCCGGCGGTGATGCTGGCCGCCGACCGGCTGATCGACATGGGCCCCGGCCCCGGCGAGCGCGGCGGCGGCATCGTGTTCGACGGCACGCCGCACGACATCCGCCAGGCCGACACCTTGACCGGCGCTTACCTGGGCACGCGCAAGCAGGTGGGCTTAGGGCTCAAGCGGCTGGTGAATGACGCCACGCCGAAGCTGATTCTCGAAGGCGCGCGCGACCACAACCTGCGCAACGTCACCGTTGAGTTCCCGCTGCAGCACCTGGTCTGCGTGACCGGCGTGTCGGGCTCGGGCAAGAGCACCTTGATGCAGGACGTGCTGTACCCCGCGCTGCAACGCCACTTCGGCAAGGCGACCGAAACACCGGGCGAACACGACCGCCTGCTCGGCGCCGACTGGCTGACCGATGCGGTCTTCGTCGACCAGTCGCCGATCGGCAAGACTGCGCGCTCCAACCCGGCCAGCTACGTCGGCGCATTCGACGAGATCCGCAAGCTGTTCGCGCAGTCGCCGCTGGCGGTGCAGCGCGCGTATGGCGCCGGCATGTTCAGCTTCAACGCCGGCAACGGGCGCTGCGCCACCTGCGGCGGCTCGGGCTTCGAACATGTGGAGATGCAGTTCCTGAGCGACGTGTACCTGCGCTGCCCCGACTGCGACGGACGCCGCTTCCGCGCCGAGTTGCTCGAAGTGAAGATCGACCGCCGATTGCCCGGCGACGTGATCCGCGACCTGAGCGTGGCCGACGTGCTGGAGCTCACGGTCAGCGAAGCGGTGCAACTGTTCCGCGACGACCGCGAGGTGCTGCGCGTGCTGCAGCCGATCGTCGATGTGGGCCTGGAGTACGTGAAGCTCGGCCAGCCCGTGCCCACCCTGAGTGGCGGCGAGGCACAGCGCCTGAAGCTCGCCGGCTTCCTCGCCGAATCGGCGCAGAACAGCAGCGCGAGCCGCCAGGCGCTGGCGAAGAAGGGCACGCTGTTCATGTTCGACGAGCCGACCACCGGCTTGCATTTCGACGACATCGCCAAATTGATGCGCTCATTCCGCAAGCTGCTCGACGCGGGGCATTCGCTGATCGTGATCGAACACAACCTCGACGTGATCCGCGCGGCCGACTGGCTGATCGACCTGGGGCCCGAGGGCGGCGAGGGCGGCGGCCAGATCGTCTGCACCGGCACGCCGGAAGACGTGAAGCGCCACGCCACCTCGCACACCGGCAAGGCGCTGGCCGACTACGACCGCGCGATGGGGCTGGACGGCCATGCAGTCGAAGACGGCCGGCCGCTGCAGAGCCTGCTGAAGTCGGCGCGCGACGAACGGCGTGCGAGCGAAGAAGTGATCCGCATCGTCAACGCGCGCGAGCACAACCTGAAGTCGATGGATGTGGACATTCCGCGCGGCAAGTTCAGCGTCGTCACCGGCGTGTCGGGTTCGGGCAAATCGACCCTGGCCTTCGACATCCTGTTCAACGAAGGCCAGCGGCGCTACCTCGAATCGCTCAACGCCTATGCGCGCAGCATCGTCCAGCCGGCCGGGCGGCCCGAGGTCGATGCGGTCTACGGCATTCCGCCGACGGTGGCGATCGAGCAGCGCCTGAGCCGCGGCGGGCGCAAGAGCACGGTCGCGACCACCACCGAGGTGTGGCACTTCCTGCGGCTGCTGTACGTCAAGCTGGGACTGCAGCATTGCCCGAAGGACGGTTCGCCGGTCAAGCCGCAAAGCGCCGAGAGCATCGCCGCACAACTCTTGCGCGACCACAAGGGCCAGCACGTCGGCCTGCTCGCGCCGCTGGTCGTCAACCGCAAGGGGCTGTACACCGACCTGGCGAAGTGGGCCAAGGGGCGCGGGCACACGCACTTGCGCGTCGATGGCGAGTTCATTGCGGTGAGCCCGTGGCCGCGGCTGGACCGCTTCAAGGAACACACCTTGGAGCTGCCGGTCGGCGACCTGGTGATCGACGCCGGCAACGAAGCCGAACTGCGCGAACTGCTGGCGAAGACGCTGGAGCTCGGCAAGGGCGTGATGCACCTGCTCGCGCCGCTCGACGGCTTGAAGGGCGCGATGCTGGCCGACGGCGCGACTGCGAAGATCGGCACCGTGAAGGTGTTCAGCACCAAGCGCGCCTGCCCCACCTGCGGCACCAGCTACGCCGAACTCGACCCGCGCATGTTCAGCTACAACAGCAAACACGGCTGGTGCACCACCTGCGTCGGCACCGGGCTGGCGCTGACGAAGGAGCAGCGCAAGGCCTACGACGATTCGATCCGCGAGGACGACGACAAAGGCCGCGAACAGAGCTTCCCGTCCGAAGAGCAGGAGGTCGAAGGCCTGGTCGACGAGCCGTGCGCCGAGTGCAGCGGCACGCGGCTGAACCTGATCTCGCGCGGCGTGACCTTCGAAGGCCATTCGATCGCGTGGGTGGCGCAATGGTCGGTCAGCGACACGCGCGCCTGGGTGAAGGCGCTGAAGCTCGAAGGCCGCGACGCGCAGATCGCGCGCGACGTGGTCAGCGAGATCGCGAGCCGGCTCGAATTCCTCGAAGAAGTCGGCCTGGGTTACCTGACCCTGGACCGTGCCGCGCCCACGCTCAGCGGCGGCGAAGCGCAGCGCATCCGCCTCGCCGCGCAACTCGGCAGCAACCTGCAGGGCGTGTGCTACGTGCTCGACGAGCCGACCATCGGCCTGCACCCGCGCGACAACCAGATCCTGCTGAAAGCCTTGCAAGGCCTGAGCGACAAGGGCAACACCTTGGTGGTGGTGGAGCACGACGAAGACACGATCCGCCGCGCCGAACACATCATCGACATCGGGCCAGGG
The DNA here is from genome assembly GCA_031414975.1 of Methylibium sp. Classification (GTDB taxonomy): domain Bacteria; phylum Pseudomonadota; class Gammaproteobacteria; order Burkholderiales; family Burkholderiaceae_C; genus LGRD01. The sequence goes on along the minus strand of JANOQS010000493.1, from coordinate 4,124 downwards.
GCCGGCAAGCGCGGTGGGTACCTGGTGGCGCAGGGGTCGGTGGCGGACTTGTCTGCGAATGCGAATTCGGTGACCGGGCGGTGGCTGGCGCATCCGCTGGTGCACCCGCTGCAGGCGCGCCGCGCAGTCACGCGCAAGCTGGACACGCTGAGGTGGCTGACCGTCAGCGGCGCGTCCTTGCACAACCTCCAGCAACTCACCGTTCACGTCCCGCTGCAACGCCTGGTCGCCGTCACCGGCGTCAGCGGCTCGGGCAAGTCCACGCTCGCGCGCGACGTGCTGCTGACCAACGTGCATGCGGCCGTCGCGCAACGCGCCACCAAGGCCGGCCGTGACGGCATCGCCAAAGGCGGCCACCCGGCCTGGGCCGGCTGCGAGGGCATCAGTGGCTACGAAGTGATCGACCGCGTGCTCGAAGTCGACCAGACGCCGATCGGCAAGACGCCGCGCTCCTGCCCGGCCACCTACATCGGCTTCTGGGACGTGATCCGAAAGCTCTTCGCCGACACGCTCGAAGCCCGCGCGCGCGGCTACGCGCCTGCGCGCTTCAGCTTCAACACCGGCGAAGGCCGCTGCCCCGCCTGCGAAGGCCAGGGCATGCGCACCATCGCGATGAGCTTCCTGCCGGACGTGAAGGTGCCTTGCGAGGTGTGCCACGGCGAGCGCTTCAACGCCGAGACATTGGCGGTGAGCTGGCGGGGAAAAAGCATCGGCGACGTGCTGAAGATGGAGATCGACGAAGCGGTCGAATTCTTCGCCGCGATGCCGAACATCGCCCACCCGCTGCAGTTGATGAAGGACGTGGGCTTGGGTTACCTGACCCTGGGCCAACCGTCACCCACGCTCAGCGGCGGCGAAGCCCAGCGCATCAAGCTCGTCACCGAACTCACCAAGGTGCGCGACGACGTGACCCGGCGCGGCAACAAGGCGCCGCACACGCTGTACGTGCTCGACGAACCGACGGTGGGCCTGCACATGGCCGACGTCGAGAAGCTCATCCGTGTGCTGCACCGCCTGGTCGATGGCGGCCACAGCGTGGTGGTGATCGAACACGACCTCGATGTGATTGCCGAAGCCGACTGGGTCATCGACCTCGGGCCCGAAGGCGGCGTGAAGGGCGGGGCGGTGGTGGGGGAGAGTGCACCGGAGGGGTTGGTCGCGAATGCGCGCAGTCACACCGGGGCGGCACTGAGGGCGGTATTGGCGCGGCGGTAGTCTGGTTTTCGCGCAACGCTTCCTCTCTCAAGCCGACTTGATCGAAAAACTGTTGCCCGCTCTTCAGGTCCCGCCCAATCGCCCGAGAAATTCCTCCGCCGTCACGATCGCACGGCTGAACTCAGGCGCCAACACCAGCAGGTCGCGGTCGCCGGTTACCAGAAAGTCCGCCTTGCCGACCGCAGCCAGTTCGAGGAACGGCTGATCGTGCACGTCGCGGCAGATGGGCAGCCTGGGTAGGCGTACGGGCATCTTCACTGTTCGACAGTACGGCAAGTAGTCGGCCAGCAACTCTTCCTGGTCCCGGGTCGGGAGCTTGAACTTGGGGTAGGCCAGCACGCGGATCAGTTCCGCGGCTGTGGCTCGACTGACGATCGGCTTGAAGCGACCGCCTTGCCACGCGTGCCGCAGTTCCGTGCTGCGGCCGTGCGGGAACACCAGCGCGGACAACACCAGATTGGTGTCCAGCACCACCACCGGAGGTTTGCGCACCACGCGGCCTCAAGGGCGCTTGCGGGCCCACTTCACGGCCTCGACCACGTCGCCCGGGGTGATGCCGAGTTCGGCCAGTTTGGCACGCACCGCGTCGCCGCGCTGGATGCGCACTGGCGTGAGGATGATCTGGCCATCTCGAGCCTCGACATCGAAGTACTCGGCCGGACCGATCGAGGCCGTGATGCTCTTGGGCAGTGTGAGCTGGTTCTTGGAGGTGATCTTTGCAAGCATGCTCCAAGCCCTGAAGTAAGGAATCCTTACTTTATCATCATGACGCTCTGCGTGCCGGCCGTCAGTCGCGCGACGGGTGGCCTTGGTTCTCAAAGCTGTTCGCTGCGCCGCGCAGCGTACAGCCAGCCCTGTCGGCAGCTCAGCCGGGCGGCGCCGCAGCAAAGAACACATCCAGCGTCGGAAACTCCGCCGCGCCGCGCACGCAGTCCCACAGATAGATCGCAAAGCCGGGGTCGCCGGTCCACAGCGAGTGGCGCAGGCGGCCGTGGCGCTGCGTTTCGGCCTCGGTCTGCGCGATGCCGTGCATCGCGAAGGCGCGCGCACGGTCGAGCCACAGCGGGTCGCCGGTGCGGCAGTAGAGCTTGAGGAATGCGTAGCCGTTGCCGCCGGTGCCGTGGCACAGGTTGGAGCCCTTGGCCAGCGGGCCGGCGGCCCAGGTGGCGTCGCCGGCGGCCAGCAACGCGGCGTCGAGCGACTTGCCGGGAAAGTCGCCCAGGCACACCACGAAGCCCGGTGCGCCGTGGCAGAACTGCATCAGCAGCGGCTTCGGCGCGGCGCTGGCCGGCGCATCGAGCTGCGGGCGCCAGTTGCACATCGAGCCCTGCCAGGTGGCGGTGCGGGTGACGGTGTTGGCAATGCAGCCCTCCCACGCGCTCCAAGCGTCGGGCCCGAGCAGGTGGCGGCCGCGAATCAGCGGCGACGCGGTGGCGACGAAGCCGTGCACGCCGTCGAGGTAGCTGCTGCGGTGGCCGTACAGGTCCTGCACCCAGTACTGGCAGGCGTGTTCCGCCGACCATTCGAGCTGCGACCAGAGCCGCTCGGCGGTGGTGCGAAACAGCGCGGCCCAGCGCGTGTCGCCGGTGTGCTGGTGCAGGAACAACGCGGCCAGCAGCGTGCCCGGGGCGCCCCACATCAGCTCGCGGGCGGGGTGGTCGATGTTGGCGCCGATCAGCGCGGCCAGGCGGTCGGCCAGCTCGTCGCTCGGCCGCTGGCCGTAGGCGAGCATCAGCAGCGGGGTGTCGCCCATCAGCCAGGAGGCGAAGTCCTGACTGCCGAAGCTTTGCAGCCGGGCGTGGTTGCGGGCCAGCAGCGCGTCGAGTTCGGCCTCGTTGCCCAGGTACGCGCGCGACAGCTTTGCCGCACCCACCGCCTGCAGGTACTGCAGTGCCCAGACGACACCGCCGGTGCCGTAGTACAGCCCGGTGGCGGAGTGATCCGCGTCTTCGCCGGGGTCCACGTCGCGCGGGTGCAGGCGCCAGTCGCCGTCGGGCCGGCGTTGCGCTTCGGTGTCGCGCACGATGCGATCGATGGCCGCGCGCGCAGCGCCTTTGTCCCAGGCGATCGGCAACAGGGCTTCGTGGCGGCTGGGGTCGTGAAGCATCGTGGCAAAGGCTAACAGACAGCCAGCGCCAAGCCCGGCAAACGCGTGACGGTCGGTGCCGACCAGGCGTTCGACACCAAGGGATTCGTGAAGGCCTGTCGCGCTCGCCAAATGCGCAGAACCCTTCACGCTCTGCGTGCAACCAAGGGGTTGTCATCAAACTGTCATCGGTCGTACCCTGCATCTCGGAGGTTCCCGCGCATGGACCGTCTTGTTCGTGGTGTGCTGGGGGTGCTGTCGACGCTGCTGGTCGGCGCTGCGCACGCGGCCGCGCTGACCTACGAGCCGGTGGCCCTGGGCTGGTCGCACGACGAGGTCGAGCAGGCCACGCGCGGCACCGCCAGCGCGCTCGTGCAACGTGCCGAGAAGTCCCAGCGGCTGGGCTGCCAGCGCCACTGCGAGCGGCTTGATGCCGTCTTTGCGCGGCTGGTGGACGTGGCGCGCTGGCAGTCGGCGCGTTCGCTGGGGCTGCGCTGGTCGCTCACGGTGGTTCGGCTGGACGACGTTGAAGCCATGGCGCTGCCGGGCGGCCAGATCGTGATCTCTGAAGGCTTCATCGACCGGCGCGCGCAGACGGACGAGGCGCTGGCCTTCGTGCTGGCCCACGAGATGGCGCACAGCGTGCTCGAGCACGAACGCCAGGCGCTCACGTTCGCGCGCATGCTGCTGCCGCGCCATGTGCCGCGCACGGTGCGCGACATGTACACCGAGATGGACTACAACATCGGGCTGCTCAAGGCGATGGAACCGGTGATCCAGCAGGGCGAGCTCGAAGCCGACGAACTCGGTTTGCTGATGGCCA
>JANOQS010000492.1:0-17290 GCA_031414975.1 Methylibium sp. | reverse complement strand
CGCGGTACTCGGTTTTCGCACGTTTCGCTTCGACGCCTTCTGCCGCCCACGCTCCTAGCGCCGCACACCGCCCTTGAGTTCGTCGGTCAGCTTGCGGAAGCCCGCGATGTCGCCGGTGGCCAGCAATTGCGCTTGTTGCGGCCAGGTGTCGGTGCGAGCCAGCGCGAATCGTGGGCCCGAGCGCTCGAGCACGGCAGCGAGCGCCTCGGGCGTGGAGTCGGCCAGGTCAATGAAGAGCAGGTAGCCGGCATCGTTGAGCAGCATTTCGATCTTCGGGCCGATGCCTTCAATGAGCTTCAGGTCGTCTCGCCGCCGCCCGGCTTCGGTCGATCGGTACATGTCGATCGACAAGCGCGCCAAGGTAGCGTCGCGCTCGTCGAGGGTGCGCCTCAGGGTTGCCAGTTCACTCTCGGCCAGGGCGACCCGGGCCGGCAGTGGCGACAGCAGCATCAGGCGCCGCTCCAGGGTCCCCAACGCGTCGTTCTTGATGCGCAGGGCGGCCTGGCTTGCCTCGAGTTTGGTGGCCAACGCATCGGCCCGGGCTTCGAGCTGCGCCATGTCCTCCATCCGGCTGGCCTGCGCTGCCTCCGCGCTGCCGGAGCCGCGCAGCGCTTGTGCATGGGCCCGTTCCTGTGCGGCCAGCTTGAGGCGGTGCTCGTCCACCAGCGTGGCGCGTTCGATGTTCCAGGCGTTTTGCGCTGCAGCCAGGTCGGCGGCGGCCTTGGCGCCGGCAAACTGGTGCGCCTGGGCTTGAGCCAGGGATTCGGCCATCACCGACTCGGCCGCGTGGAGCCGCTCGGTGAGCACCGCGACGGCGCGTTCGCGTTCCTCGATGGCTTTCAGCGAGGTTTCGCGGGCCTGGTCAAAGCCGGCCGCCTTGGCTCCGTTGGAGGCCAGTTTCATGGTCAGCATCTGCAGCTCGGCCGCGCTGGTGGCCTCCACGTCGGCCACGCGGTGGCGCTGTTTCACCAGGTCTAACTCGAGCGCCTGGATCTGGCTCTGCTTGGAACTCATTTCGGCTTCGAGCCGCTGCGCTTGATCGAGTGCAGCGGCCAGGCGGGCCGCGCCGGCCTCTTCGGTCGGCGCCGCCGACGCGTGGCGAAGGAACCAGCCGCAGACCAGGCTCCAGGCGCCCGCGAGCAGCAGACACGGCCAGGCGGCGCCGAAGTACTGAGCCATCTGACTCATCAACTGTTCTCCTCGGTGCCGAACGAGACACCGCGATGGCGGGCGCGGCCCGCAGGGGTGTTGTGGTCCGCGACCGGCGTTGCGTTCGGCTGCGCTGAGCGGTTCGCTGCCTCCAGCGGCTCGGCGTGCAGCCTGTTGCAGCCTCCCGCGAGGGCGCCCAGACCGAGCAGCCACATCATCACAATCAGGGTCGTCTTCATCGACTCGGCTTCCAATGCAGCGATATGCCGCAGGTGGATTGTTGGATTTCGCCCCTCGCGTTGAAAGGGTCATCCGGGGCGTCAGGCGCCAGCCGGCACGGAAATGGTCGGTGATGTGGTGCAAAGCGGGCATCGGCGAGACTTTGTCGGCGTTCCGGGGGGGCGGGCCGGCCCGGGTCAACGGCCGTTACGATGCGCGAACTTCACCCAGGAGCCCATTTCATGGCCGCCGCCAACCTGCTGACCCTGATCGACGACATCGCCACCGTGCTCGACGACGTGGCCCTACTGACCAAGGTCGCGGCCAAGAAAACCGCCGGCGTGCTGGGCGACGATCTGGCGCTGAATGCCCAGCAGGTCTCGGGCGTGAAGGCCGACCGCGAACTGCCGGTGGTGTGGGCGGTGGCCAAGGGATCGTTTGTCAACAAGGCCATCCTGGTGCCGGCGGCCTTGGCGATCAGTGCGTTTGCGCCGTGGGCCGTCACGCCGTTGCTGATGCTGGGCGGCGCCTTTCTCTGCTTCGAAGGTTTCGAGAAGCTGGCCCACAAGTTCTTGCACGCCAAGGAAGAAGACCAGGCTCATCACGCCGAACTGGTGAGCGCGCTGGCCAACCCGGCCGTGGACCTGGTGGCCTTCGAGAAGGACAAGATCAAGGGCGCCGTGCGCACCGACTTCATCCTGTCGGCCGAGATCATCGCGATCACGCTGGGCACGGTTTCGGCCTCGCCGTTCGTGACCCAGGTGGCGGTGCTGTGCGGCATGGCCGTGTTGATGACGGTTGGCGTCTACGGCCTGGTGGCGGGCATCGTCAAGCTCGACGACGGCGGGCTGTACTTGAGCCGCCAGGCGGGCGAGGGCGCTTGGGCGGGCTTGCAACGCAGCCTCGGCAAGGGAATTCTGCAGGCCGCGCCCTACCTGATGAAAGGGCTGTCGATTGCCGGCACCGCGGCGATGTTCCTGGTCGGCGGCGGCATCCTCACGCATGGGATTCCGGCGCTGCACCACGGGATCGAAGGGCTGGCGGCGCAGATCGGCGGTCTGGCCGGCATCGGCGGCGCGCTCAAGGCGGTCGCGCCGACCCTGATGGACGGGCTGGTCGGCATCGTCGCCGGAGCGCTGGTGCTGCTGCTGGTCACGGGCGCTCAACGCAGTTGGCGCGCGGTCCGGCCAACGGCGTAACGCAGGCGCCAATCTTCAGATGGGCCTGCCCCGATGACCCTGCTGCTCGCCCCGATGGAGGGCCTTCTGGACCACACGCTGCGCGACATTCTGACGCGCGTGGGCGGCATCGACCGCTGCGTGTCCGAGTTCATCCGCGTCTCCGGCACGCTGCTGCCCGAGCGCGCGTTCATCCGCGTCGTGCCCGAGCTGGAGCATGGTGGGCGCACACGTGCCGGCGTGCCGGTGCGTGCGCAGCTGATGGGGTCCGACGCGACCTGCCTGGCCGAAAACGCCGGCAGGCTCGCGGCCCTGGGCCCGGCCGGCATCGACCTCAACTTCGGCTGCCCGGCCAAGGTGGTGAACCGGCATGGCGGCGGCGCGGCATTGCTGGACGACCCGGAACTGGTGGCGCGCATTGTCGCGGCGGTGCGCCGCGCGGTGCCGCGTGCGATGCCGGTGTCGGCCAAGATGCGCCTGGGCAACCTGTGCGATTCGCGCGCGGTGGAATGCGCCCAGGCCATCGAAAGCGGCGGCGCCGACGAACTGGTGGTGCATGCGCGCACCAAGGCGCACGGCTACCGGCCGCCGGCTTACTGGGAGCGCATTCGCGACATCCGCGCGCAGGTGGCGATTCCGGTCATCGCCAACGGCGAAATCTGGAGTGTGGAAGACGCGCTGCGCTGCCGCGAACAGTCCGGTTGCGACGCGCTGATGCTCGGTCGCGGCCAGGTCTGCGACCCCGGCCTGGCCTTGGCGATCGCCCGGCCCGGCCACGCGCCACTGGGCTGGCCCGCGCTGCTGCCGCTGATGGCCGAGTTCTGGCAACTGATCAAGGCCCACATCGAACCGCGCGCCCGCGCCGGGCGCCTGAAGCAGTGGCTCAACTACCTGCGCCGGCGCTACCCGCAGGCCGAGGCGGCGTATGCCGCGGTGCGCACTGTCAACGACCCGGTGCTGGTGAGCGAGCGGCTGTTCAGCACCGCATGGTCCCACGGAGAGTGCCCTTGAAGACCTATCACATCGAGGTGCAGCGCCTCAAGGCGATGAGCCACGCGAACGGGCTGATCGAGGCGCAGATCGAGGCTTCGGTGCTGCCGGCGCCGCACTCGGCCGACGGTACGACGCCGACCACCCGGCTGCTGATGACCGAGGCCAACGCACGCGTGCTGCTGGCCCTGCTGAAGACGCAGCTGGCCGAACTGGACAAGCGCAAGGCGCGCAGCCAGCGCTGAGCGCGTCGGCGCGTTGCACCGCGCTGCGAGTCAGCGCATCAGAAGCAGTTGCCTTCGTCGCTGCCCATTCGGCAGCTCCAGCGAAATGTTTCCGCGCCCTGTTTGGCCGAACGTCTGAAGATGGCCGTGGGTTCGCGGGCGATCGCATCGGGCAAGGGCACGCCGACTGGCGCGCCGGTGGAGTTGCTGAAGAAGTTGATGAAGCAGGTCACCTGCGGCGCACAAAGCAAACCCACTTGCTGCGCGTAGGCAGCGCGGTTGCGCAACTGGGCCGGCGGCACGATGACGACCTGGATCAGCCCTTGCCGGCCCGCGATTTCCCACGGGCTCGCGGGCTGCGCTGGGGCCAGCACCGGCGCGCTGGCGAGCAGCGTGGTCGCCAGGGCCAGCAGCGCAGTGCGAACGGCCCGCAGTCCGGCGCGTTTCGAGTGGGTCGTCGGATCAGAGTTCATGCGGTTGCGCCAAGCCTGCCGACCCGAAGGTGGATCGATCGGGGCCATTGTTGACCGGAACACCGGCAGCGACAAGGCGGCGACGTGTGCGTTCGGTTCAGAAGCACTACAGTGGCACCATGGTCGAAAAGTCGTTTGCCCTGCTGGTGGCTGCCGTCTGCCTGGTGCTGCTGGTGCGCCTGTTCATGCCGGAGCGTTATCGCTGGCGGCTGGACTCGGCGGCGCAGCGCTTCTGGCAGGGGCTGGTCGCCCGGGCACGGGGGGTGTGGCACTGGCGCTCGTCGCGCAAGGAGGCCGCACGCCTGGCCGAAGAGGCCATTGCCCGCGCCCGCACTGGCGTGGAGCGGGACGGCAACGTGCTGCGCCCCAAGTCGTTCGGCCGACCGCCTGGCTCGCGTCGCGGTTCGCATGAGCCTCGCGACTCGCCGCGCGACACGGGCGAGCCGCGCAAACCTCACTGAGCCGGGCGGGCCGACTCAGTACCGGCGGCCGCGCCGGTCGCGGTACTCGCCCTGGCCAGGGCCATGACCCGGGTGGCCCGGCTCGATCACCACGGCCCGAGGCAGGTACGGCCGCGGCAAGATGATGCAGGCGCTGAGCAACTGGCTGGCGAGCAGCACGCCGATCACGGCCAGGCTGCGGCGGTTGATGTAAGCCTTCATCGTGGGTCTCCTCGGTGCCGGTGAGTGGCCCGTGGGTTCTTCAACGGGGCCGATCGCCCGGCTGTTGACCAGGCTTTGTTTCCCGATCGTAAAGCACGCCGGCCGGTGCACCGGCCGGCGCGTCGGCAGCCAGGAACAGGCCGGGGTCCACCATCGCCCGGTTCAGGCTGACGGACCAGTGCAGGTGCGGCCCGGTCACCCGGCCGGTGGCGCCGACCGACCCGAGGCGATCGCCACCCGCGAGCCGATCACCCACCTGCACCTGAATGTCGCTCAGGTGGCAGTACATCGTCAGCCACCCCGCGCCATGGTCCAGCCACACCGTCTTGCCGTTGAAGAAGTAATCGCCGGTGTCGATCACCCGCCCGGCGCGTGGCGCAAACACCGGCGTGCCGGTCGGGGCGGCGATGTCCATGCCGCTGTGCGGGTTGCGGGACTGGCCGTTGAACACGCGGCGCAGCCCGAACGAGCTGGAGCGCGGGCCTGCCACGGGCGCGCGCAAGCTCAGCTCGGGCGGCGGCGTGTCGCTGAAGGTGGCGATCACCTGCGCCTGGTGCGCGCGCTCACGCTCATAGCGCGCCAGATCGGCCTTGGACAGGTCCACCTTGCCAGGGGCCACGGTCAGGCGCTGCTCGGCGTATTGCATCGGCCCGATGGCATAGCTGCTGCGCTGTGGTTCGGGCTGGCCGGCGCGGCGCACCAGCAGCGTCGCGTTGCCGGGCACGGCACTCAAGGGAACGCCCACGACTGCCTTCCAGCCGCCGCGGTCACCCATTACCAGCACCCGCACCCCGTTCGGCAGGCTCACCTGCGGGCGTTCGGCCGAAGGCCCCAATTCAAGTGTGACCACGCCGCCGGGGACCGGGCGGGAGATGTCGAGGGCCTGCGCCGGGCCGCTCGGCAACGCACCAGCCGCGACCAGCAGGGCGGCCGTGAAAGCGGGTCGGGATCGTCGGATCATGCGAACATTGTGGTGCAACCCGCTCAAGCCATCCGCCGGCACAATGCGGTTCCCGCACGACCCCCTCCTGGCCACCATGGATACCGTTCCATCCGAACTCTGGCGCACCCTGGACAGCAAGGACACCGGGGCCGACCACCCGCGTTCCACGCAGAAGTCGCCGGTGCTGGCGGCCACGGCCATCAAGCTGTTGCGCACACCCACCGCACTGGCCCAGCTGAGCCCGGAAGAGTCGGCCTGCGTCGTGGCCTTCATGCGGCTCGTGGGCTTTGCGCCCGGCGCCACCATCATCCAGGAAGGCGACCAGCAGGAAACCGGCTACATGCTGCTGGTGCTGACCGGTGAGGTGTCGGTGCAGACCACCGACGCCGTGACCCGCGAGCCGGTGGTGATCTCGGTGCTCGGGCCGGGCAACGTGATCGGCGCCATGGGCCTGCTCGACGGGGCGCCGCGCTCGGCCACCTGCGTGGCCACCAGCCGCATCGAAGCGGCGGTGCTGTCGCGCGGCGCGCTCGACCAGTTGATCGAGCAGTACCCGCGCGTCGGCGCCAAGCTGATGGTGGCCTTGTGCCAGCGCCTGAGCGACCAGTTGCGCGCGACCGGCCAGCAGCTCGGCATGTACGTGCAGTTGATGCAGAGCATGCAGACCGAAATCGACGCGCTGAAGCAGCAGTTGAGCGGGCGCGCCTGAGCGACGAGGTCGGCGTTGGCCGGCGCCAAGTTCATACGTTCATCGCCGGCCCGGCAGGGCGTGCGGGCCGGGGCGAAGCGGCTTGCTGCTCCAGAAAGTGCACGAAGGCGAGCAACTCGGCCACGGCCCGGTACAAGGGCTCGGGGATCTGGTCGTCCAGGTCCAGCTGCATCAGCAGGTTCACCAGCTCGGGCGAGTCGTGCACGAACAAGCCCGCGCTGCGCGCCTGTTCGACGATGCGTTCGGCCATCAGCCCGTAGCCCCTGGCCACCACTTTGGGTGCGCTCTGACCGGGCCGATAAGACAGCGCAACGGCGGAAGGGCGCTCCGGTTTTTTCGGCGAGTTCATGGGGTGGGGTCTGGCGCTTGCACGGTCATGGCCGCAAGGGTCAGGCCGGCCGCTTGAAGCGCCGCCGCCAGGCGGCCGCGGTGCGTGGTCAGCAGGCCCGCGCTGTCGGCGCTGTCCAGCGTCATCGCCAAGGTCACCTGTGCGCCCGCCACGCGCAATTGCGCTCCCAGTGCGCCGAGGCGGGGCAGGTCGAGGCGGATCTGCGTGGTCCATGCCTCGGGCGGCTCCCCCACTCCGGCAGGGCGCTCGCCGGGTTCGTCGTCACGCACGTCGGGCGGATCGCGCTGCAGACTCCACTGCGCGGGCTGGCCGGGCCAGGCGAAACCGGCGAAGGCCAGCGGCTTGCCGTCCAGCGCATCGAGCTGGCGTTGCAGCACGCCGCCGAGTTCTGCGCTGGCGGCTTCGCGCGCGGCGGCGGGCGCGTCGCGCGTCGGCAGCTGCGCTTGCGGTTCGCGGCTCAGGCTGGCCAGCGGCATGCGGCCTTCGGCCCAGGCCAACAGGTGCGATTCGTAGAACAGCCCGCTGTGCACGATGGCCTGCGCGACGGCCTGCGCCCGCTCGGCCGGCGGCGCGGCCGGGTCGCCGAGCAGCACGGGTGCGTGGGGGTGCGCGGGGGCGTGCGCGTGGGCGTGTGCAGACGCCAGCGTCGCCGCACCGGCCTGCACCAGCGCGTTCAGCGACTGCGCTGCCGCACTGAGTTGCACCGCCACGGCGCCGTGGACCGGGGCAGAGGGTGCGGCCTCCGCCAGCACGAAGCTGAGACGGGGCGTCAGCGACGCGACCTGCAGCGCCAGCGTTCCGCCTTGCGTGGGCGCGGCGGCGCCGGCAGGCCATTGCAGGGTGATCACCGTGTTCTTTACGACGGCCAGCCATTGCCGGCCCGGCAGCGGCTCCACCAGGCGAGCGCTGACCGATTCTCCGACGGTGAAGCTCGCCCCCGGGGCGGCCGGCTGCTGCACCGCGACCAGCAGGCGCCCGACATCGCCGCGCACACGCTCGACCGGGCTGCCCGGCGTCACGGCGCCCACCTTGTCGAGCGAAGGACCGGCGGGCTTGATCACGCCTTCAGTACGGCTTGCGCCCGAGCACGTTGCCGGCCGGGTTGTAGTTGCAGGCCACGATCAGCGTGTTGTTGCAGATCGCCTGGCCGCAGCCGAGTTGGGTGGTCTGGCGCCACACCATCTGCGTGTAGTGGCCGGCCGGGGCCCAGTTGGCCTCGGTCAGCACACCGCCGCGGTAGTCCTTCTTCTCGGTCTCCCAGGCCTTGGCGGCGTCCACCGCGGTGAAGGCGCCGAAGGTGCCCTGGAACAGGTTCTCGCCGTAGGCGTTCGGGCTGCGGTGCTTCATGCGGCAGCCGGAGATGGCCAGCTGTTCGGCCCACTGCTGCGCGTAGGCGGCAAGTTGATTCGACCATGTCATCGGCCCGACGCCGACGTCGGCGCGCACCTTGTTGTGGTGTGCGGTGAGCGCATTCATGTCCTGCGGCGACAGACCCGGCGGCGGCAGCGCGGTGCTTGACAGCGCGGCACTTGACGGCGCGGCAGCGGCCTGCGGCGCGGCCACCGGCGGCTTGCCGGCCGATGATGCGCAACCCGCGGTGGCCAGCAGGCACAGCATCAGAACGGGGTGACGTTGCACAAGCATCGTGTCCTCGCTACTTGCTCCAGGTGTCTTTCAAGGTCGCCGTGCGGTTGAACACCAGCTTTCCCGGCGCGTGGTCCTTGCGGTCGGCGACGAAGTAGCCGTGGCGCTCGAACTGGAAGCGCTCGTCAGCCTGCGCCGCGGCCAGGCCCGGTTCCACATAGCCGAGCACGGTCTTCTTGCTGTTCGGGTTCAGGACCGTCAGAAAGTCGCGCCCGCCGGCGTCGGGCTGGGCTTCGGTGAAGAGGCGATCGTACAGGCGCACTTCGGCCGGCACGCCGGCGGCCGCGCTGACCCAGGTGATCACGCCCTTGACCTTGACCGCGTCGGCCCCCGGTGTGCCGCTCTTGGTGTCGGGAACCAGCGTGGCGAGCACGGCGCTGACCTGGCCCTGCGCGTCTTTCTCGAAGCCGGTGCATTCGATCACGTAGCCGTACTTGAGCCGGCTCTTGCTGCCGGCTTGCTGCGCACCGGCCGCGTCCACGCGCGGCGGGCTCAGGCGGAAGAAGCCCTTGCTCGGCACGTCCATGAAGTCTTCGCGCTCGATCCACACTTCGTTCGTCAGCACGAAGTCGCGTTGGCCTCTTTCGGGGTGGCCCGGGTGCACCGGCGCATGGCAGGGCTCGCGGTGCGCAGGGCTGCCGAACACCTCGGCAAAGTTGGTGAGCTTGAGCTTGAGCGGGTCGAGTACCACGCAGGCGCGCGGGGCCTTGGCGTCGAGGTCGTCGCGCAGCGCGATGTCGAGCGACGAATAGTCAATCCACCCACCCGCCTTGCTGACCCCGCTGCGTTCGGCCAGCAGTTGCAGGCTCTCGGGCGTGTAGCCGCGCCGGCGCATGCCCACCAGCGTCGGCATGCGCGGGTCGTCCCAGCCGTCGACGTGGCCTTCATCGACCAACTGGCGCAGCTTGCGCTTGCTGGTGACGATGTAGGTCAGGTTCAGGCGCGCAAATTCGTACTGGTGCGGGCGCGGCTGTTTCGTCAGGCCGAGCGTGCACAGCGTGTCGAGCAGCCAGTCGTAGAACGGCCGCTGGTCTTCGAACTCGAGCGTGCAGACGCTGTGGGTGATGTTCTCGAGCGCGTCTTCGATCGGGTGCGCGTAGGTGTACATCGGGTAGATGCACCAGCGGTCGCCGGTGTTGTGGTGCGTGGCGCGCTTGATGCGGTACAGCGCCGGGTCGCGCAGGTTGATGTTCGGGCTGGCCATGTCGATCTTGGCGCGCAGCACCATCGCGCCGTCAGCGTGCTTTCCGTCACGCATTTCGCGAAAGCGCGCCAGGTTCTCGGCGGGCGAGCGCTCGCGAAACGGGCTGTTGGTGCCGGCGTGACCGAAGTCGCCGCGGTTGTGGCGCATTTCATCAGCCGACTGTTCGTCCACGTAGGCATGGCCGGCTTCGATCAGCGCCTCGGCGGCGCGGTACATGAAGTCGAAATAGTTGCTCGCGTAGTACAGGTGGCTGCGGCTTGCGCCAGGGTGCAAGGGGTCGGGCGTTTCCCAGTCGAAGCCGAGCCACTTGACCATCTCGACGATCGCGTCGACGTACTCCTGCTCTTCCTTCTCGGGGTTGGTGTCGTCGAAGCGCAGGTGGCACACGCCGCCGTACTCGCGCGCCAGCCCGAAGTTCAGGCAGATGCTCTTGGCGTGGCCCACGTGCAGGTAACCGTTCGGCTCGGGAGGGAATCGGGTGCGGATGCGGGCCGGGTCGGCCGGGCCGGCGGCGTGGTGCGCCGCATCGCCCGGCGTGCCTGCGAACGTGCGGCCGGCGTAGGTGCCCTGGGCCAGGTCGCGCTCGATGATCTGGCGCAGAAAGTTGCTTGGTTTGCTGGTGTCGGCGGCGTCTGCGGTCATGCTTCATTCTATCGGCGGGGTCTTCTGGCCCCTGCAAAACAGGCTGCGGCGCCACCTTTGTACACAGGAGCTTTACCTTTTTTGACATGCCGGATGGTCAACAGCCGTTTGCCGGGCTCCGTTGTTGGCTCAGGCCCGCAATTGCTGCGTGCCCCCCAAGGAGAAACGGAAGATGAACAAGCCCCTGATCGCTGCCCTTGCCGCCACCGCCACGCTGCTGGCTGCCGGCGCCGCTCAAGCCGGCGGCAACGTGAACTGGTCCGTCGGCATCGAATTGCCCAATGTCGCCACGGTGATCTCCAACTTCCCGCTGCCGCCGCTTCCACGCGTCGTGGTGCAGCACCAGCCTGCGGTGGTTTACGCGCCGGCGCCGGTGGTCTACCAGCCTGCCCCGGTGGTCTACCAGCCTGCGCCAGTGGTCTACCACCAACCTGAGCCTCGGGTCGTGTACCGCCCGGTGCCGGTGATCGTGCAGGGCGGCGGCTGGGACCGCGACCACGACGGTGTGCCGAACCGCTACGACCGCCACGACAAGCGCTGGAAAGGCGCTTACGGCGACCGTGACCACGACGGCATCCCGAACCGCTACGACCGCCATGACAACCGTTGGCACACCGCCTACGGCGACCGCGACCACGACGGTGTGCCGAACCGCTACGACCGGGTCGACAACCGCTACTACGGCGACCGCGACCGCGACGGCATTGCGGACCGCCACGACCGTCGCGACGACCGGAAGGGCCGTCACTGATCGGGGTTCGATGACCTGACTGAAAGGCGCCTGCGGGCGCCTTTCGCGCTTTTCGAGACCGTCTGCGCCTGCCTTGCATGGCCCCAGTTACCATCGCTGGATCACGACTTTTCGACAGGATCCGGCCATGACCTCCAAAGAATCCTTGCTGGTGATCGGCGCCCCGGTGCCGGTGATCGAACAAGGCCTGGCGCAGCGCTTCGAACTGGTGCGCGAAGCGCGCGCCGGCATTCGCGGCGTGGCAGTGGCCGGTGGCCATGTGCGCATCGATGGGACGTTGTTGGACACCCTGCCGGCGCTCGAAATCGTCTCCAGCCTTGGCGTGGGCTACGACCATGTCGACGCCAAGGAAGCCGCACGCCGCGGCGTGGTGGTGACGCACACGCCCGACGTGCTGACCGGCGAGGTGGCCGACCTGGCCATGTGCCTGCTGTTGTCCACCATCCGCCAGATTCCGCAGGCCGATCGTTATCTGCGCGCCGGCCACTGGCTCAAGGGCGCGATGCCGCTGACCACCACCTTGCGCGAGCGCAAGGTCGGCATCCTCGGCCTCGGGCGCATCGGCAAGGCCATTGCCAAGCGGCTCGACGCCTGCGACGTGACGGTGGAATACCACGGCCGCAAGCCGCAGGAGGGCGTGCCCTACCGTTACCACGCGACCCTGCTGGGCTTGGCGCGCGAATGCGACGTGCTGCTCGTGGTCGCTTCCGGTGGTGCCGAGACGCACCACATGGTCAACGCCGAGGTGCTGAAGGCGCTCGGGCCCGAAGGCATCCTGATCAACGTCGGCCGCGGCACCGTGGTCGACGAAGCGGCGCTGGTCGAGGCGCTGAAGAACAAGACCATCCTGTCGGCCGGCCTGGACGTGTTTGAGAACGAACCGCATGTGCCGCCAGCGCTGATCGCGATGGACCACGTGGTGCTGCTGCCGCACGTCGGCTCGGCGTCGGTCTACACGCGCAAGGCGATGGCGCAACTGGTGGTCGACAACCTGGTGGCGTGGTTCGACGGCCGCGGTGCACTGACCGCGGTGCCCGAGTGCAAGCACCTGGGCGCGGGCAAGCGCTGAAGGTTGATCGTTCGATCGTTCGAAGGGCTCGACCGGCCGCCTACATCGCCTTGAACTTGTGCGCGTAGAGGCGGCTGGCAGTCAGCTTCTCTTTCACGCCGCGCAAGCTCAGCGTGACCTTGCCCGACTCTTCGCGCACCGCGGTGCTGATGGCGCCGGCACGCACCACGGTGCCGCGGTGCACCTGCCAGAACTGCTGCTCGTCGAGTTGCGGCAGCAACTCGCGCAATGAAGTGCGGATCAGCAGTTCGCGTTCGGCGGTGATCACGCGCACGTATTTGTCGGCCGCTTCGAAGTACAACACTTCGGCCACCGGCACCATGTGGATCGCGGCGCCGACACCGGCCTGGATCACGCTGAGCTTCGGTGCCGTGCTCGTCGGTTCCAGTCCGGCCGCGCCGAGCAGGCTGCGCAACTGGCCCAGCGTGGCTTCGAGAGCTGCACTGGGTGCGGCCTGCGGCTCGGCACGCTGGCGCAACGTGGCCTGCAACCGCGCGCAGCTTTGCGCCAGGCGCTCGGACTGCACCGGCTTGAGCACATAGTCCACCGCCGCGCGGTCGAACGCTTGAGTGGCGTACTGGTCGTAGGCGGTCACGAACACGATCAGCGGCAACGGCGCGCTTTGTGGACTCGCCCCGGGCCAGTCTTCGGCCAGCGCCTGCGCAACTTCCAGCCCGCTCAGGCCGGGCATGCGGATGTCGAGGAACAGCAGATCGGGCAGCAGCGCCAGCGCCTGCTCGACCGCCGCGTGACCATGGCCGACACTGGCCACGATGCGCAGCTCGGGCCACAGGCGCGCCAGTTCGGCCCGCAGGTTGGCGGCCAGCAACGGTTCGTCTTCGGCGATCAGCGCGGTGGGTGGCTTGTGCATCGTGAGCCTTTGCAATTCAGGTTGCATCGAACGGCAGGCGAACGGTGGCCAGTGTGCCGCCGAGACCCCCCGGGTCTTCTGCCAGCGACAGTGATGCGCGCATTCCATAAAGCGTGGCCAGGCGTTCGCGCACCTGCCTCAGGCCGAAGCTCGTCGCGCCGCTGCCAGGGCTGGCGGGGGGCGACAAGCCGGCGCCGCTGTCTTGCACGCGCAGCACCAGATCGTCGCCTTCGCGCGCCGCGCTGACGACGATGCTCCCGCCTTCCACCTTCGGCTCCAGCCCGTGCTTGATGGCGTTTTCGACCAGCGGTTGCAGCAGCAGCGGCGGCAGCTTGCAATCAGCCAGATCGGCTGGCAGCTCGAAGCGGGTTTGCAGGCGCGTGTCCATGCGCACCTTCATCAGCGCCAGGTAGTCGCCCAGGCGTGCGAACTCGGCTGCCAAGGGGTGCTGCGCAACGCGCGATGCACCCAGCGTGGCGCGCAGGAAGGCGATCAACTGGTCGAGCATGGCCTGCGCGCGCACCGGGTCCATCGCAATCAGCACACGCAGATTGGCCAAGGTGTTGAACAGCATGTGCGGTTCGAGCTGCGATTCGAGTAGCTTGAGCTGGTTCTCGGCCGCCATGCGTTGGGCCGCTTCGGTGGCGGCGCGTGCGTTGGCCAGGCGCTCCATCGAGGTCAAGGTGACCACCGAAGCGAGCGAGGCCAGCACCGTCAGAAGCATCGTCACCTGCGCAGACGACGAACCGATTTGCAGCAGGCTCGGCGTCGTTTTGCCCAGGACCAGGTCGGCCAGCGACGTGCCCAGCACCGGACCGGCCAGCATGCCCAGCAGCACCATCGTGATCATCCAGGGCCAGCCGGGGAAGCCGGCGTGCGGCAACAGCGCCTGCCCGCGCGCGGCGCGCAAGCGGTCGATCAACGTCGCAATCAAGACGCGCCCGACGTCGATGATGATCCAACAGCACAGTCCGATGCTGAACGAATAGACCAGTTGCACGCGGAAGCTGGCGCCCTTCATCGCCGCCAACAGCCCGGCAATGCCGATGCACAGCACGGTCAGGAAGGCGGCCCCACGCAGCAGGTGCCGCCACCACGGCGGGGCGGCGCGAACAGCGCTCGGGGTAAGCAGCGGGGGTTCGAGGGGTGGAGAAGTCATTTCAGCGCCGACTCTGCCGCCCGCCCGTCAATGCCGCCCGCCCCATGCGACGAAATGCGGCCCGCCAGTGCGAAGCATCATGCGCACCGCGCCGGGCGCGGTTCACGCCGGCACGGCATCAGCCCAGGCGGCCGTGAACTCTCGCGCCGCATTGCCCACCGCCGGCAAACCCATGCCGGGCTGGAACAACTGGCTGCCGATGCCGAAGCCCGTGGCACCGGCGCGCACCCACGGGCCGATGCTTTGCGGCGTGACACCGCCGACCGGCCACAGCGGTGTGCCGGGCGGCAACACCGAGATCAACGCCTTCATGCCACCGATGCCCAGGGTTTCGGCCGGGAACAGCTTCAGCGCATGGGCGCCGGCCTCGAGCGCGGCGAAGGCTTCGGTGGCGGTGGCGATGCCCGGCGCCGTCAGCATGCCGGCGGCCACGGCGTGGGCGATCACGGCCGGGTTGCAGTTGGGCGACACCATCAGCCCGCCGCCGGCCGCGCGCACCGCGTCCACGTCGGCGCGGGTCAGCATCGTGCCGCCGCCGATCAGCGCGCCGGCCGGCGCCATGGCGGCGAGGCGGGAGATGCACTCCAGCGCGCCAGGCCGGTTCAGCGGCACTTCCAGAATGCGAAAGCCGGCGTCGAACAACACCCGGCCGACGTCGGCAGCGCGCTCCGGTTCGAGCCCGCGCAGGATCGCCACCAGCGGTGGTTGGAAGTCTTGAAGTCGGGGCATGGCGGGCGTCCTCGGTGGATGGGTCACAGCTTCGTTCGCAGCACACTGAACGCGGCGAGCTGCACTTCGCGCGCGTCCAGCGTGGTGATGCGGCAGGACGAGCCTTCGGCCACGCGCGCATAGCGCTGCGCCAGCGCGGCCGAGCCGATCAGCGTGATGCGCTCGGGCGGCCGGCCGGCGCGGCGCAGCACGTCGTGCCACTCGGCGCCGATCAGCAGGCCCGACAGGTATTCGCGCGCCTCGCCGGCCGGCATGCGCCCGGCCACCACTTGTGCGCGGCAGCCGAACAGTGCGTTCGACAAGCCGCTGCGGGCTGCTGCAGCAACCCCGCGGGTGAAAGCCTCGGGTTGCGCTGCGTCGGGCGCTCCTTCAGGCGCGGCCGAACCCGTCACGCTGCTCAAGGTGCCGTGCTGCGTGAACAGTGCGAACAGCTCGCCGGTCATGTAGGTCGCCAGGTCGGCCACGCGGCCCGCCTGCAGCCGCACCCATTTGCTGTGTGTGCCGGGCAGCACGTACCAGCCGTCGCCGTGGCCCAGCGCCAGCGCGCCAAGCAGCTGGGTTTCTTCGCCGCGCATCACGTCGACCGTGCCGTCGGGGGCCGAGAAGCAGACCCCAGGCACGATGAAACTGCGCGGTCCGGCGGCGGGCACCGGCATCAGGTGGTGTGCCAACCCAACCAGCGGCTGGTCCGCGTCCATGTAGGGCGCTTCGAGCCAGCCGCTCGCGGCGCCGACCATGCCGGCCATCAGGATCGGAGCGTCGGCGGGCAGCGCCGGGCCGCCACGCAACAGCGTCTGCAGCGCCTCGGCAAAGCGGCCCTGCGAGGCCAGCAGCCCCTGGTCGTCGCTCATCTCGGCCAGCACCTCGCCGCTTTCAGCAAGCCACCACGCGCGGCGGTTGCTGGTGCCCCAGTCGATGCCCAGCAGGGCCGGCGCGCTTGTTGGCGCACTTGTCTGCGCGCTTGTCTGCGCACTTGCTTGTTTCATGCGGGAACTGTACGGCACCGCGGCTGCACCGGAGTGCGCGCCTGCATCGCCGGGTGCTATCGTGACGGCCCCCGCGCAACCGACAGGACGATCCGCACCATGAGCAGCAAAACCATCCCGAAAGTCACCTATGCCGGCGTCACCTACAACAGCCTGCGCGGCAAGGGCGTGATCATCACCGGTGGCGCCACCGGCATCGGCTCGGACATCGTGCGCGGTTTTGCCGGCCAGGGCTGCAAGGTCGGCTTTCTGGACCGCGAGGCGGCGGCTGGCAAGGCGCTGGCCGAGAGCCTGGGCGCCAACGTGCACTTCGAGCCTTGCGACGTGACCGACGTGGCCGGGGTGGCGGGGCTGAAGGCCACCATCGCCAGCCTGTCCGAACGCATTGGCGGCGTCGACGTGCTGGTGAACAACGTTGCCAACGACCAGCGTCATTCGATCGACAAGGTCACGCCCGAATATTTCGACGAGCGCGTGGCCATCAACCTGCGCCCGAACTTCTTCGCCACGCAGGCGGTGCTGCCCTCGATGCGTGCGCGCGGCGGCGGCGCGATCGTGAACCTGGGCTCGGTGAGCTGGAAGAACAAGAACCTCGACCTGTCGGTCTACGCCACCTGCAAGTCGGCGATGTCGGGCTTCACCCGCGTGCTGGCCAAGGAGGTCGGGCCGGCCAACATCCGCGTCAACTGCGTGGTGCCGGGTTGGGTGATGACCGAGCGCCAGGTCAGCCTGTGGCTCGACGATGCCGGCGAGAAGGCGATGGATGAAAACCACTGCATTCCGGGCCGCGTGATCGGCGCCGACATCGCGAACATGGTGATGTTCCTGGCCGCTGACACGGCACGCATGATCACCGCGCAAGAGTTCGTGGTGGACGCTGGCTGGTCGTGAGGTCGTGACGCATGTGCGGCGGTTCGACGAGCGCGCAGCGCGTGGCGTGGCAGCGTTGCTGGTCGCCGCCGCGGCTTCCGTGTGCTGCGCCTCGGCGCCGCCTCGCGCTGCCGGACTCGGCGCTTCCGGAAGCGCAGCGGGGCCGGCGCAGCCCGCGTCCGGGCTCGAAGTGAGCGCCCCGCAAGGCCTTGACGCTGCGGTGCAAGCCGCGCTGGTCGATGCGGCGCAGCGCACAGGCATCGGCGCTGCCGCGTTGAAAGTCACCAGCGCCGAACGCGTGACCTGGCCCGACGGATCGCTCGGCTGCCCGCAACCCGGCGTTCTGTACACGCAGGCGCTGGTGCCTGGCTACCGCATCCGCATCGACGCCGGCGGGCAATTGCTCGACTTTCACGCCAGTACCCGCGGCGGCCTGGTGCTGTGCCCGGCCGGGCGTGCGCGCGAGCCG
>JANOQS010000491.1:0-1727 GCA_031414975.1 Methylibium sp. | reverse complement strand
TACAGCGCGCTGGACACCAACCTGACCCGCCTGAACGGCCTGAACAGCTACATCACGCAGCAGGTCACGGCCTGGAACAAGGCCTGACGCTGGCCGGCCTGATGTGAGACCTTGAGGTCTTGAGGCATTGACATCGGGGGGCAGCGCTCAAGAACCCGCTCCCGAATGTCGATAAACAAGCATCACGCCACCACAGGACACCCCCCCGCGATGTTTGCCTCCCCTCACTCTCCCGGCAGATCGAACCACGGCGCAATGTCGGGTCTGTACCGCCAGGTCGGCATCAGCACTTCGGTCGACAACGCCTCGTCGCACCGGCTCGTGGCGATGCTGTATGACGGCCTGCTCGAATCGCTGACCGAAGCCCGCGGCGCCATCCGCAACAAGGACATCGAGACCAAGTGCCGCGCCCTCACGCGCGCCGGGCGCATCGTCGACGAAGGTCTGAAGGGCGGCCTGAACGTGGCCGCCAGTGGCTCCATGGGCCAGGGCCTGAGCGACCTGTACACCTACATTGGCAACCGCGTGCTGCACGCCAACCTGCGCAGCGACGTGGCCGCGGTGGAAGAATGCTGCAAGCTGGTGGAGCCTCTGCGCGACGCCTGGAACCAGATCGGCGCCCAAGTGGCCGCGCAGCCTGCATCGCCGCGGGTGAAGGCATGAACCGGCACCACGACGGCACCGAAGGACACGGCATGAACTCCGCCCTGCTCAACTACTACGAAGCCATCGAACAGGCCAGCAGCGACATGCTGGAAGCCGCCCGCACCGGCAACTGGGACCAGGTGGTCAAGCTCGAAAGCGCTTGCGCGCTGCTGATCTCGCAGCTCAAGCACGCCGCCTCGCAGCGGCCGCTGGGCGCCGAAGAAGCGCAGCTCAAGTCGCGCATCATGCAGCGCATCCTCGTCAACGACGCCGAGATCCGCTGCCTGGCCGAGCCCTGGCTGGAAGAACTGGACCGCTCGATGCCCGGGCTGCGCAACACGGTTCACTGAACGACGACAGACCGCCGCGAGAGGGGCAGACATGACCATGGACACCTTGCCGATGCCGCTGGATGAACTGGCGGCCACGCACGGCGGGCTGAACGAGTTCCGCCTCACGTCGCCGGTGGAGATTGCCGCCGCACTGCAGCGCCTGTGCGACGACAACGTGAACCTGATCCTGAACGGCCCTGACGGTTCCTTCTGCTCGGTGCGGCTGTGGACGGTGGACAAGCAGCGCGCCACCATCAGCCTCAGCGCGAATGCCGACGACCCGCAACTGCAGGCCGTCCTGCAATGCGACGAAGCGGTGGTGGTGTGTTACCTGGACAACGTGAAGCTGCAGTTCGACATCCATGAACTGGTGCTGGTGCGCAGCGGCCTGGCCACGGCACTGAGGTGCCAGATGCCGAGCGAGATGTACCGCTTTCAGCGCCGCGAGAGCTTCCGCGTGAGGCCGATCCTGCGCAACGCGCCGGTGGCCAAAGTGCGCCACCCGATGATCCCCGACATGATGCTGAGCCTGCGCATCCTTGACGTCAGCATCGGCGGCTGCGCCCTCTTCCTGCCCGACGACGTGCCCCCGCTGTCGCCCGGCGTCACGCTCAACGGCGTGCTGCTCGAACTCGACCAGGACACCCGGCTGCAGACCCACCTGCGCCTGCAGCACATCAGCTCGATCAATGCCGACGCCAGAGGCGTGCGCCTGGGCTGCGAAATGATCAACCCCGCGCGCGACAGCCT
>JANOQS010000490.1:0-1815 GCA_031414975.1 Methylibium sp. | reverse complement strand
CGCCGCGCGCGGTGGCGAGTTCGGTGGCCAGCGCGTGCACCACGTCCGCATCGCCTTTGCCACGCTTGCGCAGCGCGCGCAGCAGGTCCAGCGCCATGATGTTGCCGGCCCCTTCCCAGATCGAATTGAGTGGCATCTCTCGGTAGATGCGCGCCATCGTGCCGGCGCCGTGCTCTTCCACATAACCGTTACCGCCCAGGCACTCCATCGCTTCCTGCGCCAGCGCGCTGCCACGCTTGCAGACCCAGAACTTGGCCACCGGCGTCAGGATGCGCCGCATCAGTTGTTCGAACGGGTCGTCCTGGCGGTCGACCGCGCGCGCCAGGCGCAACGCGAGCGCGGTGGCGGCTTCGCTCTCGATGCACAGGTCGGCCAGCACGTTGCGCATCAGCGGTTGTTCGATCAACGCCTTGCCGAACGCGTGCCGCTGATCGGTGTGGTGCAGCGCGAGCGATACCGCGTGGCGCATCAGCCCGGCCGTGCCGAGCGCGCAGTCGAGCCGCGTCAAGGTGCCCATCTCGAGGATCTGCTGCACGCCGCGCCCTTCTTCGCCGACCAGCCAGGCGTGTGCACCCGCGAACTCGACTTCGGAACTGGCGTTGGCATGGTTGCCCAGCTTGTCCTTCAGGCGCTGGATCTGCACCGCGTTTTGCGTGCCGTCGGGCAACCAGCGCGGCAGGTGGAAGCAGCTCAGGCCGCCGGGCGCTTGCGCGAGCACCAGGAAAGCGTCGCACATCGGCGCCGAGAAGAACCACTTGTGGCCGACGATGGCATAGCGCCGGCCCCAGGGCGTGTCTTCTTCGAAGCGCGCGGTGCTGGTGTTGGCGCGCACGTCGGAGCCACCCTGCTTCTCGGTCATGCCCATGCCCATGGTCACGCCGTTCTTGGCCTGCACCGGCAGCGGCCGAGCGTCGTAGCGGGTGCTGGTGAGCTTGCCGAACCAGGCGTCGAACAGCGGCGCATTGGCGCGCAGCGCGGGGGTGACGGCGTAACTCATCGAGATCGGGCACAGCACCGAGGGTTCGAGTTCGGTGAACATCAGGAAGGCGGCGGCGCGTTCGATGTGCGCTCCGGCGCCTTGCGCCCACGGCGTGCCGTGCAGGCCGGCGCCCACCGCCGCGCCGAGCAGCGCGTGGTAGCTGGGGTGGAACTCGACCTCGTCGATGCGGTGGCCGAAACGGTCGTGCGTGTGCAGCACGGGCTTGTGCAGATTGGCCAGCCGGGCATGCTCCTGCATCTCGGCCGTGCCCAGCAGCGCGCCGAGTTCATGGCGATGCACATCGGCCGCCCCCGGCAGGTGGAAGGCCAACGCATCGCGCAACGCACGGTCACCCGCGTACACGTTGTGGCCGGCCAGCGGCGTGGCCTGGTTGGTGACGTCGTGGGTCGATGGCGCGTGCATGGGGGTCAGACCAGCTTGACGAGCTGCTTGCCGAAGTTCCGGCCCTTGAGCAGCCCGAGAAACGCCTCCGGCGCGGCTTCGATGCCTTGCGCCACCGTCTCGCGGTAACGCAACGTGCCGCCGGCGACCATGCCGCCGAGTTCGCGCAGCGCCTCGGGCCAGACCTCCATGTGTTCGCTGACGATGAAGCCCTCGATGCGCAGGCGCGACTGCAGGATCAACTGCGGGTGCGCCATCGGGATCGGCTGGCCGTCGTAGCCGCTGATCATCCCGCACAGCGCAACCCGGCCGAAGGCGTTCATGCGCGCCAGCGCGGCATCGAGGATCGCGCCGCCGACGTTCTCGAAGTGGCCGTCCACACCGTCCG
This sequence comes from Methylibium sp., assembly GCA_031414975.1. Lineage (GTDB taxonomy): Bacteria > Pseudomonadota > Gammaproteobacteria > Burkholderiales > Burkholderiaceae_C > LGRD01. The sequence continues at coordinate 46 of JANOQS010000490.1, read as the reverse complement.
GCGTGGCGTCTTTCAGCGCGTTGTAGAGGGCCTTCGGATCGGCGTG
>JANOQS010000489.1:0-3332 GCA_031414975.1 Methylibium sp. | reverse complement strand
GCGGCGCACATGACCTGCAACAAGAACGGCATCCCGAACGACCCGCAAAAGCCGATGGTCACCAGCGGCATCCGCCTGGGCTCACCGGCGATGACGACGCGCGGCTTCAAGGAAGAGCAGGCGCGCGCCACCGCCCACCTGGTCGCCGACGTGCTCGACCGGCCGAGCGACGAGGCGAACATCGCCGCGGTGCGCGCCAAGGTCGCGGCGCTGACGAAGGACTTCCCGGTGTATAGGTGAAAAGAGCGGTGAGAGCGAGTCGCTGAATGCGCTGCCCCTTCTGCAGCTTCGAAGAAACCCAGGTCGTCGAGACACGCGAGTCCGACGAGGGCGACGTGGTGCGCCGGCGCCGCAAATGCCAGGGTTGCGACAAGCGCTTCACCACCTATGAGCGGGCCGAGATCGCGCTGCCGTCGGTCGTGAAGAAAGACGGCACGCGCGCCGAGTTCGACGCCGCCAAGATCCGTGCCTCGATGAGCCTGGCGCTGCGCAAGCGCCCTGTCAGCGTGGAGCAGATCGACGCGGCGATGGAGCGCATCCAGGACAAGCTGCTCAACAGCGGCGCCAAGGAAGTGCCGTCCACGCGCCTGGGCGAACTGGTGATGCGTGAGCTGAAGCGCATCGACAAGGTGGCCTACGTGCGCTTCGCGTCGGTGTACCGCAGCTTCGAGGATGTGGACGAGTTTCGGCAGCTCATCCGGGACATCTGAGCCGCCATCCCCCGAACGGGGGTGACCCGCAAGGGGGCCCGTCCTTACCCACCTGATGGGGTCGCGCTTCAGGCCAACGCTTTCTACAGTGTGTGCATCGGTTCAACGAACGGAGCGCACATGAAAACACTGAAGCCACAACTCGGCAAACAGCAACGCGGCGTCACGCTGGTGGAAGCAGCGGTTGTGCTGGCGGTGCTGGGCATCGTCACCACCAGCGCAGCGCCGGGCATGACCGGCATGCTCGACGCGCGACGCCTGGACGGCGTGGCCTCGCAGCTCGCGACCGACATCCACTTCGTGCGCTCCGAGGCGGTGGCGCGCAACCAGCCGGTGCGGCTGAGTTTCCATTCGAGCGCCGACGCCAGCTGCTGGGTGATCCACACCGGGCTGAGCGCGTTGTGCACCTGCCCCACCGCCGGCCCGGCGCAGTGCAGCGGCGACGCCGAACAGATCAAGACCGTGAGCTTGCCGGCCACGCAGCGCGTCAGCGTGCAGGCCAACGTCGGCTCGCTGTTGTTCGACCCGCTGCACGGCACCAGCACCCCCACCGGCACCGTGCGGGTGCTGGGCAGCCAGGGCCGCGCGGTGCACCACGTGGTCAACGTGATGGGGCGCGTGCGCTCCTGCTCGCCGCAGAGCACCCTGCCCGCTTACCGCGCCTGCTGAATTCCAAAGGAACGCCATGCACACCACCCGCCTGATGCTCCGCCAGACCTTGACCGCTGCACCTTTCTTCGCCCTGGCCGGCGCGCCGATAATGGCCTCGCCATGCCCTGCCACCGTCGCCCCGCCCCAGCCGCGCATGGCGGCGCGCGGGGGCAGCGCCGGCTTCACGCTGATCGAGATGATGATTGCGGTGGCCGTCGTCGGGGTGCTGTCCAGCATCGCCTACCCGTCCTTCATGGGCCAGGTGCAGAAGGTGCGCCGCACCGACGCGGTGGTGGCGGCGATGCAGGTGCAGTGGGCGCAGGAACGCTGGCGCTCCAACAACATGGCCTATGGCAGCCTGGCGCAGATCGGCGTTCATTCCACCTCGCCCGCCGGCCACTACACGCTGCAGGTGAACGGCCCCTCGGCCAGCGGCTACGAGGTGCTGGCCACGGCCACCGGCGCACAGGCGCGCGATTCGAACTGCGCCTTCCTGAAGCTCGGCATGCAAGGCGCCAACACGGTGTATGCCTCGGGGCCGGACGCCAGCACAGCCAACGCCGCAGGCGCGAACCGGCAATGCTGGAGCCTGTGACATGAACCGCCCCAGCCCCCAACGCGGCCTGACGATGGTGGAGTTGCTGATCGGCATGGCCGTCGGCCTGTTCATCGTCGCCGCCGCAACAAGCCTGTTGACCGGCAACCTGCGCGAGAACCGCAACCTGCTGATCGAAAGCCGCCTGATGCAAGACCTGCGCACCGCCGCCGACATGATCACGCGCGACCTGCGCCGCGCCGGCTATTGGGCCGCGGCGAACACCGGGGTTCGCACTGACGGGGCCGCCGCGCTGGTTGCCAACCCCTACACCGACGTGACGCCGATCGGTGGATCGGCCGACAACACGAGCTTCCGCTTCTCGCGCGACACGACCGAGAACAACACCGTCGACAGCAACGAGCAGTTCGGCTTTCGGTTGCGCAATGGCGCGATCGAGCTGCAGTTGGGCGCCGGCAATTGGCAGGCGCTGACGGATGCCACCACGCTCACCGTCAACGAGTTCAGCGTGACGCCGACGGTCGAAGAGATCAGTCTGGCGAGCTTTTGCGCCAACCCCTGCCCGGCCGGCAGTTCCGCCACCTGCCCGCCGCGCCAACGGGTGCGCAGCCTGGCGGTGGTCGTCAGTGGCCGGGCAACGGCTGATGCCCGCATCACCCGCAGCGTGCGCAGCCAGGTCCGGCTGCGCAACGACCCGATCGTCGGCACCTGCCCGGTCTGATGCCATGAAGCGCTCCTTCAAGCCCGCCAGAAGCCAACGCGGCGCCGCCGCGCTGATCGTGACGATGGTGCTGTTCTTCGCGATGCTGCTGGTGGCGGCGTTCGCCAACCGCAACCTGGTGTTCGAACAACGCAGCGCGACCAACCAATACCGCTCGACCCAGGCTTTCGAAGCCGCCGAGGCCGGGCTCGAATGGGCGTTAGCGCAGCTCAACAGCCCGGCTCGCGTGGGCACCGACTGCCTGCCGAGCAGCGACCCGGCCGCCCCGACTTTTCGCGAGCGCTTCCTGAGCCGGCAGAGCAACGCCACTGGCTTTTCGGGCAACGCCTGGATGAACGGCGCGGCCAGCACGCCGCTGCAGCCGACCTGCGTGCGCAGCGATGCGGGCTGGGCCTGCAGTTGCCCGGCGCAAGGCCACCCGACCCTGGCCGGGCCGACCGCGCCGGGGCTGCAACCGGCATTCACCTTGCAGTTCGCGGCCGGTGGCAAGCCAGGCATCGTGAAAGTGGTGTCGCGCGGCTGCACCAGCCTGGCGGGCGCCTGCGCGCCGGGCGCGACCTCGGCAGCCGATGCCAGCGCGCGTGTCGAAGTGGCGCTGGGGCTGCTGCCCGCCCTGGGCACGCCACCGGCCGCGCCGCTGACCGCACGCGGGCGCATCAACACCGCCGCGGCCTTGGGCGTGCACAACCCCGAT
>JANOQS010000488.1:0-4424 GCA_031414975.1 Methylibium sp. | reverse complement strand
GGTGCGCGCCAGGTGCACGTTGGAGGTGCCCTTGAAGTACTGCGGCACCTCGTCGCGCAACCGCTGCGTGACCTCGGCATGCCAGGCGCCCGAGAAGCGTCGCCGCACGCCGAAGTCGAAAAACTCGAACGGGTGGCGCCGCGTGGCGAGTTTGCCGAACTCGCGCACCGAGTCGAGCTTGGCAGCCAGCCGGCGGCGGCCTTCGGCGAGCGCGGCCTTCTGGTCGAAGCGGCGAAAGTACAGCTCGTTGACGATCGCCAGCACGTAGATCTCGAAGCCCATCACGTGCACCTGCGGGCCTTTGGCGACGATCTCGAGGTCGCGCCCGACGGCCGTGACCTCGATGAACTCGCGCTGGAAGCGGAAGATGCGCAGGAAGTCGACGAAGTCGCTCTTCATGAAGCGCAGGCTGCGCAGGAAGGTCAGCTCCTCGGGCTGGAAGGCCAAGGTGCACAGGTGGTCGAGCTGTTCGTTCACCTCGTGCACCAGCTCGGCGAGCGGAATCTCGCTCTGGTTGCGGCACACGAACTGGTACTCGGCCTGCGCCTCCGGGTGCCCGTGCAGCATGGCCTGCCACATGGTGAACTTGTAGAGGTCGGTTTCGAGCAGGTGGTTGATGACGGGTTTCATCGGGGGAGCTTTCGCAGGCCAGCGCCTGGCAATGTCCGGGGCAATGTACTGCACCAAGGGCCTCGGGTAAGCCCTGTGGCGAGGCTCAAACCAGCGCCTTGGGCCGCACCTTCATCACGTCCTGCGCCGCCTGCTCGTACGCGTGCGCCAGGCGCAGCAGCGCGGCATCGCCCTGCGGCTTGCCGATGAGCTGCAGCCCCATGGGCAGCCCTTGCAAACCGGCGCCGTTGAAGCCCGCCGGCACGCTGATGGCCGGCAGGCCGGCCAGCGTGGCGTAGATCGAGACCTCCATCCAGCGGTGGTAGGTGTCCATCTCGACGCCGTTGATGTGGCTCGGCCAACGCAGGCCGGCGTCGAAGGGCCAGACCTGCGCGCTCGGCAGCGCGAGCACGTCGAAGCGCTTGAACAGCGCCACCATGTGCTGGTAGAAGGCGCTGCGTTGCGTGCTCGCCTCCATCGTCTGCACGCCGCTCAGGCCCTGGCCCTGGTCGTGCTCCCACAGCGCTTCCGGCTTGATGAACGCGCGGTTGCCCGGCTTCACCAGGTGCGGCGCGATGCGCGCGGCCACCACCCAGCGGCGCCACACCAGCCAGGTCTGCCAGACGGCCTCGGGCGAGGTGCCGAGCGCGCTGGGTTCGATCACGCAGCCCAGGCCCTCGAGCCGGCGCAGGGCCTGCTCGCAGGTGTCTGTGATGCCGGGCTCCACGGCCAGGTAGCCCGCCAGGTTGCCCAGCCAGCCGACCTTCACGCCCCGGCAGTCCAGTCGGTCCAGCCCGGCCGCGAAGTGTTCCGTCTCGGCAATCGACGTTGGCACGCGCACATCGAAGCCGGCCTGCACGTCGAGCAGCAGCGCCACGTCCTTCACCGTGCGGCCCATCGGCCCTTCGGTGCCCAGCAGCGACACCCACACGTCCGCGGCGGGCCACATCGGCACGCGGCCCTGGCTGGGGCGGAAGCCGAACACGTTGTTCCAGCCGGCAGGGTTGCGCAGGCTGCCCATCGAGTCGCTGCCGTCGGCCACCGGCAGCATGCGGGTGGCCAGCGCCACCGCCGCGCCGCCGCTGCTGCCGCCGGCCGAACGCGACAAGTCGTAGGCGTTGCGCGTGACGCCGAACACTTCATTGAAGCTGTGCGAGCCGAGCCCGAACTCGGGCACGTTGGTCTTGCCGATGACGATGCTGCCGGCCGCCTTCATGCGCTGCACCACCAGGCTGTCCACCGTGGGCACGAAGTCGCGCAGCAGCGGCGAGCCCATGGTGCTGCGCAGGCCCTGGGTCAGCGCGATGTCTTTCACAGCCAGCGGCAAGCCGTGCATCCAGCCCAGGCTGCCGTGCTGCGCGAGCGTGGTGTCGGAGCGGGCCGCCTCACGCAGCAACTCGTCGCCATCGCGCAGGCTGACGATGGCGTTGTGCGCCGGGTTCACGGCCGCGATGCGCGCCAGAAAGGCCTGCATCACCTCGCGGCACGACACGTCGCGGTGCTGGACCAGGGCGGAAAGCGCGTGGGCGGGGAGGTCGGTCAAGGCGGTCGAGTCCATGGCCCGCAGTCTCACCGCTTTGCGCTCGCGCTGGCAAGGCCCGCAGCGCCCGGCCGTTGCGCCGGCGACGCGTAACCAATCGCAACCCGGTTCCAATGGTGCTCCCGGTGCAAGGCGGTGCTTTTGCACACCGGCCTGTGGTTTCGATTTCCACACGGTACGGTTGGAAAACACGATGCACCGGAGACTCGACCCCAAACTCCCAGACCGCAGCCCAAAGAACCGGACGCATGAAGCCGACTCGCCCTGCCCTCCTCCCCGCCCGCCGCCCCGCCACCCCTGCCCCCGCCACGCTGGCCGCCCTGTTGCACGAGCAGGCCGAACGCCAGGGTGATGCGCCTGCCCTGCTCGCCCCGGGCCGCCAAGCGCTGAGCCACGCCGCGCTGCAGGCGCAGACCCTGCGGCTGGCCGGCCACCTGCAGGCCCTGGGTGCAACGCCCTCGACGCGGGTGGCGCTGGTGCTGCCCAACGGGCCGGAGATGGCGCTGGCCTTTCTGGGCGTGGCCCGCTGCGCCGCCTGCGCGCCCTTGAACCCGGCGTACTCAGAGGCGGAGTTGCGCTTTCATCTGCAAGACCTGCGCGCCCAGATGATCGTGCTGCTGCGCGGCGAGGCCGGGCCGCTGCGCGCGGTGGCGCTGGAACTGGGGCTGGTGGTCATCGAAGTCGAGCTCGACGAGGCCGCGCCGGCGGGGCAGTTCAGCATCATCGGTGCGTTGCCGGCGCCGCTCACCGGAGCCACGCCCTGCACCCCCGACGACGTGGCGCTGCTGCTGCACACCTCGGGCACGACGGCAGGCCCGAAACTCGTGCCGCTGAGCCAGGCCAACCTGGTCGCATCGGCGCGCAACATCGCCGCGCACCTGGCGCTGTCGGGCGCCGACCGCTGCCTGAACGTGATGCCGCTGTTCCACATTCACGGCCTGGTGGGGGCGCTGCTGGCGACCTTGTCGGGCGGCGGCAGCGTGGTGTGCACGCCGGGCTTCGACGAGCGCGGCTTTTTCGACGCGATCGCCACGTTCGAGCCGAGCTGGTACACGGCCGTGCCGACGATCCACCAGGCGGTGCTGGCCCATGGCGCGGCCTATCGCGAAAAGGCTCCGGCGCACCGCTTCCGCTTCGTGCGCTCGTCGTCGGCGGCCCTGCCGGGCTCCACCTTGCGGGCTTTGCAGGCGCTGCTCCAGGCGCCCGTGGTCGAGGCCTACGGAATGACCGAAGCCTCGCACCAGATGGCCAGCAACCCGGTGCAGGCGGGCGAGCAGACGGCCGGCTCGGTGGGCATGGCAGCGGGCGCGGACGTGGCCATCCTCGACCCCGCGGGCCGGCCGCTGAGCGCCGGCCAGGAAGGCGAGATCGCCGTGCGCGGGCCGGGCCTGACGCGCGGCTACGAGAACAACCCGGCCGCCAACGCCGAGGCCTTCCACGACGGCTGGTTCCGCACCGGCGACCTCGGCCACCTGGACACGCAGGGCCGGCTGACCATTTCCGGCCGGCTGAAGGAGATCGTCAACCGCGGCGGCGAAAAAATTTCGCCCCGCGAAGTGGACGATGCGCTGCTCGACCACCCCGATGTGCTGCAGGCCGCGGCCTTCGGCGTGCCGCACCCGTCGCTGGGCGAAGACCTGGCCGCTGCGGTGGTCTTGCGCGCGGGATCGGAAGCGAACGAGCCGGTCTTGCGAGCGCACCTGCTCACGCGCCTGGCGGCGTTCAAGGTGCCATCGCAGATCGTGCGGGTGCACGCCATTCCGGCCGGTGCCACCGGCAAGGTCGAGCGCAGGTCCCTGCACCGTGCCCTGGGCGCAGCGCTTGCGCGCGCTTTCGTGGCGCCGCGCACGGAACGCGAACGCGCGCTCGAATCGATCTTTCGCGAGATGCTGGGCCGCGGGCCGCTCGGCGTGCATGACAACTTCTTCGCTTCCGGGGGCGACTCGCTGCGCGGTGCGCGGGTGATCGCGCGGCTGAATGAGCGCTTCGGCCTGAACCTGCCGGCCACCAGCCTGTTCGAACATCCGAGCGTGGCCGAATTGGCGGCGCACTCCGAGTCTTCTGAATCCCATGGCGACGAGGAGGCGCGGCTTTCATCCGTGCCAGCGACCCGGCCCGGCGCGGCCCAGGCGTGCTCCTTTTCGCAGGAAGGACTGTGGATGGTCGAGCGGCTGGCGATCGGCACCGGTGCCTACAACAGCGCGCAGGCGCTGCGCCTGTCGGGCGATCTGGACGTGCCCGCACTGGAACGGGCCCTGCACGCCTTGCTGCAACG
>JANOQS010000487.1:0-1655 GCA_031414975.1 Methylibium sp. | reverse complement strand
CCTGGCCGACCAGCAGTTCATCTCGGGCACCGCGCTCGAGGCGAGTGCCGCGGCGCTGGAGTCGGCCCGCGCGCTCCTCGCTGCGTCGCAGGCGCAGCTCAGCACCAGCCGCGTGAGCCTGCGCGACGCGGCGCTGGTGGCACCCATCAACGGCGTGGTCGCCAAGCGCCACGTGCTGCCGGGAGAGAAGCTCAGCATGGAGCAGAACGTGCTTACCCTGGTCGACCTGTCGCTGCTCGAACTGGTGGGCAGCGTGGGCACGCACGAGGTGGCGCAGCTCGCGCCGGGCATGGCGGTGCAGGTGCAAGTAGAGGGCGTGGCGCAGCCGGTGGCCGGCACGATTGGCCGCATCGCGCCGGCGGCCGAAGCCGGCACACGCTCGATCGGCGTGACGATCGCGCTGCCGAACCCGAAAGAGACTTACCGCGCCGGCCAGTACGCGATGGCGCGCGTGCAACTGCGCGACCCGGCCGAGCGCCTGACGGTGCCGCTGGCCGCGATCGGCCAGACCTCGGGCCAGGAGCATGTGTGGGTGATCGAGCACGGCGCGCTGCTGCGCCGCACCGTCACCACCGGCCGGCGCGACGCGGCGCAGGGGCGGATCGAGATCCTCGATGGCGTGGCCCCCACCGCGCAGGTGCTGGCCGCGCGCTTCGACAACCTGAAGGAAGGCGGCAAGGCGGTGGTGGTGGCCGGCAAGGGCGGTCAGTCGGCCAAGGGCACGGTGGCGTCGGCACCGGCCTCGGCCGGCGCGCGCTGAGGCGGAGCGGCACACCATGTGGATGACCCGCGTTTCGATCAACAACCCCGTCTTCGCCACGATGGTGATGGTGGCGCTGTGCGTGCTGGGGCTGTTCTCTTACGCCCGCCTGGGCGTGGAGCAGATGCCCGACGTGGCGCTGCCGGTGGCCTTCATCGACATCGCCTACCCCGGCGCGTCGCCCGAGGCGGTGGAGCGCGAGGTGACCAAGCTCGCTGAAGAGGCGCTCAACAGCATTGCCGGCGTCAAGCGCATCACCTCGCGCAGCTTCGAAGGCCGCAGCCAGACCAGCGTGGAATTCACGCTCAGCGCCGACATGGGCCGTGCGATGCAGGACGTGCGCGACCGCATGGCCGCCGCGCAGTCCCTGTTCCCGAAGGATGCCAAAGCGCCGACGGTGGTTCGCTTCGACGGCGACAACGCACAGCCGACCGTGGTGATGGCCTTGTTGAGCACCGACCGCAGCGCCCGCGAGCTGTCTCTGATCGCCGACCAGACGGTCTACAAGCGCCTGCAGCGCGTCGAGGGCGTGGCGCGCGTGGACGTGTCGGGCCTGGCGGTTCGCCAGGTGCGCATCGACCTGGCCCCCGACCGGCTGCGTGCGTACGCGGTCACGCCGGCCGAGATCGCCACCGCGCTGCGCGAGGCCAACGCCGACCAGCCGGTCGGGCTGCTGAGCGACCCGGTGCAAGACTCGCTGCTGCGCGTGGAGGGCCGCGTGCGCGACCCGAAGCAGTTCGCCGACCTGGTGGTCGCGCGCCGCGCCGGGCTGGCGGTGACCCTGGGCGACCTGGGCACGCTGGTGGAACGCGAGCGCGAGCCCGACTCGCTGGCGCGCATCAACGGCCAGCCGGCCGTGAGCTTCAACATCTTCAAGCAGCAGGACGCCAACATC
>JANOQS010000486.1:0-4546 GCA_031414975.1 Methylibium sp. | reverse complement strand
CGAGCGCCACCAGGACGATGCGGTCGTGCAGGCGCTCGAACGCGAACGCCTGCTGACGCAAGACTTCAGCGACGAAGAGCGCCGCACCCTGATCGCGCTGCTGGCGCGCATGCTGGCCAACGTGGAAGGCGTGAATGCCTGGGACCCAGTGGCCGAGCCGGCCAAGCGGCGTCGCAGCGCCGCTTGAAGAGGGCCGCGTCGCAGCGCCGCTTGAAGAGAGCCGCGCCTCAGACTCCTTCGATCGCCGCCACCGTCGAGTTCGTCGAGCGGGTGCGCAGCGCCAGCAGCGGGGTGTACTCGGGGCCGTGGTACCAGGCCCGCAGCCGGGCCATGTCGGGGAATTCGAGGATCACCACCCGGTTGGGCTCGCCGCCCCCTTCGAGCACTTCGGTGGCGCCGCCGCGCACCAGGTAGCGGCCGCCGTGGGCCGCGATGGTGGCCGGCACCTGCTGGCGGTATTGCTCGTACACCACCGGGTCGGTGATTTCCACATTGGCAAACAAATAGGCGGCCATCGGTTGTTGCTCCTGGGTTGGGGTTGTCGGCTGGGGAACGGGTTCAGTGCTGCGAATTCTGCCGCGCCGGGCCGAGCACAAAGCCCTCGTAGCCTTTGGCGGCCACGGCGGCGCAGCGGTCTGCATACCCCGCAAAGCCGCCGGCCAGCGGCATGAACATGCGCGGCTTGCCGGGAATGTTGGCGCCCAGGTACCACGAGTTGCAGCTCAGGAACACCGTCTGGCGGGCCACCGCGTTGACGTGCGCGACCCAGTCGGCTTCGGCCGCTTCGCCGGCTTCGATGCTGGGGTGGCCCCGCGCGTCCAGCCACGCCATGCAGCCGGCGATCCAGTCCACATGGTGTTCGATCGACACGATCACGTTGGTGAACGCCGAGGTGCTGCCGGCGCCGGCAATGTTGAACAGGTTCGGAAAACCGGCCGTCATCAGGCCCAGGTAGTTCAGCGGCCCGCCGCGCCATTTGTCCTGGATGCGCAGGCCGTCGCGGCCGCGCAGGTCCAGCTTCATCAAGGTGCCGGTCACGGCGTCGAAGCCGGTCGCCAGCACCAGCGTGTCGAAAGCGAACTCACGCCCGCTGGCGCGCAGCCCGCCGGGGGTGATGGTTTCGATGCCGTCACCACTCACGTCGACCAGGCGCACGTTGGGCCGGTTGAAGGTTTCGTGGTAGCCGCTGTCCACGCACAGGCGCTTGCAGGCGATCGGCTGCTGCGGGCACAGCAGCGCGGCCGTGGCGGGGTCGCGCACGGTCTGGCGGATCTTGCGGCGCACGAAATCGGCTGCCAATTCGTTGGCGCGCAGGTCGGTCAAGAGGTCGGCATACGCGCCCAGCAGGCTGAAGCCGCCCAAACGCCAGCGTTCTTCGAACAGGGCCTCGCGCGCCGGCGCCGCGGCCGCCAGCGCCGACTCGGTGCTCACCGGCAGCTCGCTGCCAAAGCCGCCGCGCATGCGCCGGTTGCGGGCCCGAAAGCCGGCGTAGTCGGCCTTGATGCGCGCATCGCGCTCCGGGTCTTGCGGGCCGTTGTGGGCCGGCACCGCATAGGTGGCGGTGCGCTGGAACACCGTCAGCGCCTCGGCCTGTTGTGCGATCAGCGGGATCATCTGCACCGCCGACGAGCCGGTGCCGATCACCGCGACACGGCGAGCGCTGAAATCGACCGGCTCGTGCGGCCAGGCCGCCGAATGCAACACCGGCCCGGCAAAACTTTCCAGGCCGGGAAACGCCGGCACGTTGGGGGTGGACAGCGGCCCGCTGGCCATCACCATGAAGCGCGCCGTCCAGGCCCGACCATCGGCGCTGCTCACGTGCCAACAGGGCGCAAGCTCGTCGAAATGCGCCGCAATGACGCGCGTGTTCAGCGTGATGCCGTTGCGCAAAGCAAACCGGTCGACCACGTGGTTGGCGTAGCGCAGCAGTTCGGGCTGCGACGCATAGCGTTCGCTCCAGCACCATTCCTGCTGCAGCGCTTCATCGAACGAGAACGAATACTCCAGGCTCTGGATGTCGACCCGCGCACCCGGGTAGCGGTTGGCGTACCAGGTGCCGCCGACGCTGGGTGCCGCTTCGAGCACCTGCACCCGCAGGCCCAGACCGCGCAGCTTGTGCAGTGCGTACAGGCCGGCAAAACCGGCGCCGACGATCAGCACATCGAGCCGCGACTGCCCGTCCGGCCGATGCGGCGCCGGGGTCGACACCGTCACCGCGCTACAGGCCGAAGGCGAAGACCTTCTTCGGCCCGAAGCCCTGGAAGTTGCCGCTGCCCCAGAACACCATGCCGTCTGCGATGGATGGGCCGGCCTGGCAGGCTCCGTTGGTGGGCGAGCCGGCATTGCCGTTGAACGACCAGAGCGGTTTGCCGCTGCGGGCGTCCAGGGCGTACATCGTGCCGTTGACCGGATCGAGGTTGCAGCCGAAGATCACGCCGTTGGCGCCGCTCACGGCCGCTTCTGCGCGGCTGCCGAGCGGGTCTTTCGTCGTCCACAGCACCGCACCGGTCTTGCGATCGAGCGCGGCCCAGCCGCCGGCCGAGGTGGTGCTGCCATCCTTCAATGTCCAGACACCTGGCGTTTGACCGGCGCCACTCAGGCCGCTGTTCGCCACGGCCACGAAGATGCGGTGGCCGTCGGTGGCCGAACCCCACTGCAAGCCGCCGGTGAGTCCCGGCGGTGCGACCTGGGTGGCCCACGCCAGCTTGCCCGTCTTGTGCTCGAAGGCCCAGAACATGCCGCTCTTCTGCCCGGCACCGACCAGGCCGCCGCCCAGCCACAACGGCCCCTGCGCGAAGTCCCAGTCGGGGCCAGCGGGATTCGGGCAGTTGTCGTTCGGAATGACGGTGAAGACACCCGGAATGGTGAGCCCGCAGCCGACATTCCATGCGTCATAGGGCATGGCGCGCCCGGCCCACCGGATGGCACCGGTCGTCAGGTCCATCGAGACGATGGAGTTGAAGTGGTTGTCCGCGCTCATGCACGCAGCCGCGCTGCCTCCGGTGCCCACGCAGCTTTGTACGGACTCCGGCACCCAGTAGTTGTTTCCGGTCGCCATGAACACTTGGTTGCTCTTCAGGTCGACCGCGCCGGTGCTGCCCCAGACCGCACCGCCGAAGTAGCCCGGGGGCACGGTGTAGGTCTTCCACCGGATCGCCCCGGTGGCCACGTCCAGCGCCACGACGCTGCCGCGGAACTGCCACTGCCAGTACGCCTTGGGGACGAACCCGGCAACGAACTCTTCGTTCGACGCGATGCCGACGATCGCCAGCCCTTTCGCCACGATGGCGGAATGGGTGATGAAGGACATCGCGGTCGCATCGACCTGGGTCGTCCAGATCGGAGCGCCGGTGTGCTTGTTCACTGCGAACACACGGGCGGCCTGCGCTGGCGGCTGACCAAAGGCCTCCAGGAACTTCCCGCTCTGGTTGCCCAGGATCAGCGCGTCGCCGGCCACAGCGGGAGTGGCACGGGCGAAGTCTCCGGCGATGCCGGTGTAATCCGCAATGGCCTTCTTCCAGACCAGGGCGCCAGTGATCTTGTCGACCTTGTAGAGGTAGCCCGCCGAGTCGGGAAAGTACACGAAGCCACCGTCGACGGCGGGATTGGCCGTCACGTCGCCAGAGGTCGTGACGGTCCATTTGAGCTGAAGACCACCGACCGTCTTCGGACTGATCTTCGTTTCGTTCGCCTGGTAGCGGGAGTTCGCAAGGCCCTGCCCCGCCGTGTGCCAGTCCGCCCCCATCGCCACACCGCTTGCGGCGAGCGACAGGGCCAGCACACTCCACCGGAGCGCGGATAACAGCTTCTTCATGGTCATGCCTCGAAAATGGGGTTGCAAATACGCCGATGCGCACTGTCGGCGGTCGCCGCAACGACAGTTGTATCCTTCACCGACGGCAGTTCTCGAAGGGTTTGCCCTAGACGGAGAGCGCACTTCTAGGGGGTGTCGTTTGCATCGGTAAATCAGCGCCCGCCAAGGCGCTCGCGCGCGATCCCGCGCGTGATCCGACGCGTGATGCGATACAGGCAATGCCGGCGCAACTCACTGCCCTCGGGCAAGGCCGGGTGGTCGAAGTCTTCGCCCGAGTCACGCATGCCGATGCGCTCCATCACCGCGCGCGAAGGCCGGTTCACCAGGCTGGTGAAGGACACGATCTCGGTCAACCCCAGCCGGCCAAAGCCCACCTCCAGCGCGGCGCGGGCGGCCTCGGTCGCGTAACTCCGGCCCCAGAACGCCTGTGCGAGCCGCCAGCCGATCTCGACGCAGGGCATGCAGGGCAGCTCCGCCCGCTGCGGCACCGACAGACCGACGAAGCCGATGAATTCGCCGGTCTGGGCGAGCTCGACCGCCCAGTTGCTCCAGCCGCGTTGGGCGAACTGTGCTTGCCACGCGTCGATGCTGCGGTCGCTGGCCGCTCGCGTGAGGGTGCCGGCAAAGTACTGCATCACCTGCGGGTCTGCGTTGAGTGCTGCACAGGGCCGGCGATCGGCATCGCACCACTGGCGCAGCCGCAGCCGGGCTGTCGAGCATTCGATCGGCTCA
>JANOQS010000485.1:0-9878 GCA_031414975.1 Methylibium sp. | reverse complement strand
TACTGGAGCTACGTCAGCCAGACCGGCTCGGCATACACCTACGCGAACTACACCCCGGTTGGCGCCGCAATCGAAGCGACCAACATTCGCTGGAGCAACAGCGTCGGCTACAAATCGCCCAATCTGGGCGGGGTGACGGTCGAGCTCGCAACCGCGCTGGGCGAGGGAGGCGCGCGCAAGCGCGACAGCTCCGGCAACGTGCAGTACAAGCACGGCCCGGTCTGGCTCGGCCTGGCTTACGACAGCCTCGACAGCAAGAACAACCTCGCCATCGTGGCAGGGGGCTACGACTTCGGCGTGGTCTATCCCACGGCCAGCTACTCGCGTGCCAGGGGCGGCCTCAACGGCGATGCCTCCTCGTTCACCGCCTCGGCGCGTGTGCCGGTGAGCTTTGGTCGTGTCTACGCTTCCTACGGCAGCTTGAGCCCGGCGACCCAGCTCGACTCGAAGATGCTGGGTGCAGGGACTGAATACAACCTGAGCAAGCGCAGCCTGCTCTACGCGAACCTCGGTTCCGCCAAGCGGGTCGGCCTGACCCGCACGACAGCGTTCGACTTCGGCATCAAGCACACCTTCTGAACAGGACCCGCACATGAAACGCAGACTGTTGAACCAACTGGCCGTGTTTGCCGCCGGCGCACTGCTGACCGGCGTGGGCCAGGCCCAATCAGACAAGCCGGTCTCGCTGGTCGTGGGCTACTCCGCCGGCGGCAGCGCCGACTTCGTCGCCCGTGTCGTCGGCGGTGAGCTGTCCAAGCGCCTGGGGCGCCAGGTCATCATCGAGAACGTCACGGGCGCCAGCGGCATGCTTGCGGTGCAAAAGGTGCTCAATGCGCCGGCAGACGGCAACATCATCTACATGGGAGGCACCGACACCGTCGTCGTGCCCATGGTCAACCCCAAGGTCAAGCTCGACTGGGAGAAAGACCTGCTGCCGGTCGGACGCATGACCACGGTCCCGATGGTGTTCGCCGTTCCCGCGAACTCGCCCCATGCGACGCTTTCAGACCTGCTTAGCGCGCTGCGCAAGAGCGGCAAGGAAAGCTTCAACTACGCCACCCCGGGCATCGGAACGATGCAGCACTTCTACGGGGCGCTCATCAACAAACAGGCCAAGATCTCGATGCTGCACGTGCCGTACCGCGGCGGCGCCCAGATCGTCAACGATCTCGTCGGCCGCCAGGTCGACAGCGCGGTGCTGGTCCTGTCGACGGCGATGCCGTTTCTCAAGGACGGCAAGATCAAGGCCCTGTCGGTGTCCGACACTGCGCGCGTGGCGCAGCTTCCGGACGTCAAGCGCATCGGCGAAGAAGAGGGGTTCAACGGCGTGTCGCTGCCGCTATGGCAAGGGCTGTTCGTGAAGGCGGGAACGCCGCCGGCCACCGTCACAGCTTACGAGAAGGCATTGCTCGATGCCGTCGCGCAACCCGACGTGCGGGCCAAGCTGCTGGAGTCGGGCATCACGGTTGCTCCGATGAGCGGGCAGGAACTGCGAGCGTTCGTCAACCCCCAGGCGGCGCTGTACCGCGACATCGTGACCGCCGCGAAGATCACGATGGAGTGACGCCCGCTCAGCCGTGCCGCTCGCGCGCCAGCGCCGCCCCCTGCGCCAGCGCCTGGAGCTTCTTCACCGCCACCTCGCGGCTCATCGGCGCCAGGCCACAGTTGGTACACGGGAACAGGCGCTCGCGCGGCACGAACTGCAAGGCGCGGCCGATCGTGTCGGCCACCTGTTCGGGCGTCTCGATCACGTCGGAGGCCACGTCGATCACGCCGACCATCACGTCCTTGCCCTTCAGCAACGACATCAGGTCGGGCGGCACATGCGAGTGGTAACACTCGAGCGACACCTGCTTGATGCTGCTCCTGGCCAGCGCCGGGAACACCTGTTCGTACTGGCGCCATTCGTCGCCCAGGGTCTGCTTCCAGTCGGTGTTGGCCTTGATGCCGTAGCCGTAGCAGATGTGGACCGCGGTCGTGCAGGTCAGGCCCTGAGCGGCGCGTTCGAGCGCGGCCACGCCCCAGTCGGCAGCGTCTTTCATGTAGACGTTGAAGGCCGGCTCGTCGAACTGGATGATGTCCACGCCGTCGGCCTGCAACGCCAGCGCTTCCTGGTTCAGCAGTTCGGCAAAGGCGAAGGCCATGCCCACCTTGTCGTTGTAGAAGCGGTCGGCCACGGTGTCGACGATGGTCATCGGGCCGGGCAAGGTGAACTTCAGCTTCTTCTCGGTGTGGGCCCGCGCCAGGCGCGCTTCGGTGGCGTGCACCCTGCCCTTCAGGCGCAGCGCGGCCACCACCTGCGGCACCTGCGCGTCGTAGCGGTTGTTGCGGATGCCCATCGTCACCTTGTGCTCGAAGTCGATGCCGCCGACCTGTTCGAGAAAGCCGTGCACGAAGTGCTGGCGCGACTGTTCGCCGTCACCCACGATGTCCAGGCCGGCGTCTTCCTGGGTCTTGATCCACAGCAAGGTGGCATCGGCCTTGGCCTGGGCCAGCTCAGTGCCGCTGGCCTTCCACTGCGGCCAGAGTTTCTGGGTTTCGGCCAGCCAGGCGGGTTTGGGCAGGCTGCCGGCGATGGAGGTTTCGAACATGGGTGTTTTGCCTTCGGGCTTCAGTTTTCAGACTTCCGACTCAAACAGAATCAAACGAAAGGGGCCGGGCGCGTCGGCGCGTGCATGCGGATGCGTGTGCCCTGCAGTTCGACGACCTGGCCGGCGCGGACCTTGCACGCCTTGCGCAGTTCGACCTCGCCGTCGACGCTCACGCGCCCTTCCGAGATCAGCATCTTGGCCACGCCGCCGCTGGGCGCCAGGCCGGTCGCCTTGAGCAGGTCATCGAGTGGGATGAAGTCGGTGCGGAGTTCGAAGTCGACAGTTTTCACGGGCGGGCGCGCAGGCGGGAGACGGGGCGCTGATTCTGCCCCCGTTCACCCCGCATGTCATGCTCCGGCGGCGGCCGCTGCAGCCTGCCCGACCAGGCCGAACTCCTGCGCCAGCAAGGCATACGAGCGGCGTCGCGCGGCCGGGTCGAAGGCCCAGGTGTTGACCACCAGTTCGTCCAGGCCATAGTCCGCTGCCAGCGTGCGCAGCTTCGCGCCAACCTGCGCGGCCGTGCCGACGAAAGCCAGTTCGCGCATCGCCCGCAAGGTCGGCACGTCGGCCGGCTGGAAGCCCTGCGCCGCCACTTCGGCGGGCGAGCGCAGCGGGCCGTAGATGCCGCGATTGCGGTCCACGCGCCAACGATCTCGGCTCAAGGCATGGTGCTGGGCTTCTTCTTCGGTGTCGGCCACCAGCGCCCAGACGCACAGCGTGGACTGCGGCTTGGGAAAGCGCGCGCTCGGCTTGTACAGGCGCTGGTAGAGGTCCATCGCCTGCTCGGCCCCCTGGCCGTCGGTGAAGAAGTAGGCGAATGCATAGGGCAGGCCGAAGTGCGCGGCAAGTTGCGCACCGTAGTCGGAGCTGCCCAGGATCCACATCTCGGGCGACGTGGGCCCGTGCGGGTGGGCGTGGATGCCCTGGTACGCCTCGCCCTCCCGGGCGCAGACCCAGGCCTGCAGGTCGCGCACCTGCTCCGGAAAGTCCTCCGCCGCGCCGCGCGCGTTCGGGTTCAGCGCTTGCGCGGTGCGCATGTCGCCGCCCGGCGCGCGACCCAGGCCAAGGTCGATGCGCCCCGGCGCCAGCGCCTCCAGCACGCGGAACTGCTCGGCCACCTTCAGCGCGCTGTAGTGCGGCAGCATCACGCCGGCACTGCCGATGCGGATGCGTGTGGTCGTGGCCGCGATCGCCGCCATCAGGATCTCGGGCGCGCTGCCGACGATGGCCGGGATGTTGTGGTGCTCGCTGAGCCAGAAGCGGTGGTAGCCCAGCGCCTCGCAATGCGCCGCGAGCGACAGCGTGTCGCGGATCGATTCGCTTTCGCTGCGGCCGGCCACGGCGGCCGACTGGTCGAGCACCGACAGCTTCATGCCGGCCCGTCACTGTGCGGCGCGCGGTGCACCGGGTCGATCCACAGCACGGTCTCGGGCTTTTCGACCGGCACGATGTCCAGGTTCACGGCCACCGCCTCGCCGTCGCTGCGCACCAGCACGCACTCGAGCACCTCGGTCGCGCTGGCGTTGATCTCCTGGTGCGGCACGAACGGCGGCACGTAGATGAAGTCGCCCGGGCCGGCTTCGGCGCTGAACTCCAGCGCCTCGCCCCAGCGCATGCGGGCGCGGCCCTTGAGCACGTAGATCACGCTTTCCAGCGGGCCGTGGTGGTGCGCACCGGTCTTGGCGTTGGCGTGGATGTGCACCGTGCCGGCCCACAACTTCTGCGCGCCCACGCGGGCGAAATTGATCGCCGCCGCGCGGTTCATGCCGGGGGTCTGCGCGGTGTTCGTATCGAGCTGATTGCCGGGCACGACGCACACACCATCGTGTTTCCAGGGGGGCGCCGAAGCAGGCGGTTGGTTCATCGCATGTCCTTCAAACAGGCGCAGATTCTCCTGCACGCCACGGCCCGCCCTGCGCCGAGCCCCGGATGGCCCGCATCACCGAATGGCAACGTGGTGTACATTACCGCCCACAGTTATGCGCAAGACGTTTGTTAGTAGTGATCTCATGCCCTACCTGTTGCGGTTCTCGCAGCAGGCATCGTTGGAAATCCCCCTGATCGTTTCTTGAGTGTTGCTGCATGCGACCGCATGTGCGGCGCATCATTTGTTCGAAAAGATAGGATATACGTCCATGACGACCCAAACCGGCACCGTGAAGTGGTTCAACGAGAGCAAGGGCTTCGGCTTCATCGCTCAAGACGCGGGTGGCGCTGACCTGTTCGCCCACTTCCGTGACATCACTGGCACTGGCTTCAAGACCCTGACCGAAAACCAGCGCGTCGAATTTGAAGTCAAGCAAGGCCAGAAGGGCCTGCAGGCAGCCAACATCAAGGTGCTGTAAAGCCCCCGAGGCCTCCAGCCTCGACAGAAGCCGCGACGCATGTCGCGGCTTTTTTCGTCCTTCGTTTCTCGTCGCTCGTTTCCGTCGCTCGTTTCCGTCGCTCGTCCGCCGTTCATCGAGTCGCCCGCGGGACGCCCCCGGGCGGGGTGTGCAGCCTAAGATGGCGCATTCAACCACCGGGGACCTGCCATGGCCGCACTTGCCACACTGACCAACCAGCAGGTGCGCCTCGCCGCCCGCCCATCCGGCCTGCCCACCCGCGCCGACTGGAACTTCACGACCGAACCGGTGGCCGAGGCCGAGGCCGGCGGCATCGTCATCAAGACCTTGAGCCTGTCGCTCGACCCGGCCATGCGCGGCTGGATGAACGAAGGCAAGAGCTACATCGCGCCGGTCGAGATCGGTGCGGTGATGCGGGCCGGCGGCATCGGCACGGTGGTGGCGTCGAAGGCGGCGGGGTTTGCGGTCGGCGATCTGGTCAGCGCCAGCCTCGGCGTGCAGCAGTACTGCAGCATTCCGGCCGGCGAACTCAAGCGCAGCGGCGTGTTCAGAATAGACACCCGCCTCGGCTCGATCACGCAATGGCTCAACGTGCTGGGCATGCCCGGCATGACCGGCTACTTCGGGCTGATGGACGTGGGCCAGCCCCAACCCGGCGAGACGGTGGTCGTCTCCGGCGCGGCCGGCGCGGTCGGTCAGACGGTCGGCCAGCTGGCCAAGATCAAGGGCTGCCGCGTGGTCGGCATTGCCGGTGGCGCGGCCAAGTGCGCCTGGGTGGTGAAGGAGCTCGGCTTCGACGCCTGCGTCGACTACAAGGCCGGCAACGTGCGCGACGATCTGAAGGCAGCGTGCCCGAAGGGCGTGGACGTGTATTTCGACAACGTCGGCGGCGAGATCCTCGACATCGTGCTCGGCCGGCTGGCCCGCAAGGCGCGCATCGTCATCTGCGGCGCGATCAGCCAGTACAACAACACCACGCCGGTGCAGGGCCCGAAGAACTACCTCTCGCTGCTGGTCAACCGGGCGCGCATGGAAGGCATCGTGGTGTTCGACTACACCGAGCGCTTTCCCCAGGCGGTGGCCGAACTGGCCGGCTACCTGAAAGACGGCCGCATGAAGAGCAAGGAAGACGTGGTGGTCGGGCTCGACACCTTCCCCGAAACCTTGCTCAAACTCTTCAACGGCGAGAACTTCGGCAAGCTGGTGCTGCAGGTCGCCGAGGGCTGAGCAAGGTGTAAACGAATCCAAGGGCCACGCGGCCCGGCAGTTCGGGAAAAGCGTCGCAATGTCGGCCGCCCCGGGGTGGCTGGCCGGCGATGCCGCCGGGCTAGACTTTGGGGGCCATTCTGGAGCGTCGGCTCACGCACAGCCCGCTTCCTGCCCCGCTGCATGAGCCACCCCGCCGAATCCGCCCTCGCCTCGCTTGCGCCCGCTGGCCTCGCATCGTCATGGCTGCAACTCGGCCACGACCTGGTGGTGATGACTGGCAGCGATGGGTCGATCCTTTGGGCCAACCCGGCATTTCGCGCTGCCACCGACGACGGACAGGCGGCCGCCAGCCTGCAGGCCCTGTTGCCCGCCGAGCCGGATGGCCAGGCCACCCGTGACGCGCTGGCCCGGGCCCTGGGCGGTGCCAACCTGAACGACGAAGAACTCGAATGGCAGACGCTCGGCGGCGCGCCGCTGTGGCTGCGGGCACGCACCTTGGCTTCGCCGGCCGGCATCGCCTGGGTGATGCAGGACATCACGCAGGCCCTGACCGCGCGCCATGAAGCAGCGCGCCAGGCCGAAGCCACCGAGCAGTTGAAACTGGCCACCGACCTGGCCGACATCGTGACCTTCCGGCACGACTTCGCGACTGGCCGGTTGCACTACAGCGACCGCGGCTTCGCGGTGCTCGACATGGCGCCGCGCCCGGAAGGGGTGCCCGCCGCCGAGGTGCGCGCACTGATGCACCCGGATGACATGCCCATCGTGCTCGCCTCGGCCCAGGAAACAATGCGCACCGGCGGCCCCACCGACGTCGAAGCGCGCTACCGGCGCAGCGACGGCAGCTGGCGCTACATCATGACCCGGCGCGTGCTGCAACGCAGCGCGGCCGGCGAGCCGCTGGCCTTCCTGGGCGTGGCGCTGGACGTGAGCGCGCAGGTCGAGCGCACGCGCCGGGCCGGCGAACTGGCGCGCCGCCTGAACGCCGCTGCCCGGGCCGCTCGCGTGGGCATCTGGACGACCTCACTCGCAGCCCCCGAGCCCGAATGGAACGAGCAGATGTTCGAGCTGTTCGACGTCGACAAGGCGGGCCCGGCGCCGGGCTTGCGCCAGTGGATCGAGGGCTGCGTGCACCCGCAAGACCGCGAACGCGTGTGGCGCGAAGCGTCGGCCTACATGCGCCACGGCGACTCGGCGGTGGAGTTCGAGCTGAAGACGATCCGGCGCGACGGCAGCAGCCGCTGGATCGTGCTGCGCGCCGACATCGACCGCAGCACCCCCGAGCAGCGCCGCCTGCTCGGCGTGGCGCTCGACGTGACCGAACACCGCGAGGCGCTGGCCGCGTTGCGCAGCGCCGACCAGCGCGCCGCGCTGGCCGCGCGCAGTGCCGGCATCGGCACCTGGGAGGTCGATGTGCTGGGCGGCGCCGAACGCTGGGACGAGCAGATGTTCGCGCTGCGCGGCCTGGCGGTACGCGCCAGCGCGCCCAGCCGCGAGGAACGCCTGGCGCTGCTGCACCCGGACGACGCGCCCCGGGTGCTCGACTCGCAACGCTACGCGCTCGGTGCCGACGAATCGTCGCAGTACGAATTCCGCGTCCGGTTGCCCGACGGCAGCTGGCGCTGGCTGGCCTCGCGCTCGATCCCGGTGCGCGACGCGCAAGGCCGCGCAGTGCGCAGAGTCGGCGTGAACTGGGATATGACCGAAAGCAAGAACGCCCAGGTGGCGCTGCAGGAAAAGGCCATCGCCGAACGCGAAAGCCGGGCCAAGTCGCAGTTCCTGTCGCGCATGAGCCATGAGCTGCGCACGCCGCTGAACGCGGTGCTGGGCTTCACGCAACTGCTGCAGCGCGACCCGGGCACCACCCTGACCGCCGAGCAGAAGCGCCAGCTCGGCCACATCCACACGGCCGGCGAGCACCTGCTGTCGTTGATCAACGACGTGCTCGAACTCTCCAGCCTGGAGACCGGCCACCTCAAGCTCGAACCGCAACTGGTGAGCCTGGATGCGGTGGTGGCGCAGGCGCTGCCGCTGGTCGAGTCGCTGGCGAGGCAGAGCCAGGTCCGCGTGCGCGTGCTCGCGCGCCAGGACAGCCCCGACGACCTTGCGGCCGCGCCGGCCTGGGTTGACCCCACGCGCCTGCTGCAGGTGCTGCTGAACCTGCTCTCCAACGCCATCAAGTACAACCGCTCGCAGGGCGAAGTCACGGTCCAGACCCGCTCGCTGGCGGGCGGCGCGGCCCAACTGAGAGTCACCGACACCGGCCGCGGCATGTCGCCCGAGCAGATCTCTCATCTGTTCGAGCCCTTCAACCGGCTCGGCATCGAGAGCGAAGGCATCGAAGGCACCGGCATCGGCCTGGTGATCGTGAAGGCCCTGGTCGAAGGCATGGGCGGCAGCGTGAGCGTGACCAGCCGGCGCGGCGGCGGGACCCGCTTCGAGCTGGACTTTCCGCCCCCGCCGGCCGGCCCGACCACCCAGGCGGCCTTGCTCGAAAGCCCTGCCGCACGCGCCGCCCGGCACTCGGAGATGCCGCTGCGGCGCAAGGGGCAACTGCTTTACATCGAAGACAACGCCGTCAACGTGCTGCTGGTGGAGGAACTGGTGCGCACCCTTCCCGGCATGGCGCTGGTGGCCGAGACCACCGGCCACGCCGGTGTGCAGCGCGCCGGCAGCCTGCTGCCCGACCTGGTGCTGGTGGACATGCAATTGCCCGACTTCGACGGCTTCGAGGTGCTCAAGCGGCTGCGCAGCCAGCCCCACACCGCTGCCATTCCGTGCATCGCGCTGTCGGCCAACGCGATGCCCGACGACATTGCGCGCGCGCTCGGTGCCGGCTTCGAAGACTACTGGACCAAGCCGATCGTCTTCAAGTCCTTCATCGCGGCGCTGGAGCGGCGCTTTCCGCTCCAGCCGGCGTGACGTGAATCCCCCGCTCGATGCGACGGTTCAGCCGGTCGCTTCGAGCAGGCCCTTCTTGCGCAGCATCGGCGCAACCGTCGGCGCGCGGCCGCGGAAAGCGCGGTAGGCCTCGGACGGTTCGAGCGAATTGCCCGACGAATAGATGAAGGTCTTCAGCCGCTGCGCCACCGCCGGGTCGAACGGGCCGCCGGCCTCGGCAAAAGCGTCGAAGCCGTCGGCATCGAGCACCTCGGCCCACAGGTACACGTAATAACCGGCGGCGTACGACGAGCCGGAGAACAGGTGCTGGAAGTGCGTCAACCGGTGGTTGATGCCGACCGCCGCGGGAAGCCCGAGGCGGTCGAGTTCGGCGCGCTCGAAGGCCACCACGTCCAGCGCATCACCCGAGCTGCGCGCGTGAGCGGCCATGTCGACCAGCGCCGATCCGGTGTAGCGCACTGTCTCGTAGCCCTGGTTGAAGCGGCGCGCTTCGTGCAGCCGGGACACCAGCGCGTCGGGGATCGGCTCATTCGTGGCATGGTGGCGGGCGTGGCGCTTGAGCACCTCGGGCTCGCTGAGCCAGTGTTCGAACAACTGCGACGGCAGTTCGACAAAGTCGCGCAGCACGCTGGTGCCTGACAGGCGCTCGTAGGTCACGTTCGACAGCAGGCCGTGCAGCCCGTGGCCGAATTCGTGGAACAGGGTGCGCGCGTCATCGAAGCTCAGCAAGGTCGGCTCACCCGGCGCCCCCTTGGCGAAGTTGTTGTTGTTGACGATCACCGGCGTGGCGCCCGGCCCGTGCGGCCCACCGTCGCCACAGTTGCGCGACTGC
>JANOQS010000484.1:0-6291 GCA_031414975.1 Methylibium sp. | reverse complement strand
CTGCCGCAGAGCGTGTCGCTGATGGCCGAAGGCACGATCGAGCACATGAAGAAGACCGGTGTGAAGAGCTTCGGCTTCATCGGCTACACCGATGCCTACGGTGAAAGCTGGTTGCGCGACATGACGCGCTACGCCGCGCCCGCCGGCATCAAGCTCAGTGCCGCCGAGCGGTTTGCGCGCAACGACACCAGCGTGACGGCGCAGGCGCTCAAGGTGGTCGCGTCCAACCCCGACGCGGTGCTGGTCGTCGCCTCGGGCAGCGGTGCGGTGATGCCGCAGAAGGCCTTGCTCGAACGCGGCTACAAGGGCCGCATCTACCAGACCTACAGCGCCGTGGCGCCCGACCTGCTGCGCATGGGTGGCAAGGACGTGGAAGAGACGCTGGGCCTGTCGGGCCCGGCCGTTGCGGCCGACCAGTTGCCCGCCAGCCACCCGTCGAAAAAGGTCGCGCTGGAATTCACGCAGCTCTACGAAGCCAAATTCGGCGCCGGCAGCTACAACCAGTTCGCCGCCAACATCTGGGGTGCCAAGCTGTTGCTGGACAAGGCAGTTCCGCTGGCGCTCAAGACCGCCAAGCCGGGCACGCGCGAATTCCGCGTAGCGATCAAGCAGGCGCTGGAGACGATGGGCGAGGTGGTGGTGCCGCAAGGCGTGCTGCGCTACAGCGCGACCGACCACTTCGGCTTTGATGAGCGGGCTCGCTTCGTGCTGTCGGCGCAAGGCGGGGCCTGGCGCGCGGTGCGCTGAAGGACCGGCCCGACGCGCGGCACCCGCGCGCCGTCAGCCCGCCGGAAGCACCACGCTGCGGCACTCGCCCGATCAGTCCAACGTGATGTTGGCCTTCTTGACAAGGCGAGCGTACCGCTCTTGTTCGGTGCGAAAGAATTGCGCCGAAGCCTCAGGGGTCATCGGGTTGATGATGTTCTCCTGCTTGGCCATCGCCTCCTTGGTTTCCGGCATCGCAAACGCGGCGACCACTGCGTCGTGCAGGCGCTTCACTTCAGCGGCGGGCAGCTTGGCCGGCGCGATCACGGCGAACCAGCCGCCGATGTCCACGTCCGCAAAGCCCTGCTCGGCGATCGTCGGCAAATCGGGCAGCGACGAGACGCGCTGCTTGCCCATCACGCCGATGGCGCGCAGCGCGCCGCTCTTCAGGTGGCCCTGAATGGCCGGCAGCGCCACCACGCCGAGCTCGACCTGCCCGCCGATCAGGTCGGCCACCAT
This sequence comes from Methylibium sp., assembly GCA_031414975.1. GTDB lineage: Bacteria > Pseudomonadota > Gammaproteobacteria > Burkholderiales > Burkholderiaceae_C > LGRD01. The sequence continues at coordinate 5,067 of JANOQS010000484.1, read as the reverse complement.
CGGGCCGGTGCCCTTGTACGGGATGTGCTTCACGTCGACCTCGGCGGCGTCGATGAACATCTCGCCGGCCAGGTGGATGATGGTGCCGTTGCCGGACGACGCGTAGTTGTAGCCCCCCGGTTTGGCCTTCAGGAAGGCCTGCAGTTCCTTGGCGTTCTTTGCCGGCACCGACTTGGGGTTGACGACCAGGATGAACGGCGTGGCGCCGACCACGCTGATCGGCGTGATGTCGTTCAGCGCGTCGAAAGGCATCTTCTTGAACACGCTCGGGTTGACGGCGTGGTTGTTGGATACGACGCCGATGGTCAGCCCGTCGGCAGGCGCCTTCACCAGCGCCACCGTGCCGGTGGTGCCACCAGCACCGGGCAGGTTTTCGATGACGACGGTCTGGCCGCCCAGCGCCTTGCTCAGTGACGGGCCGGCGGCTCGCATGATGGTGTCGACCCCGGAACCGGCGCCGATCGGCAGGATCACGCGCAGCGGCGGCTTGTCAGTGGCGTGCGCGGGCCTTGGCGCGGCGGTCAGGGCAGAAGTCAGCGCCAGCGCGCCGGCCAGAGCCGCCGCGCTGGCAGCCAAACGCGCCGCGGCGCTCGCGGCCAGGCCGCGATGTGAAGTGGTGGATGTCATCTTTGTCTCCTTGCGAACGGTGGAACTCGGTGCGGATCAGGCGGCGCGCCGGCCGGTCAGCCGCGACAGCACTTCTTCGGTGTGTTCGCCCACGCGCGCCAGCGGCTGGCGCACGCCGGGGCGGCGGCCGCCCAGCGTCAACGGCAGCAGCACCACGTCGGTGGTGCCGCCGTCGTCGGTCTGCATCGGCACCAGGCCTCCGCTGGCGCGCAGGTGCGGGTCGTGAATCAACTGCTCGGGCCGCACGATCGGCGCGTATGGAATGCCGGCAGCTTCGAGCTTGGGCGAGAGTTCGTCGATGCGGTGGTGGCGCAGGATCTCGCCCAGCCGCCTCAGCAACTCGGGCCGCACGGCCACGCGCTTGGCGTTGTCCGACAGCGCCGGGTCCTCGGCCAACTGCGGCGCCGCGATCACCTTGCACAAGGTCAGGAACTGCTTGTCGCTGACGGCACCGATGAACAGTTGCTGGTCGTCGGCCAAGGTGAACACGTCGTAGACGCTCCAGGCCGACACGCGCGAGGGCATGGGCGGGGGCGGCTCGCCAGTCATCGAATATTGCTGCATGTGCTGGGCCGACAGGAACACGCAGTTCTCGAACAGCGCGCTCTGCACCTCCTGGCCGCGGCCGGTGCCGTGGGTCGCATGGTCGCGTTCGCGCAGCGCGGCCAGCACGCCGATGGCGCCGAACATGCCGCCCATGATGTCGTTGACCGAAGTACCGGCACGCAGAGGCCGGCCCTTCGGCCCGGTCATGTACGACAGGCCGCCCATCATCTGCACCACCTCGTCGAGCGCGAGGCGCTTTTCGTAGGGGCCGGCCAGAAAGCCCTTGTGCGATACGTAGATCAGGCGCGGGTAGAGCTTCGCCAGCGTCTCATGGTCCAGCCCCAGCGAACTCATCATGCCGGGGCGGAAGTTCTCGAGCATCACATCGCACTGGCCGATCAGCTCCAGCGCGGCGGCGTGTCCTTCAGGCGTGTGGATGTCGAGCACCACACTCATCTTGTTGCGGTTGAAAGAACGGAAGAAGCCGATGCCCAGGCCAGGCAGTTTTCGTGTCTTGTCGCCGCCGGGCGGCTCGATCTTGATGACCTCGGCGCCCAGGTCGGCCAGGATCATGCCGCAGGTCGGGCCCATCACCATGTGGGTGAATTCGATGACCCGGACGCCGGCCAGCGGCAACGTGTTCGATGCAGAGTCGTTCATGGTCTTCAGGCCGCAACGGCCGAATTGGAGGGGTTGAAGTTCTTCGGCAGGCCGGACAGCCACAGCGCGCCGTGCAAGGTTTCGCCCGCCAGCCAGCCGGCGACCTTGGCACGCAGCGCGAGCAGGCGCTGAATGTCAATGCCGGTGGAGATGCCCATGGTGGCGAGCATGAAGGCCAGGTCTTCGCTGCTGGCGTTGCCGCTCGCGCCCGGTGCATGTGGACACCCGCCGATGCCGGCCAACGTGGCGTCGAAACGCGCGACGCCGGTTTCCAAGGCAGCGTAGACGTTGGCCAGCGCCAGGCCGCGCGTGTCGTGAAAGTGACCGCAACAGAAGCGCTCACCGGCGATCGCGCGGGCCTGCTCGAACAGTTCGCGCACGGCGGCCGGGCTGGCGTAGCCGACGGTGTCGGCGATGCTCACGCGGTCGGCGCCGGCGTCCAGCAGCGCCTGCATGCAGCGCAGCACCTCGGCCGGCGCCACCTCGCCTTGCAAGGTGCAGCCGAACGCGGTGCCGATGCCGCCTTCGATCAAGGTCTTCGAACCCGCCGCATCGCGCGCGGCGCGGATGCGTGCCACTTCGGCCACCACTTCGTCGGGCGTCTTGCGCAGGTTGGCCAGGCTGTGCGCGTGGCTGGCCGACAACGGCACCAGCAGCAGGTCGGCTTTCGCTTCGATGGCGCGCTCGGCGCCTTTCAGGTTGGGTACCAGCACCGACACGCACAGGCCGGGCAAGGTCTTGGCAAAGGCCAGCAACTCAGCGGTGTCGGCCAGTTGCGGCAGCAGCCGGGCCGGCACGAAGGAGCCGACCTCGATCTCGCGCTGGCCGGCCGCATGGGCGTCTCGGATCCACTCGATCTTGCGGTCCGTCGACAAGATGGTCTGGATGCTCTGCAGACCGTCGCGCAAACCGACCTCGCGAACGACCACATTCGATGGGAAGCATGGCATGTCTTGTCTCCGTCTGAAGGCCAATCGAGCGCTGGGATGGCGTGAACTCTAGACATTCCAGGAGAACTATCCAGTGGTAGATTGGAACGCCAGGAGTTCCGAATCGGAAACCCACAAACTGGGAACCAGGCGTGCGCGACATCGACCTCAAGACCCTGCGCCTGCTGGTGGCCGTGTGCGACCACCAGAACATGGCCCGCGCCGCCGAGCAGGAGCACATCGAACCCTCGGCCATCAGCAAGCGCATCGCCCAGCTCGAAGCCGACCTGGGCACGCCGTTGCTGATGCGCTCGCGCCGCGGCGTGCAGCCCACGCCGGCCGGTGTGGCGGTGCTCGAGCACGCGCGCAACGTGCTGTTCACGATGGACCGGCTGGCCAGCGACGCGGCCGGCTTCAGCAGCGGCGTGAAGGGCCAGGTGCGGCTCATCGCCACCGCGTCGGCGATTGCGGAATCGCTGCTCGACGACATCGCCTCGTTCATGCGCGAACCCTTGAACCGCAACATCAAGGTCGACGTGGAAGAGCGCTTCTCGCGCGACCTGGTGCGCCAGTTGCGCGAGGGCATGGCATCGGTCGGCGTGTGCTGGGACAGCGTGGACCTGCAAGGCCTGCAGCACCGCCCGTACCGGCGCAACCGGCTGGCGCTGGCGGTGCACCCCGAGCACCCGCTGGCGAGCCGCAAGTCGTTGCGGTTCGAGCAGACGCTCGATCACGAGCACGTGGGCCTGCAGCCTTCTTCGGCGATGCACGGCATGCTGCAGCGCGCCGCCGCGCGCGTCGGCCGCACGGTGTCGTACCGGGCGATCGTGTCGAACTTCGACGCCTCGTTTCGCGTCGTTGCGGCGAACCTGGCGATCAGCGTGATTCCGGTCGAGGTCGGTGGCCCTTATGCCAGGCTCCTGGGCGTCAAGTTGATCCCGCTGACGGACGCCTGGGCCCTGCGCAACTTTGCGGTGTGCTTCCTGGACTTCGATGCGCTGCAACCCGCGGTGCGGCGCATGGTGGAGCACCTGGTGGAGCGTGCCTCACTGGCCGAGCCCGGCGGTGACGCCGAGCCCGCTTTGCCAATCGGTCGCTCTCGGGCCGGCGCGCGCCGGCGCGTGAAGTGACTTTTGGGTATCGCCCTGCCCGGCAGGAAATGCCAGCCTCAGCCGGTGTCCACCTCGGCAACGGAGGCACCATGCCGGCACAGTTCTCCAGCGCCACCCGCGCGCAGCGCCTGGGCCGTGCGCGCCACACGTCCGCTTGCCCATCGCTCCGGGACATCGGCGGACTCTGTTGGCGCTTTGCAGCGCGAGTCGTGCTGGCGACCACGATGGCGGCATCCGCCGCCTTTGCCCAGGACGCTCTGCAACTCGTGCCCGCAGCCGAGGCGCAGGCCCTGCGGAGCACGCTGGCGGCTCCCGTGCCGAGCGGCGTACCTACGGGCGTGCTGCGCCAGCACTTCACCGACAAGGTGGCAGCCGCGCAGCGACTTGGCGATGTCGGGATGTATCGCACCGTGCTCCGGGCCGCAATGCAGGCACTGCCGCAGGACAGCCGCTGGCCAAACGACCTGGCCGCACAGTTGGAAGGCGATGGCCAGTGGGACGAGGCACGCCGGCTGTACATCACGGCCGTCGACCTGTCCCAGGGTGTGCAGCACAAGGCTTTCGCCGCGGCCAACCTGCTGCGCCTGCGCGTGCTTCGAAGCGAAACGGGCGTCGAGTCGGACCTTGCCGGCGCGCGGGCCGCCGCGCTGATGGCCCTGGACCAGCCGGCCACCGACGCCGCTCAGCGCGTCGTGTGGCTTCGGGTGCGTGCGATGCTGGACTCGGCACGGTGGCTTTGGCATTCGCGCAGCGGCCGTCCTGCCGAGGCATTGGCGGCGGCGGCCGACGCGGTTTCAGGGCACCGCGCCGCGCTGCTCGCGGCTGAAGCATTGCGGCCAGTGCCGGCGCAGCAGGTGCGTGCGATTGCGTCCGCCCTGGCCGCTGCGCAGAAGGGCCATGCAAGCGAACTCCGCCAATTCGAGCGTGACGCAGAAGCAGAGACGGTCTTGCAGGAACACCTGCAAACGATTGCCCAGTACCCCGTAGGGGCGGGTTACGCGGCCGGCGCGCATCATGCGTTTGCGGTCTTGCGCATGAGTCAACGCCGGTGGGTCGACGCCGAGACCGAACTCCGGCTCGCGTTGAAGGTGGTGGACTCGCTGGGATGGCCTGGCTCGGCCCCCGGTCGGCTCGACAAACTGGCCGACCTTGCGGGCGTGCTGTGGGAGCAGGGCCGCAGCGCAGAGGCGCAG
>JANOQS010000483.1:0-11021 GCA_031414975.1 Methylibium sp. | reverse complement strand
CCATGATCCCAAACTTCAACCACTCGCACGTGCTACCTCCATTCGTTGGCGACTCGCCAACACAAATGGCGTTGGCTTCGCCGTATGCCACGACTGCGAGCGAGCTGGTCGCTCGGCTCGGCGACACCGCGCAACGCTGTGCACTTCTCAAGGGGCTGTTTGCCTATCGGCAGGCACTGGTCGCCCTCGGCTTTTCGGACGGCTTTCAGTGGCTGGATGGCAGCTTCGTCGAAGATGTCGAGGGTCACGAACAGCGCGCCCCCAATGACATCGACGTTGTGACGTTTGCGACAACGCCTTCGGGTCTTGATGCAGCGCAGGTGCATGCGCTGGCGCAAGCTCATCCGGATGTCTTCATGCCTGCGCAGACCAAGCGGCGCTTCGGGTGCGACGCCTATCTCGTGCGGTTGGATGGGTCGCCAGTGCGCCTGGTCAGCCGCGCGGCGTACTATCAAGGCCTGTTTTCACACCGCCGCAGCGACAACGTGTGGAAGGGCATGCTGGCGCTGCCCCTGCAGTCCGATGATGCTGATGCGATGACGGCGTTGAGCCGCTTTCTTGAGGGAGGTAACGATGCTGCTTCAGCTTGAACGCGAGTTCCTCCAGGCCGATCTGACCCAAGTGCGGGCACTGCTCAGCCAATCGCCACTCGACGAAGACCCTATCGAGCACTTCCAGTTCACGCATCGGGTTCGGGAGCTGGAAGAACGTTTGGCTGCGATGCCCAGCGCGATTGAGGCTGCGCCCGCCGCCGTGGCCCTGTTCTTTGGTGGGAGACCCGTCGTCGGTTCACAGGGCATCAAGGTGAGCTTTGGTGCCAAGGCGGTGGGGCACTTTCAAAAGCTGGTGAGCCAACGCTTCGCCGCAGACGAACAGGGGCCGCTCGCTTCGCGTGGCCGTGTTCCGCTGGCGGAAGAGACTCAATTGCTGGTGACTGACGTGGTGCGCGGCTCCTTCGGGTTTGTGCTGGAGGCTGCCGCTGATCGGGCAGACGCGCAGATCTCGTTGAAGGCTGTGGTCGACGAGGTGGCGGACACTCTGTCCCGCATGGCTGCACCCGACGATGCCTTGTTTGACGAAGCATCCGCCAGCGTCGATGACAGGCAGTTGGGCACGCTCAGGGAATTCTTCAAACTACTCGACGATGAAGGTGCGAGCTTGCGCTTGGTCGAAGGCGAACGCGACTTTGAACTGGATCGCACGTCGGTGGCTCGTGCACGAAACCGCGTTGAGGGCATGAGCATCGGCGATCGCCGCGAAGATCGCGTCGGGCAAATCGTCGGTTGGACGCAGTTTTCGCATCGCTTCGAACTCTTGCCGCACGACGGTGGCGCGGTGATTGTTGGTTTGATCAATCGCGAAGCCATGGACCGTGCGATCCGGGAGGGACTGAACCCGCTACAGCAGCACTTTCGGGTGCCCTTGAAAGTCAGAGAAGTAAAAGCGCGCAACAGGGCGCCGAAGCAGGCTTACACGCTGCTGGGCATGACGCCGGTCGATCCACCCGCGTCTTGGCCCGCTGCAAAGCAGCAGGCGCTTTAGGACGCTCCTCGTTTCGGGAAGAACAGCCGAGATCGATTGCTCCTAGATCCGCTTGGGCTCTGGTCAGGCGGCGGTCGTAGACACCTGGCCCACCACATTCTTCACCACCAGCCGCGCCGCATGCAGCAGCGGCTCGGTGTAGCCGCTGGGCTGCTCCTTGCCCTTGAACACCAGGTCGAGCGCGGCCTGGTAGGCCAGGCTGCTGCCCCAGTGGCCGGCCATCGGCTGGTACAGCGGGTCACCGGCGTTCTGGCGGTCCACCACAGCGGCCATGCGGCGGAAGGTTTCGTGTACGCGCGCCTCGCTCACCACGCCGTGCAGCAGCCAGTTGGCGATGTGCTGGCTGCTGATGCGCAAGGTGGCGCGGTCTTCCATCAGGCCGACGTCGTGGATATCGGGCACCTTGGAGCAGCCCACGCCCTGGTCGACCCAGCGCACCACGTAGCCGAGGATGCCTTGCGCGTTGTTGTCGAGCTCCTGCTGCAGTTCGGCGTCGGACCAGTTCGGTTTCTTCGCCACCGGAATGCTCAGCAGGTCGGCCAGCAGCTTCGGGGCTTCGGCATCGGCGTCGATCTTCTCGAGCTCACGCTGCACCGCGAACACATCGACCTGGTGGTAGTGCAGCGCGTGCAAGGTGGCCGCGGTCGGGCTCGGCACCCAGGCGGTGTTGGCGCCGGCCTTGGGGTGCGCGATCTTCTGCTGCAGCATCGCGGCCATCAGGTCGGGCATGGCCCACATGCCCTTGCCGATCTGGGCCTTGCCGCGCAGGCCGCACTGCAGGCCCACCAGCACGTTGCTGCGTTCGTAGGCCTGGATCCAGGCGCTGGCTTTCATCTCGCCCTTGCGGATCATCGGCCCGGCCAGCATGGCGGTGTGCATCTCGTCGCCAGTCCGGTCGAGGAAGCCGGTGTTGATGAAGGCCACCCGGCTCGCCGCGGCGGCGATGCAGGCCTTCAGGTTCACGCTGGTGCGGCGCTCTTCGTCCATGATGCCGAGCTTGACGGTGCTGTCGGGCAGGCCCAGCAGCTTCTCGACACGGCCGAACAACTCGGCCGCGAACGCCACCTCGGCCGGCCCGTGCATCTTCGGCTTGACGATGTAGACCGAGCCGGCGCGCGAGTTGACGATGCCGTTGATGCCGTGCTTTTGCAGGTCGTGCAGCGCGATCGTCGTCGTCACCACCGCGTCGAGGATGCCTTCGGGAATTTCCTTGCCGCCCTTACCGTCCTCGCCCCACAGCACGGCCGGGTTCGTCATCAGGTGGCCGACGTTGCGCACGAACAGCAGCGCGCGGCCGTGCAGCTTGACGCTGCCGCCGCCCGGCGCGGCATACACGCGGTCGGGGTTCAGGCCGCGCTTGAAGGTGGTGTTGCCCTTGTTCACCTCTTCGGTCAGCGTGCCTTCGACGATGCCGAGCCAGTTGCCGTAGGCCTGCACCTTGTCGGCCGCATCGACCACCGCCACCGAATCTTCGAGGTCGAGGATGGTGGACAGCGCCGACTCGAGCACCAGGTCGGACACGCCGGCCGGGTCGGTCTTGCCGATGGCGGTGCTGCGGTCGATGCGGATGTCCAGGTGCAGGCCGTGGTGGGCCAGCAGCACCGACGATGGCGCGGCCGCGTCGCCCTGGTAACCGACGAACTGCGCCGGCGCGGCCAGGCCGGTGACCGTGCCGTTCTTCAAGCCGACCACCAGTTTGCCGGCCTCGACCCGGTAGCCGGTCGAATCGACATGCGAGCCGCGCTGAAGCGGCGCGGTGCGGTCCAGCACGTGGCGTGCGTATTCGATGACCTTGGCGCCGCGCACCGGGTTGTAGCCCTTGGCTCTTTCTGCACCACCGGTCTCGGGCAGGGCGTCGGTGCCGTACAGCGCGTCGTACAGCGAGCCCCAGCGCGCGTTGGCGGCGTTCAAGGCGTAGCGCGCGTTGGTGATCGGCACCACCAGTTGCGGGCCGGCCTGCAGCGCCAGTTCGGCGTCGACGTTCTTCGTCGTCACGCGCACCTTGGGCGGGACCGGCACCAGGTAGCCGATCTGTTCCAGGAACGCGCGGTACTTGCGCATGTTGGAGGCCCCAATCGGCCCCGGGTGGGCTCGGTGCCAGGCGTCGATCTGTGCCTGCAGGCGGTCACGTTCGGCCAGCAGCGCGGCGTTCTTCGGCGCCAGCTCGCGCACGATCGCATCGAAACCCTTCCAGAACGCCGCGGCGTCCACGCCAGTGCCCGGCAGCACCCGGTGGTCGATGAAATCCTTGAGGGGCGTGGCGACCTGGAGGCCGTGGACGGTGGTGCGTTCGGTCATGGCGGAAGGTGTGGTGAGAAGGGTTTCAGGATGGAAAGAATTCGAGCACGTCGCGCAAGTTGTTGCCGGTGCGCGTGGGTTCGGCACCCAGTTGCTCCGGCGGCAACCCGGCGCGGTTGACCCACAAGGTGGTGTAGCCGAACCAGGTAGCGCCGATGGCGTCCCAGCCGTTGCTGGAGACGAACAGGATCTGGGCTGCCGGCAGGTTCAGCGCCGCCGTTCCCAAGGCGTAGGTGGCCGGGTCGGTCTTGAACCTGCAAGTTTCGTGCACGCTGAGCACCGGGTCCAGCAGTTCGCCGAAGCCGGCGCTTTGCACCGCCGCGATCAGCATGTCGGGGTCGCCGTTGCTCAACACGCCGGCGCGCACACCGCGGCGCTTCAGTTCGGCCAGCACCGCGCGGTTTTCGGGGAACGCGCCGAGATGGCGGTACTGGTTCATCAGCCGCTCCTCGCCGGCCGCGTCGAGCGCCAGACCCAGGCGCAGCGCGGCGTAACGCAGGGCCGAGCGGGTGATGTCCCAGAACGGCCGGTAGCGCTGGCTCATCGACACGAGCCGGCTGTATTCGATCTGCTTGTCGCGCCACAGAGCGCCCAGGCGTTCACCGGAACCGGGGAACAACTGCTCGGCCAGCTGGCCGACGCTGTAGACGTCGAACAGGGTGCCGTAGGCGTCGAAAAGCACGGCCTGCGGGGCAGCGCGATCGAGAGGCAACGGAGCGTCCATGGCAACCAATCTATGCGATGCAGGCCGAAACATTAGTGGCATCGGCAAGCTTGGATTTGTGACGAAACTGCAGCAATCCGAGCATACTTGAGGCTGATTCAACCGTTCGTGGCGATTTTTGCATGGACAAACTCAAGCAGATCGAATCCTTCGTTTCGGTATCCACGCGCGGCAGCCTGACGGCGGCGGCGCATGCCGAGGGTGTAGCCCCGGCGGTCATCGGCCGGCGCCTCGATGCGCTGGAAGAGCGCCTCGGCGTGAAACTGCTGGTGCGCACCACGCGCCGCCTCACGCTCACCCACGAGGGCAGCGCCTTTCTGGAAGATTGCCAGCGCTTGCTCACCGACTTCGCCAATGCCGAGGCCACTGTCAGCGCAGGCGGCGTGAAGGCCAGCGGGCACCTGCGCATCACCGCACCGGCCGGTTTCGGGCGCCGCCACGTGGCCCCGCTGGTGCCGCGCTTCCTGACCCTGCACCCGGACTTGAACGTCTCGCTGAACCTGAGCGACCGGGTGGTCGACATCGTCAACGAAGGCGTGGACTGCGCCGTGCGTGTGGGCGACCTGCCCGACAGCAGCCTGGTGAGCGTGCGCCTGGCCGACAACCGGCGCCTGTGCGTGGCCACGCCGGCCTACCTGAAGCGGGCCGGCACGCCGCAGCACCCGGGCGACCTGATGCGCCACCAGTGCCTCACCCTCAGCAGCGACGCCAGCCAGACCCGCGGCTGGGCCTTCGTCATCGACGGCGCGCCGACCCACCTGCGCCCCGGCGGGCGGCTCGACTGCAGCGATGGCCAGGTGCTGCACGACTGGTGCCTGGCGGGCATGGGCGTGGCCTGGCGTTCGACCTGGGAGGTGGAGCATGAAGTCGCCTCGGGCGAACTGGTCTGCGTGCTGGAGGACTTTGCCGCACCGCCGAACGGCATCTACGCCGTGTTCCCGCATGCCAAGCACCTGCCGGTGCGGGTGCGCTTGTGGATCGACTTCCTGAAGCAGACCTATGGCGCGGCCAGCTACTGGCGGGTGCCGGCTGCAGGCGCATGAAAAGGCCCGCGCTGGCGGGCCTTTGTCGGCGGTGTGTTCCAGGCAGCGTACCTGGGGCAGCGCCTACTTGCTGAGGCATTCCTTCATGAAGGCCTTGCGATCGTCACCCTTGCTTTCCTTGGCCTTGGGGTCGGCATTGCAGGCCTTCATCTTGTCTTGCTGGCTCACCTTCTTGGCCGACAGGCAGGTTTTCATGAAGGTCTTGCGCTCGTCGCCCTTCTTTTCGCCGGCCTCCTTGTTGCACTCGCCCATCTTGTTGTTCTGCATGTTGGGCGCTTCTTTGTGGGCGTTGGCGAAGGCCGAGCCGGAGAAGGCGGCACAAAGGGCCAGGGCCGTGATCAGTTGTTTCATGGGGTTTTCCTTGAAGTAATTGCACTGGGCTGGATTGCCGACCGGATTGGAGCACGAGGCGTTTGCTGGCGGCAAGGCGCTCAACGCGCCACCGCGTCGCCCGGTTAACACGGGCCGGCGCCCGATTCACGCTTTCTGCGCGTCCGCGATCAAAGAATGCGCCGCGGGTGCGCCAGCGTCTCGTGCGCCGCATGCAGACGCCGCACCAGCACGTGGATGAAGGCCTGGTCGAACAGGTGGCGCGCGTTCGGGCTGAGCTGGGCCATGGTGTCGGGCGTGAACGAGATGGTGGTGGCCGTCTTGGCCACGATCACGTCGGTGCTGTGGCGCCGCAGGGTCTTGCTGGGCGCCAGGTAGGCCATCTCGCCCACCGACGTGCCCACGCCAAGTTGCGCAACCCTCTGCCCCTCGCGGAACACCTCGACCTCGCCGAGCGCGATGACGTGGAAGCTGCGCCCTTCTTCGCCGCGCCGGTACAGCGCGTGGCCGAAGTGAAAGCGTTCCCAGTGGGCGCGGTGCACCACCTCCCACAGCTCCACGTCACCGAAGCCGGTAAAGAATTCGAGCGAGCGCAGCAGGTTGAAGCGTTCCGAGTCGAGCACCCCCTGGGCCTGGGCGCGCGGCACCAGGCGGTTGGTGATCAGCCCGGCCAGCGCCTGCGCAAACTCGTCCCAGGTGCGAAAACGATCGTCGGGCTTCTTGGCCAGCGCGCGCTGGATCACTGCGTCGAGCCCTTCGGTCACGCCAGCCCGCAGCGGCACCAGCGAGTCGGGCTTGCCGTGATAGATCTGGTGCACCATGGCCGAGTGCACCGGCGCGTCGAGCGGCGCGCGGCCGGCGATCAGGTGGTACATCACCGCGGCCAGCGAATACATGTCGGCGCGGCAGTCGAGGCTGCCGCCCTCGAGCTGCTCCGGCGCAATGTAGGCCAGCGAGCCGACCCGGTGCACCTGGGTCAGGTCGGACTCCATGTTCAGCGCGCTGCCGAAGTCGCTCACCTTCACGCCGGTGACGTTGCCGTTGACCAGCGACACCAGCAGGTTGGCCGGCTTCACGTCGCGGTGGATCAGCCCCTTGCGGAACACGTAGTCCAGCGCCATCGCGCACTTGAAGCCGATTTCAACGATCATTTCCAGCGACAGCAACTGGTCGGCCCGGCAGTACGGCCGCAAGGTGCCGCCGGCCACGTACTCCATCACCAGGTAAGGCTGCTCGGGGTCGGACACGGCGTCGAAGATCTGCACCACGTTCGGGTGCTCGAGCTGGCCCACCAGGGCCGCCTCGGCGGCGAAGAAGCGCTCGAAATAGCGGCTCTCCATCGGGTCACCCACGGCGCTGACGCGGACCCGCTTGACAGCGACGTCACGGCCGCGGAAGTCGTCGCGGCACAGAAACACCTCGCTGGTGGCGCCCTCGCCGAGCCGGCCCAACACGCGGTACTTGCCGATCTGGGCAGGCAGGGCCGCCGCACCATCGGGGATGTGATCCATGGGAAGGGTGATGGAGCTTTGCATGGGCGCGGCCGGAGTCCGACAGGAAACATCATGTCACGACCGGCCGGCCGAATGAGGCCGAAAGAAGCGGCCTTTTTCCAGCCTGTTTCACTCTGCGCGAGCCCTGCAGGGGGGCAGACATGCCAACCGTAGAATCGCCGCCATGATCCAAGCCAAACAGGACCTGCTGGCCGCGCTCGGTGCGGCCATTGCTCAGGTCAGCCCCCAGGCCGCGGTGGCGCCGGCCTTCGAAAACCCCAAACAAGCGGCGCATGGCGACCTGGCCTGCACCGTGGCGATGCAACTGGCCAAGCCGCTGAAGAAGAACCCGCGCGAGGTGGCGCAGGCGCTGATCGACGCACTGCGCGCGCAGCCGGCCGTTCAGCGCTGGGTCGATGGGCTGGAAATCGCCGGCCCCGGTTTCATCAACCTGCGCCTCAAGGCAGTTGCCAAACAGGCCGTCGTGGCCGAGGTGCTGGCCGCTGGCGACTGCTTCGGCCACCAGGCGCGTACGGCCAAGCGCGCGCTGGTGGAGTTCGTCTCGGCCAACCCGACCGGCCCGCTGCACCTGGGCCATGCCCGCCAGGCAGCGCTGGGCGACGCGGTGTGCAAGCTGTTCGAGAGCCAGGGCTGGGACGTGACGCGCGAGTTCTATTACAACGACGCGGGCGTGCAGATCGCCACGCTCGCCAGTTCGGTGCACGCGCGGCTGCTGGGCCACCAGCCGGGTGATGCGGCGTGGCCGGAAGTGGCCTACAACGGCGACTACATCGCCGACATCGCGGCCGACTTCATGGCCGGCAAGACCGTGAAATCCGACGACCGCGAATTCACCGCGTCGGCCCGGCCCGACGATCTGGACGGCATCCGCCAGTTCGCGGTGGCCTACCTGCGCCATGAACAAGACCTGGACCTGCAGGCGTTCGGGCTGCACTTCGACCACTACTTCCTGGAGTCCAGCCTGTACACCGGTGGCCGGGTCGAAGACACCGTGAAGCGCCTGATTGCCGCCGGCAAGACCTACGAGCAGGACGGCGCGCTGTGGCTGCGCACCACCGACTACGGCGACGACAAGGATCGCGTCATGCGCAAGTCGGACGGCACGTACACCTACTTCGTGCCCGATGTGGCCTACCACCTGATCAAGTTCGAACGCGGTTACGACAAAGCCATCAACGTGCAGGGCGGCGACCACCACGGCACCATCGCCCGCGTGCGCGCCGGGGTGCAGGCGGCCGGCAGCGGCGCGCCGCCCGACTTCCCCGACTACCTGCTGCACAAGATGGTCACGGTGATGCGCGGCGGCGAAGAGGTGAAACTCTCCAAGCGCGCCGGCAGTTACGTGACCTTGCGCGACCTGATCGACTGGACCAGCCGCGACGCGGTGCGCTTTTTCCTGATCAGCCGCAAGGCCGACACCGAATTCACGTTCGACGTGGACCTGGCGCTCAAGGCCAATGACGAAAATCCGGTGTTCTATGTGCAGTACGCGCATGCGCGCATCTGCTCGGTGATCCAACAATTTGTCGACAAGGGCGGCGATGCGGGTGGATTGGCCAGCGCCGACCTGGCGCTGCTGACGGCCCCCAGCGAAGCCGCGTTGATGCTCAAGTTGGCTGACTTCCCGCGCATGCTGACCGACGCCGCTGCCAGCCTGGCGCCGCACGACGTGGCGTTCTACCTGCGCGAGCTGGCCGGCGCCTTTCACAGCTATTACGCCGCCGAGCGCTTCCTGGTCGACGACGCCGAGATGACCCGGGCCCGGCTGGCGCTGCTGACCGCCACCCGCCAGACCCTCCACAACGCGCTCGCCGTGCTCGGCGTCAGCGCCCCGCAGCGCCTGAACCGAGAGTTGGACAAGACATGAATGCATCTGGAAAAGAGTCCCAACGTGGCGGGTTTGTCATGGGGGTGGTCGTGGGCCTGCTGGTCGGCCTGGCGCTGGCGCTGGGCGTGGCTTTGTACGTCACCAAGGTGCCGGTGCCGTTCGTCAACAAGGTGAACCAGCGCACCGCCGAGCAGGACGCCGCCGAACTCGAGAAGAACAAGAACTGGGACCCGAACGGCCCGCTGCAGAGCAAGCCCGGCGCGCGCCCGGGCATGGCTGCCAGTGCAGCCCTGCCGGCGACGATGCCTGTCCCGCCGGCAACGCAGGGCGCAGCCGTGGTGGCTCGGCCCGGCGCTGCCGTCGGCCCGCTCGGCCCGGCGGTTGCCGCATCGGCGCCAGCGCAGGCCGCAGCGTCGGCCGTTGTCGCAAAGCCTGTCCCGCCGGCGTCCACCAAACCCGGTGTCGATCCGTTCACTTACCTTGTGCAGGCCGGAGCCTATGCGCGCACCGAAGAAGCCGAACAGCAGCGCGCCAAGTTGGCGATGCTGGGTTACGAAGCCAGGCTGACGGAGCGCGAGCAGGCAGGCCGCACGATGTACCGGGTGCGCATCGGCCCGTTCGACAAGAAGACCGATGCCGAAGCAGCGCGTGAAAAGCTCAGCGCTGCGGGTGTCGATGCCGCGGTGGTGACGGTGCAGAAATAAACCGTGAAAGAGACCCTGGAACGCGTTTTGCCTGAACTAACCCGCCCTTTCAGCGTCTGTTCGAAGCTTTCGAACAACAAGAGGATCAATCAAGATGAAACGTCGTGAATTCGCCGCCACCCTGTTGGTGGCCTCCGCAGGAACCGCCGGGATCGGCCACAGCCTGCCGGGCCAGGCCCAGGGCACCCCCGCCGAAGGCAAGCAGTACGTGCGCCTGAGCCAGCCACTGCCCGCGGCCGGCGGCGGCAAGATCGAGGTGGTCGAGTTCTTCTGGTACGGCTGCCCGCACTGCAACGACTTCGAGCCCATGCTGGACGCCTGGGCCAAGAAGCTGCCTGCCGACGTGCTGTTCCGGCGCGTGCCGGTGGCCTTCCGCGACGAGCCGTTCGGCTCGCACCAGCGCATCTTCTATGCGCTGGAAGCCATGAACCAGGTCGACGCCATGCACCGCAAGGTGTTCTACGCGATCCACAACGACCGACAGAAGCTCGACAAACCGGCCGACATTTCGGCCTTCATGGCCAAGAACGGCCTCGACGGCGCCAAGTTTCTCGACGTTTTCAACTCGTTCTCGGTCCAGACCAAGGCGCGCCAGGCCAAGCAGTTGTCCGAGTCGTACAAGATCGACGGCGTGCCGGCCATGGGGATCCAGGGGCGCTTCTACACCTCGGGCAGCCTGGCCGGGTCGACCGAAAAGTCGCTCCAGGTGGCCGACTTCCTGATCCAGCAGATCCGCAAGAGCGGCTGAATCATCGGCTGATTCACAGGCTGGCTGGGTCCGGCAGCGCCCGGCACCCCCCACCCGGGGGCCGGGCCGCAGGGCATGAAACTGCGTGGGCTAGAATGACCTGCAAGTTTCATGCCCTTATGCATTCCACTGCCCCCTCCCCCCTTTCCCTGTTTGCCTTGAGCCGGCACCGGATCGGCCGGCTGCTGATCGCGGCAGCCTGTGCGGGCACGGCTCTGGCCACGCAGGCAGAGCGGGCCGACCGCTTCCAGAAGCTCAAGGTCGAGGCCGACCAGCAGGGCAAGATCGAC
>JANOQS010000482.1:0-1574 GCA_031414975.1 Methylibium sp. | reverse complement strand
TGTGTCGTCGAGTCCGAGCAGTTGCAGATGGACGTGGCCGGCCAACTCAAGGAGATGACCACCGCCCTGGGCATCCCGTTCATCTTCAAGTCCAGCTACGACAAGGCCAACCGCTCCAGCGGCAGCACCTTCCGCGGCCCGGGCATGGAGAAAGGCCTGGAGATCCTGGCCAAGGTGCGGCGCGAGCTGAAGGTGCCGGTGCTGACCGACGTGCACAGTGAAGACGAGATCGCCGCAGTGGCCGCGGTTGTCGACGTGCTGCAGACGCCCGCCTTCCTGTGCCGCCAGACCGATTTCATCCGCGCCGCGGCGCAATGCGGCAAGCCGGTGAACATCAAGAAGGGCCAGTTCCTCGCGCCCCACGACATGAAGAACGTGATCGACAAGGCCCGCGCCGCGGCGCGCGAGAAGGGCCTGGCGGAAGACAACTTCATGGCCTGCGAACGCGGCGTGAGCTTCGGCTACAACAACCTGGTGAGCGACATGCGCTCGCTGGCCATCATGCGCGAGACCGGTGCGCCGGTCGTCTTCGACGCCACCCACTCGGTGCAGTTGCCCGGCGGCCAGGGCACCAGTTCTGGCGGGCAGCGCGAATTCGTGCCGGTGCTGGCGCGCGCCGCCATCGCCGTCGGCGTGGCCGGCGTGTTCATGGAAACCCACCCCGACCCGGCCGTTGCTCTGAGCGACGGCCCGAACGCCGTGCCGCTGAAGCACATGCGCGCGCTGCTCGAACAATTGCTGGCGCTGGACCGGGTCATCAAGAAGCAGCCGCTGCTAGAGAACGATTTTTCCTGCTGAAACCCAAACCAAGAGGTAGATGAATGAGTGCCATCGTTGACATCGTCGGACGCGAAATTCTCGACAGCCGCGGCAACCCCACCGTCGAATGCGACGTGCTGCTCGAGTCGGGCACCATGGGCCGCGCGGCCGTGCCCTCGGGCGCGTCCACCGGCTCGCGCGAGGCGATCGAATTGCGCGATGGCGACAAGTCGCGCTACCTCGGCAAGGGCGTGCTGAAGGCGGTCGAGCACGTCAACACCGAGATCAGCGAGGCGGTGCTGGGGCTCGATGCTTCGGAGCAGGCGTTCCTGGACCGCACCTTGATCGACCTGGACGGCACCGACAACAAGAGCCGCCTCGGCGCCAACGCCACCCTGGCGGTCAGCATGGCCGTGGCGCGCGCCGCGGCCGAAGAAAGCGGCCTGCCGCTGTACCGCTACTTCGGTGGCTCGGGCGGCATGCAGATGCCGG
Organism: Methylibium sp.; assembly: GCA_031414975.1. Lineage (GTDB taxonomy): Bacteria > Pseudomonadota > Gammaproteobacteria > Burkholderiales > Burkholderiaceae_C > LGRD01. Next base: position 323 of record JANOQS010000482.1, on the reverse strand, counting down.
TGCCGATGATGAACGTCATCAACGGCGGCGCCCACGCGAACAACAACCTCGACCTGCAGGAGCTGATGATCATTCCGGTCGGCGCGCCGAGCTTCCGCGAAGCGGTGCGGTATGGGGCAGAGGTGTTCCATGCCTTGAAGAAGATTCTTCACGACAAGCACATGAGCACGGCTGTGGGCGACGAAGGGGGTTTTGCCCCCACCGTGGCCAGCCATGAAGCCGCTATCCAGATGATCTTGGAGGCCATCGACAAGGCAGGCTACAAGGCCGGCGAGCAGATCGCGATCGGTCTCGACTGTGCCGCCAGCGAGTTCTTCAAAGAA
>JANOQS010000481.1:0-6386 GCA_031414975.1 Methylibium sp. | reverse complement strand
GGTGGCGGTGGCGGTGGCGGCGCTGGCGGAGGAGGCGGCGGAGCGGTCGGCTTCGCCGGGACCACAGGCGCCGGTGTCGGCACGGTCACGCCCGGTGCCTTCGAAGCCGCCGCGGCCGCAGCAGCGGCGCCGGTCAGTTGGGTCAACTCCTTGACGTTCTTGGACAACTCGGCGACGCGGGTCGCAGCGTCTTTCTTCTCGCGCTCTTTCGAAATCTTCTCTTCGGCGGCCGAGGCCTTGCTCGAAGCGGCGCCTTTGCTGAGGGTGAGCTTGTCGGGTGCCGGGGCGGCAGCCTGCTTGCGGTCGTCGACCGAAGCTCTGACCTTGCCGCTGGCCTGGCGCGAACTGGTTTCTGTCCTGGCCGCTGGCGCGATACCCGCGAGACGCTGGCGGTAGGCTCCGAAGTCGGCGCTCTGGGCACGAATCTCCTGCCTGGCTTCTCCGGGCGTCACGCCCTTGGCCGTTTCAGCGCTGGGCACGGCCAGCACCACGCCGGCCTTCAGCCGGTTCATGTTGTTGTCGACGAAGGCTTGTGAGTTGCCGCGGAACAGCGAGACCAGCATCTGGTCCAGCGACACACCCGGGCGCTGGGTACGCGACGCAATGCTCGACAAGGTGTCGCCAGTCTTCACGCGGTACTCGTCGGCTCCCGAAGACGGCGCGGCCTTGGCCGTGCTGCGCGGCGCGGCCGGTTCAGTAGCCACCGCCCTGGGCGGTGCCGGTGGCGCAGGCGTGCGCGGCGCCGTGGCGGACGACGTTGCAGGGGCGGGCGCGGCCGGCGCAGCGGGCGCATCAGCGGGCGTGGCAGTCATCACCGGCGCGGTGGCCGGCGCTGCCGGTGCGGGCGCGCGGGCCGTGGCCGGCGGGTCGAGCAACAGCGTGTACTCGCGGACCAGACGACCGGTCGCCCAGGACAGTTCCAGGATCACATCGACAAACGGCTCCTGGACCGAACGATCGCTGGTCAGGCGCAGATAAGGCCGACCATCGGCGCGCCGTTGCAGCACCACGACGGTGCCGGGCAGGATCGCGTTGTAGTCGACCCCGGCGGCGCGGTACGACTCGGGCGGCGCCACGCGCACGCGCAAGTTGGAGGCCTCCTCGGCCGTCAGGCTGGTGACGTCGATCTCGGCGCGCAGCGTTTCACCCAGGGCCGACTGGACTGCCAGCTTGCCCAACCCCAGCGCCCATACGGCCTGAACCGGCATCCACAGCGCGGCCGCTGCGATGCTGGTCAGGGCAAAGCGCCCTGAGAAAATCGTGTTCTTTTTCAAGGCGTCTCCCAAAATAGATCAAACGGGTGTTCGAGCACACCCGCCGTCGCCGACAGCGGCACCGACATCATGCAAACATTTCCTCAGCGCAAGAATAAAAACACAATAGCATCAATGAGATACGCTGACAAGCTCAAGGAATGGCTGACATTCGGACCTGTTTCACGAACTGTGCCCCTTCAAGCGCGGGATTGTGCACCACAGCAACAGTGATGCACCCCCCTAGGCCACTGGGCAAATCAGGCCTCGAGCAGGATGCGCAGCATGCGCCGCAGCGGCTCGGCGGCGCCCCAAAGTAATTGGTCACCAATCGTGAACGCGCCCAGATACTGTGGCCCCATCGCCATCTTGCGCAGCCTGCCCACAGGGATGTCCATCGTGCCGGTCACGGCCACCGGTGTCAGGCCCTGCAAGGTGGCCTCGCGGTTGTTCGGGATGAGCTTGACCCAGGCGTTGTCGTTGGCGATCAGCGCTTCAACGTCGGCCAGCGGCACGTCTTTGGTCAGCTTGAACATCAGCGCCTGGCTGTGGCAGCGCATCGCGCCGACGCGAACGCAGAAGCCATCGACAGGAACCGCAGTCGAGCCGGCCAGGCCCATGATCTTGTTGGTTTCGGCTCCACCCTTCCACTCTTCGCGGCTCACGCCACCGCCCAGGTCCTTGTCGATCCATGGGATCAGGCTGCCGCCCAGTGGTACGCCGAAGTGGGCCGTCTCTGCCTCGCCCAGTGCGCGCTGCGCGGCGACGGTGCGACGGTCGATCTCGAGGATCGCGCTTTTCGGGTCGTCGAGCAGGCCCTTGACCTCCGCATGCAGCGCGCCGTATTGCGTCAGCAGCTCGCGCATGTGGGCCGCGCCGCCGCCGGAAGCCGCCTGGTAGGTCATCGTGCTCATCCACTCGACCAGCCCGGCCTTGTACAGCGCACCCACGCCCATCAGCATGCAGCTCACTGTGCAGTTGCCGCCGATCCAGTTGCGGCCACCGCGCGCCATGGCGTTCTTGATCACCGGCAGGTTCACCGGGTCGAGCACGATGACGGCGTCGTCCTTCATGCGCAAGGTGGAGGCCGCGTCGATCCAGTGGCCCTTCCATCCGGCCGCGCGCAGCTTGGGGAACACCTCGCTGGTGTAGTCGCCGCCCTGGGCGGTGATGATCACATCGCAACGCTTGAGCGCCTCGATGTCGTGGGCGTCCTGCAACCGCGTCTCGTTCTTCGCCATGGACGGCGCAGCGCCGCCGGCATTGCTGGTGCTGAAGAACAGCGGCTCGATCAGCGCGAAGTCGCCTTCGGCCTGCATGCGGTCCATCAGCACCGAGCCGACCATGCCGCGCCAACCGACCAATCCTGTGAGTCTCATCGTGATTGCCCTTTCAGAAAGTTGTTGAAACCTCTTGTTCCCCGGCTCGATTCGCCAGGGATGGGCGAGACGAACCGGAGCTTGCTAGCTCTTGGTAATGATCTTTTTGGTGGCGGTGCCGGAAAGGGCGGCGACCACGGCCGCACCCATCTCGCGGGTACCGACCTTTTGGGTGCCTTCCGACCAGATGTCGGCCGTGCGCAGCCCCGCGGCGAGCACATGCTGAACCGCCGCTTCGATGCGGTCGGCAGCCTCGGGCTGTTGGAGTGAGAAGCGGAGCATCATGGCGGCGGACAATATTGTAGCCAGCGGATTGGCCATGTCCTTGCCCGCGATGTCGGGCGCACTGCCGTGGCTGGGCTCGTAGAGTCCCTTGCCTGATTGATTCAGCGAGGCCGACGGCAGCATGCCGATCGAGCCGGTCAGCATGGCCGCTTCGTCGGACAGGATGTCGCCGAACATGTTGCCGGTGACCACCACGTCGAACTTCTTCGGCTCCTTGACGAGCTGCATCGCGGCGTTGTCGACGTACATGTGGTCCAGCGCCACGTCGGGGTACTGGGCGTGCACTTCGGTGACCACGTCCTTCCAGAACTGGAAGGTCTCCAACACGTTGGCCTTGTCGACGCTGGTCAGCCGCTTGTTGCGCTTGCGCGCCGCCTGGAAGGCCACGTGCGCAATGCGTTCGATCTCGGGGCGCGTGTAGCGCATCGTGTCGAAGGCTTCTTCGGCGCCGGCAAACGCGCCGTCGGGGGAGGTGCGGCGGCCTCGAGGCTGACCGAAGTAGATGTCGCCGGTCAACTCACGAATGATCAGGATGTCGAGCCCGGCCACCAGTTCGGGCTTCAGGCTCGACGCGTGCGTGAGCTGCTCGTAGCAGATCGCCGGGCGAAAGTTGGCGAACAGGCCCAGGTGCTTGCGCAGCCCCAGGATCGCCTGCTCTGGGCGCAGGGCACGCTCGAGCTTGTCGTATTTCCAGTCGCCCACCGCACCGAACAGCACCGCGTCGGCAGCCTGCGCGAGCTTGAGCGTCGATTCTGGCAACGGGTGGCCGTGGGCCTCATAGGCGGCACCGCCGACCAGCGCCTGCTCGGTCTCGAGCTTCAGGTCCAGCGCTTCGAGAACCCGAACCGCCTGAGCGACGATCTCGGTGCCGATGCCGTCACCCGGCAGGATTGCAATCTTCACGGTTCAGTCCCTGTGTTCTCGATCAGATGCGGTGCGCAAGCCACGGCTTCTTCAGCAGCCGCTCGGCCTCGAAGGCGCGAATCTTGTCGGCGTGCCGCAAGGTCAGGCCAATGTCGTCGAAGCCGCCCAGCAGGCAGAACTTGCGGAATGGCTCCACGTCGAACGGCAGCTCGCTGCCGTCGGGCTTGCGAACCACCTGGCGTTCCAGGTCGATGGTGAGTTCGTAGCCGACGAACGCGTACACCTCGTCGAACAACTTCGCCACCTCATGCTCGGGCAGCGAGATCGGCAGCAACCCGTTCTTGAAGCAGTTGTTGAAGAAGATGTCGGCGTAGCTCGGCGCGATCAGCGCGCGAAAGCCGTACTGGTCGATCGCCCACGGCGCATGCTCGCGCGACGAGCCGCAACCGAAGTTCTTGCGCGCCAACAGCACCGAAGCGCCCTTGTAGCGTGGCTGGTTCAGCACGAAGTCGGGGTTGGGCCGGCGCGACGCCGGGTCCTGCCCCGGAAAGCCCGGGTCCAGGTAGCGCCACTGGTCGAACAGGTTCTGGCCGAAGCCGGACTTCTTGATCGACTTCAGGAACTGCTTCGGGATGATCGCGTCGGTGTCGACGTTCTCCCGGTCCATCGGGGCAACGCGACCGGTGTGAATCTTGAATGCCTGCATGGTGGTCGCTCCTGTTCAGGTCAAACGCCGGACATCGACGAAATGGCCTTCGATCGCCGCTGCCGCTGCCATCGCCGGGCTCACCAGGTGGGTGCGCCCGCCGGCGCCCTGGCGCCCTTCGAAATTGCGGTTCGACGTGGACGCGCAGCGCTCGCCCGGCTCGAGCCGGTCGGCGTTCATCGCCAGGCACATCGAACAACCCGGCTCGCGCCATTCGAAGCCGGCCGCCTTGAACACCACGTCGAGCCCTTCGCGCTCGGCCTGCTGCTTGACCAGGCCCGAGCCCGGCACGACCATCGCCAGCTTCACGTTCGACGCCAACTTGCGCCCCATGCGTTGCACCACGACGGCGGCCTCGCGCAGGTCTTCGATGCGCGAGTTGGTGCAAGAGCCGATGAACACCTTGTCGATCAGGATGTCGGCGATCGGCTTGTTCGGCGCCAGTGCCATGTATTCGAGCGCGCGCTCGATCGCGCCGCGCTTGTTGGCGTCCTTTTCGCGATCGGGGTCGGGCACGCGGTCTTCGATCGACAGCACCATTTCGGGCGAGGTGCCCCAGGTGACCTGCGGCCGGATCTGCGCGGCGTCGAGTTCGACCACTGTGTCCCAGTGCGCGCCTGGGTCGGAATGCAAGGTGCGCCAGTAGCCCACGGCCTGGTCCCACTCCAGGCCCTTGGGCGTGAACGGGCGGCCCTTCACATAGGCAATCGTCGTGTCGTCCACGCCGACCAGCCCGGCGCGTGCACCGGCCTCGATCGCCATGTTGCACACCGTCATGCGCCCTTCCATGCTGAGCGCGCGCACGGCCGAGCCGGCGAATTCGATCGTGTGGCCGGTGCCGCCGGCGGTACCGATCTTCCCGATCACGGCCAGAACCAGGTCTTTCGCGCCGCAACCCTTGACGAGCACGCCGTCCACACGCACCAGCATGTTCTTCGCCTTGCGCGCCAGCAGCGTCTGCGTCGCCAGCACATGCTCGACCTCGCTGGTGCCGATGCCGTGCGCCAGCGCGCCGAACGCGCCGTGCGTGGAGGTGTGAGAATCGCCGCACACCACCGTCATGCCCGGCAGGGTGGCACCCTGTTCCGGGCCGATGACGTGCACGATGCCCTGGCGCAGGTCGTTCATCTTGAACTGCGTGATGCCGACGCGGTCGCAGTTGGCGTCCAGGGTGTCGACCTGCAGGCGCGAGATCGGGTCGGCAATGCCCTGCGAGCGGTCGGTGGTGGGTACGTTGTGGTCGCTCACCGCCAGGTTGGCCGACAGGCGCCAGACCTTGCGCCCCGCCAGGTCCAGCCCCTCGAACGCCTGCGGGCTGGTGACTTCATGCACTAGGTGGCGGTCGATGTACAGCACCGCGGTGCCGTCATCCTCGGTGTGGACGACGTGCTCGTCCCAGAGTTTGTCGTAGAGCGTGCGGGCGTTGAGCGTGCGGGCGTCGAGCGTGCGGGCGCTGGGCGTGTTGATCGTGCGGGCCGGAGTCATGAGCAAGCCTGTCATCGGGGGGAGCCCGATTTTAGGCGTTCGCGGCCACTCGGGCCGCTGACCTCACTCCGGGGCGATCAGGGTCGCGCCGCCAGCGGCTTCACGTCGCGCGCGGTGGCGCCGTTGAACAACTGGCGCGGCCGGCCGATCTTGTACTCGGGGTCGCCGATCATCTCGTTGAGCTGGGCGATCCAGCCCACCGTGCGGGCCAGCGCGAACACCGCGGTGAACAGGCTCACCGGGATGCCGATGGCGCGCTGCACGATGCCCGAATAGAAGTCGACGTTCGGGTACAGCTTGCGGGCGACGAAGTACTCGTCCTCGAGCGCGATCTTCTCAAGCGCCATGGCCAACTTGAAGAGCGGATCGTTTTCCAGGCCGAGCGCACCCAGCACCTCGTGGCAGGTCTCACGC
>JANOQS010000480.1:0-4031 GCA_031414975.1 Methylibium sp. | reverse complement strand
ATGGCGAAGAAGGAATACGAAGAATCGATCGGCGAGATGAAACACGCCGACAAGTTGATGGACCGCATCTTCATGCTCGACGGTCTGCCCAACCTGCAGGACCTGGGCAAGCTGCTGATCGGCGAGAACCTGCCGGAGGCGCTGGCCTGCGACCTCAAGCTCGAGCAGGCGTCGCAGCTCACCATCAAGGACGGCATGGCCCACTGTGAAACGGTGCGCGACTATGTTTCGCGCGACCTGCTGCAAGGCATCCTGGACGACACCGAGGAGCACATCGACTTCCTCGAAACCCAGCTCGAGCTGATCCACAAGGTCGGCGAGCAGAACTACCTGCAGTCGCAGATGGGCGAGCTGAGCTGAGGAGCCGGTCACGAATACCCCTTCAAAGCATCCGATCCGACTTGATAACAAGAACGATTCGCATTACTCTCCGGCCAGTCATTTCGGGAGGGTGGTGCGATGGGCCAGCGGGTGGGTTGCAGGGCGCGTTTCATTTCGGCGGGGGCACGGCCATGATCGTGTGCGTCTGCCGGCGTGTCTCGGACCGCGACATCGAGCGCGAAGTGCGCGAGGGTTGCCAGAGTTTCGATGCGCTGCAGGACCAGTTGCTGGTCGGCACGGCCTGTGGCGCCTGTACCGACTGCGCCCGCAAGACCTTCGAGGCGCACTGCGGCTCCCGCCATGGCGCCAGCCGGCCGGTGCTGATCTCCCGGCCGGGCCAGGCTTCGGCGTTTGCTGCGCACGGCTGAACGCCCGGGTTCCCGCATTTCCAATCCTCCGGGCCATCCGGGCCATCCGGGCCATCCCGGCATGAAGACCAGGCCCTTGCGCCGGGCAGCCTGGGCGTCATGCTTGTCCCTGGTGCTGGGCGCGCTCCTGGTCAGTGGCTGCAGCACGCCGCGTTCGTCACCCCCCGAAGGTGAATTCAGCATCACCACCGGTGATGGTGCTCCGCTGAGCCGCTCGCAGGCCCTGGCGAGGCTGCGCCATGCCGACCACGTGCTGCTCGGTGAAGTGCACGACAACCCCTTGCACCACCGCGAACGTGCGACTCTGCTGGCGGCGCTGGCCGACCGCCGCCCGACGGTCGTGTTCGAGCAGTTTGCGCGCACTTCCGACACAGCCCTTGCGGCACCGGTGGGCAGCGACTTCGAGGCCTGGCTCGACCGTGCGGGCTTCGACCGCAAAGGCTGGGCCTGGCCGCTGCACCGTCCATTGATCGACGCCGCGCTCGCGTCCCGCCTGCCGATACGCGGTGGCAACCTCTCGCGCGACGAGGTGCGCCAGGTGGCCCGCCAAGGTGCTGCGGCTGCACCGGCCGACCTGGCCAGCGCACTCGCCCAGCCCTTGCCCACGGCCGCCGCCGAGGCACTCGACCGTGCTCTGCTCGACGGCCACTGCGGCCAGTTGCCGGCCGCTGCCGTGCCGCGCCTGCGCGACGCCCAGGCTGCGCGCGACGCGGCAATGGCCGATGCCATGTTGCGCGCCGTCGCCGACGGTGCGGCCAGCACGGTGCTGATCGCCGGCAACGGCCACGTGCGGCGCGACCACGGCGTGCCGCTGTGGCTGGCGCGGCGCCAACCGGGCGCCAAGGTGATCAGCGTCGGTTTCCTCGAGCGTGACGCCGACGGCCGGCCGCCCCCGGTCGCCGAGCGCGCCGTCTACGACGTCGTGTGGCTCAGCGCCCACCGGCCGCGCCCTGACCCCTGCGCCGGCTTCTCGTTCCCCTCCAAGCCGGCGCCCGCACCGCCGTGAACCGGGCGCGCGGTCCGTACCTTGCATCCGCAGGCCGTCACCCCACATGCCTAGAATCCTTCGCTTCCCCCACGACGATTTTCGGGCCCCCTTTCCATGGTTCCTCACCTCCTGACTGCGCTGACCGGCCCGATCAACGAACTGGAGCAGCGCATCCTGGAGTCGCTGCCGGCCATCGAACGCTGGTTCCGGCTCGAATGGATGGAACACACGCCGCCGTTCTACACCTCGGTGGACGTGCGCAACGCCGGCTTCAAGCTCGCACCGGTGGACACCCACCTGTTCCCCGGCGGCTTCAACAACCTCACCGCCGAGATGCTGCCGCTGGCGGTGCAGGCGGCGATGGCGGCCATCGAGAAGATCTGCCCCGAGGCCAAGAACCTGCTGCTGATCCCCGAGCGCGACACCCGCAACACCTTCTACCTGATGAACGTGCAGCGGCTGATGCAGATCTTTCACCAGGCCGGGCTGAACGTTCGCCTGGGCACCTTGGACGAAGCCGTCAAGGCCCCCACCGAGATTGCCCTGCAAGACGGCAGCAGCATCACCGTGGAGCCGCTGGTGCGCACGCGCGGGCGCCTCGGGCTGAAGAACTTCGACCCCTGCACGATCCTGCTCAACAACGACCTGTCGGCCGGTGTGCCGCGGGTGCTGGACAACCTGCACGAGCAGTACCTGTTGCCGCCGCTGCACGCCGGCGGGGGCACCCGGCGCAAGACCCACCACTTCGCCGCCTATGAAGAGGTGGCCAAGAAGTTCGCCAAGCTGCTGGGCATGGACCCGTGGCTGATCAACCCGATGTTCACGCGTGCCGGCCAGGTGAACGTGGCCGACGGCAGCGCTGCCGATGCGCTGATGAGCCATGCCGAAGCGCTGCTGGGCAAGGTGCGCCGCAAGTACAAGGAATACGGCATCAACGAAAAGCCCTTCGTCATCGTCAAGGCCGACGCCGGCAGTTGCGGCTTCGGGCTCATGACGGTGCGCGACCCGAAGGAGCTGGCCGACCTGGGCCGCCTGGTGCGCAACAAGCCGAACGTGCTGAAAGAGGGCCAAGACTCTTGCGAGCTGATCCTTCAGGAAGGCGTGCCGACGTACGAGCGTGTCAACGATGCGGTCGCCGAGCCGGTGGTCTACATGATCGACCGCTATGTCGTGGGGGGCTTCTACCGCGTCAACGCCGGGCGCGGCGTCGACGAAAACCTGAACGCCCCCGGCGCGAGCTACGTGCCGCTGGCCTTCGCCGAGTCGAACCAGTTGCCCAAGCCGGGCGCCAAACCCGGCGCCAGCGCGCCGAACCGCTTCTACATGTACGGCGTGATCGCGCGCCTGGCGATGGTGGCGGCCAGCTACGAACTCGAAGCGACCGACCCGAACGCCGAGGTTTACGAGTGAGTGCAGCGCACCCCGGCTGATGGCTTTTCGGCCGCCTCTGTTGCGGCTTCTCTAGCAGCTTCTCTTGCGCCTTCTCACGAGCTGGTTGCTGCGCCGCAACAATCATCTGTCCAAGGGGGTGAAATGGTCCAGCCGCCGCCCGGCTGAGGCCCCGGCAGGGCGCACAATCCGGCAGCTTTGCCCCTGCCCCGACCTGTGAGCCTCCCTTCTTCGCGATCGAATGCCTCCGGCCTGGCTGCGCTGACCCTGGCTGCCGTGGGCGTGGTGTATGGCGACATCGGCACCAGCCCGCTGTACGCGCTGAAAGAGGTCTTTGCCCACGGCCATGTGCCGCTCACGCCGGCCAACATCTACGGCGTGCTGTCGCTGGTGTTCTGGACCTTGACGGTGGTCGTGTCGCTCAAATACGTGGTGCTGATCCTGCGCGCCGACAACAACGGCGAGGGCGGCCTGATCGCGATGCTCGCGCTGGCCTCGCAGGCCGTGAAACACAAGCCCGAGCTGCGCCGGCGCCTGCTGCTGGTGGGCATCTTCGGCACCGCCATCTTCTTCGGCGACGGGGTCATCACGCCGGCCATCTCGGTGCTCTCGGCGGTCGAAGGCATTGAAGTGGCGGCGCCGGCACTGCACCGCTACGTGGTGCCGATCACCTTGGTGGTGCTGACCGCGCTGTTCATGGTGCAGCGCCACGGCACGGCCAGCGTGGGCAAGCTGTTCGGGCCGGTCACCGCACTGTGGTTCGCCGTGCTGGCGGTGCTGGGCGTGGTGCACATCGCCACCAACCCGGCGGTGCTGTGGGCGCTGAGCCCGCACTACGCGCTGAGCTTCATGCTGGCCCAGCCCACCATCGCGTTCATCGCGCTCGGCTCGGTGGTGTTGTGCGT
>JANOQS010000479.1:0-15625 GCA_031414975.1 Methylibium sp. | reverse complement strand
GCCACCAGAGAGTCCATCGCATCCGGGTCGAGGCCCCTCACGTCGATGTGGGTGATCTCCACGCCGGCCTCGCCCAGGTTTGCCACCATGGCGTGCAGGGGGTGACTTGGGTCGACCTCGTTGTCGCGGTAGGCCCCGATCAACAGGACGTCGCCATGGCCTTCGTGCCGGACCAGGGTCTCGACCAGGTCGAGCGCGCTGGCGCTGGCCCACTGCAGGTCGTCCAGAAACAGCACCAGCGGGCGCCCGCGATCGCGCCACACCTGCAGCAGGGCCACGAGGGTGCGCTTCATGCGCTCGCCGGCCCATTCGGCCTGGGTCGAGAGGTGTTCGTGGGGCCCCGGGCCGTACATCAGGGTCGCGAAGCCGGGCACGGCGCGGGCCAGGAACGGGGCGTTCGCGCCGAGCGCGGTCTCCATCAGGCGGCGGATTTCCAGCACACGTTCCGGCGGCTCGGCCAGGCCGTGCTCGGCCAGCTCGCCCAGCGCATGCATCAGTCCATCGGTCTCGGCCAGACGATGGAACTGGTCGTATTTGCCCGACACCACCAGGCCACGGCGCTCGGTGATGGTGGGGTACAGCGCCTGCACCAGTGCAGACTTGCCGGCGCCCGCATAACCGCGCACCACCACCAGGCGGCGCTGACCGTCGTGCGCGCCGTTGCCGCGCGGCAACTCGGCGACGAGCCGGGACAGCGTCGCTTCGCGCCCATGCAGCCGGGAGGGTCGCGTCGGTTCGCTGCGCCGGTCCGAGGCGCCGGGCTTGAAGTGCGCCAGGGTGGGCTTCTCCAGGCAGACCGCCAGGTCGGCACGCAGGCCGTGGGCAGACTGATAGCGCTGTTCGGGGTTCTTTTCGAGCAGCTTCATCACGACGGCCGACAGCCCCGGCGGAACGCCCGGGTCGAGCGCGTGCGGCGCCTGCGGTGTCTTGGTGAGCACCGCCAACAGCAACGCCAGGCGCGAATCGTCCTCGTGCGGCATGCGCCCGACGAGCAGGTGGTACAGCACCACGCCGATGGCGTAATAGTCGGTGCGGTAGTCCATCACCCTGCCGGTGCGCCCGGTCTGCTCGGGTGCGCAGGTGGCCAGCGCAAAGCCGAGCAAGGTCGCAGCGCGAAACCCTGCCTCGGCATGGCGGTGAGGCCAGGCGGCGTCGAAGCCGCGCAGCCCGGTGCAACTGCCGTCACCGTCGGCCAACACGTTGGCCAGCGAAATCTGCCCGTGGATCACCTGGGCAGCGTGCACACCTTCGACGATGTCGAGCAGCCCGAGGGCCAGCCGCACCGTCTCGTGCGGGCTGGGGCGCGCGCCGCCGGCCAGCCGGTACGCCATCGTCTGGCCCGGCAGGCGGCTCTGCACCAGCACGCCCAGGGTGGCATCGGCATGCACGAGGCGCGGCACGCCGGCCACACCCTGCAGCAGCGACAGCACGCGGGATTCAGCGCGCAACTGCGCCAGCGCGGCCTCGCTGCGGCGACGCGTCGTCTTGACGATGCACGGTTGGGGAGGGTCGTTCCAGTCGGCTTCGCGGACGTCGATGTCATCGTCCGCTGCGATATCCGCCATCGTGGTCATGGCGCCACGTCAACGGCGATCGGCGCGTTGGTGAGCCGACCGGGCACTGCAGACTCTCGCAGACAAACCATGCCGCATCACCCTTTGGTTTTGCCTTGGGGGTGACGAGCCCGATCCTGGCACTGGTTACAACGGTTGGGGCTGCTTCGTTCCCGACCTGACCCGGTTGGCCGCGCTTCCATGCAGGGAGGCCCGTCGAGGTTGATTGTAGGCCTGCCTCGACGGCCGGCCGTGGTGGGAATAGGGTGACCTTTGCCGCGCAATTCAGCGCAAATCAACGCAACTGCAGCGCGTCGTCACCGAACTCGATGCACAGCGGCTCGACCACCAGCCGCTTCGGTCCGGCCTCGACGCGGCCCGCCAGCAGCGCTTTCACGCCGCAAGCCTGCGCCACCTCGACCGTGCGGGCGGCATCGGCGGCGGCCACGAACAGCGCGAAGCCGGCGCCCATGTTGAGCGTGCTGTAGGCCTCGCGGTCGTCTTGCCGGGCGTGTTGCTGGATGAACTTCAGCACCGCCGGGACCTCGGGCACGCTGTGGATCCGGTAACTGTGCAGCGCGGGGTGGCGCAGCAGCTTGCGCCAGCCGTGGCCGGTGATGTTGGCGCAGTAGTGCGGCGTGATGCCGGCCTTGTAGAGCGCTTCGGTGACGGGCGAGTACAGCAGGGTCGGCGCGAGCAGCGCGTCGCCGTAGCTCAGTCCCTCCGCCACCGGTGTGAGGTAACCCTGCGGCAGCCGCTCGACCAGCTTGCGCGCCAGGCTCAGGCCGTTGGCGTGGATGCCGCTGGATTCGAGCAGCACGATCGCGTCGCCGGGGGCGAGCCGCTCACCCAGCGACAGGCGCTGCTTCGGGTTGACGATGCCGGTGCACGAGGCGGCCAGGTCGATGCGCCCGTCGGCCACGATGCCGGCCAGCGCCGGCGTTTCGCCGCCGCCCCAGGCCACGCCGCACAGGTCGCAGGCGCGCTTCCAGCCTTCGACCAGCGCGCTCGCGCGTTGCGCATCGGCAAACCACTCGGAGCCGCCGGCGGCCCAGTAGGCCTGCACCACCAGCGGCGTGGCGCCGACGGTGATCAGGTCGTTGATGGCCATCGCCAGCGTGTCTTGTGCAATCGCGCCGTAATAACTCTTGCCGGTGAGGCTGTGCATCTCGTCGGCCACCAGGGCCTTGGAGCCCAGGCACTCGACGATCGAGGCCAGATAGAACGGCCCCACATCGACCACGTAGGCCGACTCGCCGCGCGACGCCGCCACCTCCTTGAAACCATGCGCAGCCAGGTGCACCCCGGTGGCCGCGGCAGCGCGCTGCGCGGCCACTTTCAGCGGGTCGATCAGGTCGTAGTTGACGCCAGCCTGTTCATAGCTGAGCGTCGTCTGGGAGGTGGAAGGGGTGGGCGTGGCGCTCATGAGGCAGGGGCGTGCAGGGTGGGCAGGCCATCGGTGGCGCGAAGGCCGAGAGCCCGGATTATCCGGCAGGGCGAAGGGCCGACGGCGCTGGAGCCCCCCGTAGAATGAAGTCATGTCGTACCGCGTCCTGGCCCGCAAGTACCGCCCCTTGGCGTTCGATACGCTGGTGGGCCAGGAACACGTGGTGCAGGCACTGGCCAATGCGCTGACGCAGCAAAGGCTGCACCATGCCTACCTGTTCACCGGCACGCGCGGGGTCGGCAAGACCACCGTGTCGCGCATTCTGGCGAAGGCGCTCAATTGCACCGGCGTGGACGGCAGCGGTGGCATCACCGCCCACCCGTGCGGCCAATGCGATGCCTGCCGCGACATCGACACCGGCCGCTTCATCGACTATGTCGAACTCGACGCGGCCTCCAACCGCGGCGTCGAAGAGATCAGCCAGTTGCTCGACCAGGCTGTTTACAAGCCGGTGCTCGGGCGCTTCAAGGTCTACATGATCGACGAAGTGCACATGCTGTCGACCACTGCGTTCAACGCGATGCTCAAGACGCTGGAAGAGCCGCCCGACTACCTGAAGTTCGTGCTCGCCACGACCGACCCGCAAAAGGTGCCGGCCACGGTGCTGTCGCGCTGCCTGCAGTTCAACCTGCGGCCGATGGCGCCGCAGACGGTGCAGGCGCACCTGGCCGACATCCTGGCACAGGAGCGGATCTCGGCCGAGCCGGGCGCCTTGCGGCTGCTCGCGCGCGCGGCGCGCGGTTCGATGCGCGATGCCCTGTCGCTCACCGACCAGGCGATTGCTTTCGGTGCCGGCGCGCTGGCCGAGGCCGGCGTGCGCGAGATGCTCGGTGCGGTGGACCGCAGCCACGCGGTGCGCATCATCGACGCGCTCGCCGCGGGCGACGGTGCGGCCGTGGTGGCGGCGGTGGACGCCTTGCGCGCGCTCGGCCTGTCGGCCGCCGCCGCGCTGGAAGAACTGGCCACCTTGCTGCAGCAGATGGCGGTGCTGCAGGCGGTGCCGGGCGCCGTCGAGGCCGGCGACATCGACGCGCCCACCTTGGCCCGGCTGGCCGCGTCGATGGCGGCCGATGAAACCCAGCTGTGCTACAGCATCGTGCTGCACGGCCGTGCCGAAATCGCGCTGGCGCCAGACGAATACAGCGGCCTGGTGATGGTGCTGCTGCGCGTGCTGGCGTTCAGGCCGCAGGGGCAGGGCGCGGTGCCGAAGGGCGCGGGCCAGGCGCCGAAGGCGGCGCCGGTAGTCCCCGCCGTGGCCCCCGCCGTGGCCCTTGCATCGGCCGCCCCCGCCGCCGCCGGCGCTAAACCCGCGCCCGCGCGGGAAGCGGCGCAGCCCGCCGTGGTCGAAGCCACGGCGGCCATTCGTGTGCAGCCGCCGAAGGTGAGCGAGGCGGCGCCTTGGGACGACGAGGCGCCGTGGGTCGATCAGGACATGACACCGGTGGGTGGGTCTGTCCGTGAAGTTCACGCTGCGCCGGTTGAGCCGGCCGCATCGCCCCGGTCGTCAGAGCTTGCCGCCGATTTGATTCCCGACGCCCACGGCGAACGTTGGGCCCGCACGGTGAAGCAGATGACCGACGCCGGCAGCATCAGCGCGCTGACGCGTGAACTGGCGCTGCAATCGCAGTGCCTGTCCGTTGACGATGCCGCCCGGCCGGCGCTGTGGCGCCTGCGTGTCGAGCGCGAGATGCTGCGCGCCCCGGCCCAAACCGAGAAGCTGCAGGCCGCGCTGGCCGCATTGCTGGGCCAGCCGGTGCGCATCGAGGTGGAACTCGGTGTCGCGCTCGATTCCCCGGCCCGGCGCGACGCCGCCGAACGCGCGCGCCGCCAGGCCGAAGCCGAACAGATCATCCACGACGACCCGCTGGTCAAGGCCTTGCTGGCGCAATACACCACGGCCCGCATCGTGCCCGGGTCGGTCAAACCCCACTGAATACTGAAGGAGCAGCACCATGATGAAGGGTCAACTCGCCGGCCTGATGAAGCAGGCCCAGGCCATGCAGGACAACCTGAAGAAGGCACAGGACGAACTCGCCAACATCGAGGTCGAAGGCCAGTCGGGCGCCGGCCTCGTGAAGGTGACGATGACCTGCAAGCACGACGTGCGCCGCATCGCCATCGACCCGAGCCTGCTGGCCGACGACAAGGACTTGCTCGAAGTCCTGGTGGCCGCCGCCTTCAACGCCGGCATTCGGCGCGCCGAAGAGGTGAGCCATGAAAAGATGGGCAAACTCACCGCCGGCATGCCGATGCCACCCGGCATGAAGTTTCCTTTCTGATGCCGAGAGAGCCGTCGCTCGAGGCCTTGATCGAGGCCCTGCGGCGCCTGCCGGGCGTGGGCGTCAAGTCGGCCCAGCGCATGGCCTTTCACTTGCTGCAGCACGACCGTGACGGCGCGCAGCGGCTGGCGTCGAGCCTGCAGTCGGCGGTGGCCAACGTGCGCCATTGTGCCCAGTGCCACACCTTCACCGAAGGCGCGGTCTGCAGCATCTGCGAAGACCCGGGCCGCGACCTGCGCTTGCTCTGCGTGGTCGAGACGCCGGCCGACCAGGCGGCGCTCGAACGCACCGGCAGCTACCGCGGCCGCTACTTTGTGCTGATGGGGCGCATCAGCCCGCTTGATGGCGTGGGCGCGCGCGCCATCGGCGTGCAGCAACTGCTCGAGCGCGTGGGCGACGGCACGCTCGAAGAAGTGATCATCGCGACCAACTTCACGGCCGAGGGAGAGGCCACCGCGCATGTGCTGGGCGAAGCGCTGAAGGTGCGCGGCCTCAAGGTCACGCGGCTGGCGCGCGGGGTGCCGATCGGCAGCGAACTCGAATATGTCGACCTGGGCACGATCGCGCACGCGCTGGTGGATCGACGCTGACACCGGCGCCGTGTTGCGGCACTGAATTCCGGCGCTGAACCTGGACTTAAGACTGGCGCGGCCCTGGCGCCGAATCGGGCGCGGCTGGGCAGCGTTGCCGACTCAGCGTTTGGCGAGCCGCACGTTCCGCTTGGTGGCCGCGAACTGCGCCTTGCGCAGCTTTGCCTTGGGCGCCGCGGCGTGTCGGGTGCTCTTGACGGCGCCTGCCTTGGCCGTTCTGGCCGCCTTGGCCGCCACGAACACCACGATGGTCTGCCCGGCCTTGAAGCTCGCCGCCGAACCCAAACCGTTCCACTGCCCGACCTGCGCCGCGCTGACGCGGTAGCGCCTGGCCACCGAGGCCACGCTGTCGTTGCGGCCGGCCTTGAGCGACAGCTTGTGCAGAGCCGGTCCGTCGGGGGCCAGCGCCATCATCGCGTTGTCGGCCAGGTGCTCGGGCACGTCGGCCTGGCGGTGCTGGCCGCGCGGCACCAGCAAGGTCGAGCCGGCCTTGACCAGCATGCGCGGCGGGATCAGGTTGACCTCGCGCAGCGTCTCTTCCGTCATGCCGACGAGCTTGGCGGCGTCCACCGGGCGCAGGGTCTTGGGCGCGACCCAGGCGGTCCAGCTCGCCAGCGGGCCGCGGTGCAGCGGCAACTGGCGAACAAAGCGGTTCGCGTTGTCGTAGGGCAGCAGCACCTGGGCCGTGCCGGCGGCCAGGATCACCGGTTTGTTCATCTGCGGGTTCAGGTCCTTGAAGTCGTCCAGCGCCATGCCGGCCAGGCGGGCCGCCAGCGCCACGTCCATGTCGCGCTCGATGGCCACGCTCAGGAAGTACGGGTGGTTGGCGACCACCGGAAGGCTCAGGCCATACGCCTCGGGCTTGCCGATCAGGTTCTTGATGGCCTGCAGCTTGGGCACGTAATACTGCGTCTCGCGCGGCATTTTCAGGCTGCTGTAATCGGTCGGCAGGCCGGCCTGGCGGTTGCGCGCGATGGCGCGCCCGACGCTGCCCTCACCCCAGTTGTACGCCGCCAGTGCCAGATGCCAGTCGCCGAACATGCCGTGCAGCTTCTGCAGGTATTCGAGCGCCGCGCGGGTCGAGGCCAGCACGTCGCGGCGGTCGTCGCGAAACACGTTCTGCTTCAGGTCGAAGTGCTTGCCGGTGGACGGAATGAACTGCCACATGCCCGAGGCCTTGGCCGACGACATGGCCTGCGGGTTGAAAGCGCTTTCGATGAAGGGCAGCAGCGCCAGTTCGGTGGGCATCTTGCGGCGTTCTACCTCTTCGACGATGTGGAACAGATAGCGGCTGCCACGTTCGGTCATGCGCTGGAAGTAGTCGGGCCGGCTCGCATACCAGGCCGAGCGGTCGCGCGCCAACTCGGTGTCCAGGTCGGGCATGGCGTAGCCGCGCCGCACGCGGGCCCACAGGTCGGACTGCGACCCCACTTCGTTCGGGTTGATCCGCACATCGGGGCGGATCGGGTCGGTCAGCTCAGGCGCCTTGATGGTTTCAGTCGTTTCGGCGGCCGCTGCGGAGGCCGCCGCTCCGGCCGTTGCAGCTTCGGCAGGATCGGCCACCAGGATGGCCACGCTCGGCAATTCCGCGGCCGGCACGTAGGCGCCGTTCGGCGGCGCTGCGACCGAGACGGGCGCGGACACCTCGGCGGCTGGCGTGTCCTTCACCTCCGGCACTGGCGCCATGCCGGTGCTGGCACAACCCGCCAACATCAGCAACGTGAGGGCACCGGCGAACACGAGGCTGGCGGCGGGCTTGAGGCTCATGGAGATGGAATCTTCCGTGGTCGGGTGGCGCCGCGAAGGCGGGTCACTAGAATCGCCGCCAGCAGCAGGGGCTGAGCGGCAAACGCCGCGATCACCGGCGCTGATTCCCCCGAATGGTCAAAGGCGCAAGGACCTTCGATGGGCAAACGGGTGCAGGGGCTGAAACAGGCGGGCTGGGCGATCAGGTTCATGGAAACGAGTGGCGCGATTATAGGTTTGACGCAGTGGCTGCAAACGCCTGCCGGCCGCTACGTGCTGGAGTGGGAACAACGCCACCTGGACGGCGCCGTCGTTGACCTGTTCGGCTTTCATGCGCTGCAACTCGGCCTGCCCGAACTGGAGGCGCTGCGTGCCAACCGCATGCCGCACCGCTGGGTCGCCACCGACGGTGTGCGCAGGCCGGCCGCGGCCGACGACGCCGTGCTGCCGCGCTGCGCCGTGGCGCTGCATTGCGACTTCGATGCCTTGCCCTTCGACACCCAGAGCCTGGACCTGGTGGTGCTGCCGCACGGCCTGGAACTGGCGCGCGACCCGCACCTCGCCTTGCGCGAAGTCGAGCGTGTGCTGGTGCCCGAAGGCCGCGTCGTCGTGGTGGGCTTCAACCCGACCAGCCTGTGGGGCCTGCGTCAACGATTCGGCCACTTGCGCCGGCGCATGGCACGCGGCGGCGAGGCCAGCCTGTTCCTGCCCAGCGCCGGCGAGTTCATGGGCTATCGGCGCCTGCGCGACTGGTTGCGCCTGCTCAGCTTCGAGGTCGAAGCCGGGCGCTTCGGCTGTTACCGGCCGCCGCTGCGCTCGGAAAAATGGCTCACCCGGCTGGAGTGGATGGAACAGGCCGGCGACCGCTGGTGGCCGGTGTTCGGGGCGGTCTACTTCGTGGTGGCCGTGAAAAGGGTGCGCGGCATGCGGTTGGTCGGCCTGGTGCGCCAGCAGCGCCAGCAGGTCAAGGCCGCACCGGCGGTGGCCGTGCACAACAACCAGGAATGAACCCAGAAAGCGCCATGAATCCAGTCAACCCGGCCACCCCCGGCATCCAGCGACCCCAGGTCACGATCTACACCGACGGGGCCTGCAAAGGCAACCCGGGCCGCGGCGGCTGGGGCGCCTGGCTCAGCACGGGCGATCATGAGAAGGAATTGTTCGGAGGCGAGCCGCTGACCACCAACAACCGGATGGAGCTCACCGCGGTGATCGAGGCGCTGGGCTCGCTCAAGCGCACCTGCAACGTGCTGCTCTACACCGACAGTAACTATGTGCGCCAGGGCATCACCGAATGGATCCACGGCTGGAAACAGCGCGGTTGGAAGACAGCCGACAAGAAGCCTGTGAAGAATGTCGACCTGTGGCAGCGCCTCGACGCCGCGCGCACCTTGCACCATGTGGAGTGGCGCTGGGTCAAGGGCCACTCCGGCGACCCCGGCAACGAACGCGCCGATGCGCTGGCCAACCGCGGCGCCGAGTCTGTGGGGTGACTGCCGCCCAAACGGTGGGGTCAAGGGGCCGCCCCGAGGCGCGACGGGGCTCATGCCGGTACAGTCTGGTCGACTCTTCCGTGCGCAGCAGCGCCCCTCCTGAATCCACCCGATGAAACTTCTTCACACGCTTGTTGCCGTGGTCGGCATTTCGGCGGCTTGTGGTGCGGCCTATTGGTATCAGAACGGGTACCAGAACAGGCCGGCCGGCGGCGCCGCGCTGGCGGCATCGGAGCCCGCGGCAGGCGCCGGGGGCGCGGCGTCCGGCCCAGGGGGCAGTGGGGGTGGTAGCGCCGCTGCCGGGCCGGTGGCGGTCGAGGTCGGCAAGGTCGAGCTGATGGCGCTGCAGGACGAGACGCAGGCGGTCGGCACCCTGCGTTCGCGCCAGGGCGTGATGTTGCGGCCCGAGGTCAGCGGGCGCATCTCGCGCCTGGGTTTTGCCGACGGGCAGCGCGTGCGCCGCGGCCAACTGCTGGTGCAACTGGATGCCACCCTGCAACAGGCCCAGCTGCTGCAGGCTCAGGCCCAGGCCAGCATTGCGCGCACCAACCTGCAGCGCAACCGCGAGCTGATGGCGCAGAACTTCGTCAGCCAGAGCGCGGCCGACCAGAGCGCGGCGGCCCTCGAAGTCGCCGAAGCGCAGGTCGCGCTGGCCCAGGCCCAGCTGGCGCGCATGAGCATCGTCGCGCCGTTCGATGGCCTGGCCGGCATCCGGCTGGTCAACATCGGCGACTACGTGAAAGACGGCGCCGACATGGTGAACGTCGAAGACGTGTCGGCGATGGTGGTCGATTTCCGCCTGCCCGAAGGCGTGATCGCGCGTCTCAAGCCCGGCCAGGCCGTCGATGTGAATCTCGACGGGTTGCCGGGCCGCAACTTCAAGGGCAAGGTCGACGCTGTCGATTCGCAGCTCGATGCCAACGGCCGCTCGCTGCTGGTGCGCGCGCGCGTGGACAACGCTCAGGGGCTGCTGAGGGCGGGCATGTTTGCGCGGGCGCGCATCGTCTTCGAGGTGCGCCCCCAGGCCACGGTGGTGCCCGAAGAGGCGCTGGTGCCGCAGGGCGGCAAGCAGTACCTGATCAAGGTGGTCGACGGCGCGGGCGGCAAGGTGTCGCAGCGGGTCGAGGCAAGAATCGGCCTGCGCGTGCCGGGCAAGGTCGAGATCCTCGACGGCCTGGCCGCCGGCGACGTGGTGGTGGTGGCGGGCCAGAACCGGCTGTTGCGGGCCGACGGGCTGCCGATCCGCGTGGTCGACATTGCCGATGGCGCGGCGCGGCCGGCGCGCGCCGCATCGCAGCCCGGTGCCGGTGCCCGGGCGCGGGCCGCGTCGGCGCCGTGAGCCGGTTGGGCGCGCGACTCCAACGAATCTTGCCAACGCGGGCGACACGATGAAACTGTCAGAAACCTCGATCCGCCGGCCGGTGTTCGCCACGGTCATGTCGCTGCTGCTGATCCTGATCGGCGCGGTGTCGGTGTCGCGCCTGCAGGTGCGCGAGTACCCGCGCATCGACGAGCCGGTCGTCAACGTGACCACCCGGCTGACCGGCGCATCGTCGGAGGTGATCGAATCGCAGGTCACCAAGGTGCTGGAAGACTCGGTCGCCGGCATCGAGGGGGTGGACATCATCACCTCGACCTCGCGCTCCGAGCAGAGCCAGATCACGGTGCGCTTCAAGCTCAGCAAGAGCCCGGAAGACGGCGCGGCCGACGTGCGCGACCGCGTCTCGCGCGTGCGCGGGCGCCTGCCGGCGGCGATCGATGAGCCGGTGATCTCCAAGGTCGAGGCCGACGCCACGCCGACCATCTGGCTCGCGTTCAGCAGCGAGACGCTGTCGCCGCTGCAGATCACCGACCTGATCAACCGCCTGGTCAAGCCGCGGGTGCAGACGGTGCCCGGCGTGGCCGACGTGCAGATCAACGGCGACCGCAAGTTCTCGATGCGCATCTGGGTCGACCCCGACCGGCTGGCCTCATACCGCCTGACGGTGCAAGACGTGGAAGACGCGCTGCGCAGGCAGAACCTGGAAGTGCCGGCCGGCCGCATCGAAAGCCAGCAGCGCGAATTCAGCGTCACCGCGCAGACCGACCTGAGCACCGCGGCGCAGTTCGGCGACATCGCGATCAAGGCGGCCAACGGCTACACGGTGCGCTTGCGCGAGGTGGCGCGCATCGAAGAAGCCGCTGCCAGCGAACGTTCCAGCGTGCGCCTGAACGGCGTTCCGGCGGTGTCGGTCGGTGTGATCCGCCAGGCCACGGCCAACCCGCTGGAAGTGTCGGAAGGGGTGCGCGCCGTGATGCCCCAGATCCAGCGCGACCTGCCGCCCGGCGTGAGGGTTCAGCAGGCGAACGACAACTCGGTGTTCATCGACCGCTCCATCAAGTCGGTCTACCAGACCATCGGCGAGGCCATCGCGTTGGTGGCGCTGGTGGTGTTCGTATTCCTGCGCACCCTGCGCGCGTCCATCATCCCGCTGGTCACCATCCCGGTCAGCCTGATCGGCGTGTTCGGGATCATGGCGGTGGCCGGTTTCACGATCAACACCTTGACCTTGCTGGCCCTGGTGCTGGCCATCGGGCTGGTGGTGGACGACGCGATCGTGATGCTGGAGAACGTCTTCCGCCACATCGAAGAAGGCATGGAGCCGTTCCAGGCCGCGTTGAAAGGCGCGCGCGAGGTCGGCTTCGCAATCGTCGCGATGACCCTGACCCTGGCCGCGGTTTATGCGCCGCTGGCATTCGCACCGGGCCGCACCGGGCGGCTGTTCACCGAATTTGCGCTCACCCTGGCCGGTGCGGTGCTGGTGTCGGGTTTCACCGCACTGACCCTGACGCCAATGATGTGCAGCAAGCTGCTGCGCCACAACCCGAACCCGAACGCATTCGACCGCGGCATGGAGCGCTTTCTGGTGGGGCTGACCGGGCGCTATGAAGTGGCCTTGCGGTTTGCGCTGCGCCAGCGCTGGCTGGTGCTGCTGGTGATGGCCGGCGCCGGCGCCGGTAGCTGGTGGCTGTTCAGCACCGCCAAGAGCGAACTGGCGCCGCTCGAAGACCGCGGCGTGATCCTGGCCACCGTCAACGCCCCCGACGGCGCGACCCTGGAGTACACCGAGCGCTACATGCGCGCGATCGAGCGTGTGGGCCTCACGTACCCGGAGTTCGACCGGGTCTTCGTCGTGACCGGCAACCCGACCGTGTCGCAAGGGGTGGCTTTTTTGCGCACCACCGACTGGTCGGCCCGCTCGCGCACCACCTTGCAACTGGCACGCGAGCTGCAGCCCAAGTTCGCCGGCCTGCCGGGCGTGACCGCGTTCCCCATCACGCCGCCTTCGCTCGGCCAGGGCTTTCGAGAGCGCTCGATCAATTTCGTGGTCGTCACGTCGGAGTCTTACGACAAGCTGGCCGGCGTGGCGCAGCAGATGCTGGCCGAGATGTCGCGCAACCCCGGCCTGGTGCAGCCCGACATCGATCTGCGCCTGAACAAGCCCGAGATCTTCATCAAGGTCGACCGCGACCGCGCTGCCGATGCCGGCGTGGCGGTGGACCAGGTCGCGCGGGCCATCGAGACCATGCTCGGTGGCCGCAACGTCACGCGCTACAAGCGCGACGCCGAGCAGTACGACGTGATCGTGCAGACCCAGGCCAGCGGCCGCACCACGCCGGAAGACATCGAGAAGATCTTCGTGCGCGGCAGCAAGAACGGCGTCGACGCGATGATCCCGCTGTCGGCGCTGGTGTCGGTGCGTGAGTCGGTCAGCCCGCGCGAGTTGAACCATTTCAACCAGCGCCGCTCGGTGGCGCTGACGGCCAACCTGGCTCCCGGCTACTCGCTTGGCGAAGGACTGGCCTTCATGGAAACCACCGCGGCCAAGGTGCTCAAGCCCGGTTACGCGACCGAGTTGAACGGCGTGTCGCGCGAATTCCGCTCGTCCAGTGGCGCGCTCGGGCTGGTGTTCGCGCTGGCGCTGCTGTTCATCTTTCTGGTGCTGGCGGCGCAGTTCGAAAGCTTCGTCGATCCGTTCGTGATCATGCTGAGCGTGCCGCTGTCGATGCTCGGTGCGCTGGCGGCGCTGCAGTTGTCGGGCGGCACCTTGAACGTGTATTCGCAGATCGGCCTGATCACCTTGGTGGGCCTGATCACCAAACACGGCATCCTGATCGTCGAATTTTCGAACCAGTTGCGCCAGCAGGGCCAGGACACGCTCGAAGCCGTGGTCGCCGCGGCGTCACTGCGGCTGCGGCCGATCCTGATGACGACCGGCGCGATGGTGCTGGGCGCCTTGCCGCTGGCCCTGGCCAGTGGCGCGGGCGCCGAAAGCCGGCGCCAGATCGGCTGGGTCATCGTCGGCGGCATGTCGCTCGGCACCTTGCTGACGATCTTCGTGGTGCCGACCATGTACACGCTGTTCGCGCGCCGCAAGGTGCCGGGCGCGAACGAGACGGCGGCTGATGACG
Source organism: Methylibium sp. (assembly GCA_031414975.1). Lineage (GTDB taxonomy): Bacteria > Pseudomonadota > Gammaproteobacteria > Burkholderiales > Burkholderiaceae_C > LGRD01. Next base: position 2,065 of record JANOQS010000479.1, on the reverse strand, counting down.
TGGCGCCCGTGGCGCCAGCCCACGGCTGACGACGCTGGGGCCTCAGGCGCGTGCGCGCATCGCCGAGCGGGCCTGGACGAACTCGAACGCGAAGGCCACCGCCTGGGCAATATCGCGCTCGGTCTCGGCGCGTTCCTTGTCGCTGAGGTAGAACGCGAAGTCCACGCCGTGCCGGATGTAGCGCGGTGCGATGCGGTTGAGCGCGACGCAGGCCACATCGGTCAGCAAGTCCTTGTCATGCAGGTGCGCAAACGCCGAAGCGCCGGCATTCACCGCATCGAACACCGCCTGTTCGTGATGGTTGTGAATGGTGTCGTAGTGAGCTGTCATGACCTGCCTCAGCACCGAGTGGGGGTGCCGGCAGTGTGGGCCGCTGCGCAGAGGCCGGATCAGCCGAAATGCGGGCGATCTGCGGCGCACTTCCGGTGTTGCCTCGGGCCAGGCAAGTCAGGGGAAATCAGCCTAAAGAAGGGTCTTTTCCACTTCCATCAGCTTGAAGCGCGCCAGCGACAGGTTGGAGCGCTGCTTGTTCAGCAGCACGAACAGGAACAGCTGCGGGTGCCGCGACAGCATGCGCATCAACTGATGCCGCGTGCCGGTGCCCACCGTCACCTCTTCGATGTGGTCGGGCAGCCCCATGCTGCGCGCGGCCAGCCGGTGCGCACGCAGCACCTGGGCGCTGGCGGCGGCGGCGCGTTCGACGTCGGTGTCTTCGTCGCGCTGCTCCTGGGCCACCACATGGCCGTTGTTCGCGTCGACGATGGCGCAACACAGAAAGCCGTCGATCCCCACCAGCTCGGCGAGCGAATTGCGCGCGTGCTCGGGGTCGAGCTTGCTGCGGGCGTCGTCGCTCACCACGATCGGGCTCAGGCTGGCGTCTGGCGCGGCCGGTGCGGTGGGTTGAGCGCCGACGATCAGCGACGAGCGCACCGGCGGCAGGCCCAGGTCGGCCACCTTGATCGGGAAGTCGTGCACGCCCAGCATGCCCGGCACTGCCGAGGGCGACCAGCTCGGCAATTCCTTGACCCGGTTCCACTGCCCCAGCATGGCGTTCCACACCGACGAGGCGCTGGTCAGCGGCTCGTTGAGCACCATCACCTGCACCTGCTTGGGCCAGGGCACCGCGCTGACCTTGTTGGCGATCCAGACCGCGCTGGGCGGTAGCAGGAACACCAGGTTCGGGCAGCGCCACGTGGGCAGTGCGGTGGCATCGCGCAGCGAGGCCAGCAAACCGTCGATCGCCGTCGGGTCCATCGGACCGACGATCACGGTCGTCATGTGGCTGCGTTCCATCAGCGCGACCGGGATATCGGCGTTGTCGCGCCCCGGCACCCGCACATCGGCGTGGTAGATCTTCAGCGTGTCTTCGTGGCGCCGCGCCAAGGTGGTGCGCTCGATCACGGCCAGCGTGCGCAAGGTCGTCTGCTCGCGCAGGTTCAGGCGTTCGATCGGCCGGCCGCCGGCGTCCGCGAGCCCCTTGATGACCGAGGCGGCCCAGACGCCCAGCGGGTCCAGCACCGTGATCACGCGGGCCGCCGCGTCCATGTCTGCGCGGGTGGAGGCAAAGTGCTCGCGGATCGCATGCGCCGGCGAGCCGGTGACCACCAGATCGCGCTGGTGGCGGTCGATCATCTGGCCTTCTTCGTTGACGGAAGTGGAGCTGGTTTCCATGATGGCGGTGGCGGCAAAGGGGCGCGACGGTTCACCGCTTGCCCGGCTCTTCTTGCCGAAGGGGTCCAGCACCGTGCCCAGGTCGCCAAAAAGAGACGTCAGCATGAAGGGTCCTTTCTTCGGGACAAATGGGCTGCACACCGCTGGCCGAAGTCGCGAGTGTATGCAACCGCAGCCCACTGCCGGGAGTGAGCTGGTTGGCGCAGGCCAGCTTTGTCATTTGTGTGTGGTGGGAAACCATCGCTTTGCTTGATTGGCGACGATCCTCAGCCCGCCGGGCCCCCGTACCAGGGAGGGCGGGCCGCGGGCGGTGCAGCTGCCCCCGGGGCCGCGGTGGGTCGTCGCGGATCAGGGGGCGTTTGAAGGTGCGGGGGCGGCGGGGCACGCACAGGGG
>JANOQS010000478.1:0-4825 GCA_031414975.1 Methylibium sp. | reverse complement strand
GACTCGCTGCTGTTCGTGGTCGGCGCGCTGTGCGGTGCCGGCCTGATGAACCTGCCGCTGGTGGTGGCGCTGCTGATCGCCGCAGCGATATTGGGCAACCAGTCGAACTACACGATAGGCAACTACTTCGGGCCCAAGGTGTTCCAGTGGGAGAACTCGCGCTTCTTCAACAAGCAGGCCTTCAACCAGGCGCACGAGTTCTACGAGAAATACGGCGGCATCACCATCATCGCCGCGCGCTTCATGCCCTTCCTGCGCACCTTTGCGCCCTTCGTGGCCGGTGTGGCAAAGATGACGCGCAGCAAGTTCACTTTCTACGACGTGACCGGCGCGGTGCTGTGGGTCGGCGGCGTCACGCTCGCTGGCTACCTGTTCGGCAACATCCCGTGGGTGAAGGAGAACCTCGACAAGATCATCTGGGCCGCCATTTTGCTGCCCGGCCTGCTGGTGATCTTCGGGGCCTGGAAGGCGCGCCGCAAGCCGGTGGCAACCGGCTGAGGCGACCCGTCGCGCCGGGCTGGCGCAGATGCAGAAGACTGGATATATTCACAGTGTGTCCAGCGTCAACCGAACCCCCCGCATCCCGATCCGCCCGCTCGCCGATCTGCCCCAGCCCGGTGCACTGAAAGGCCGCGGCACGGCCTGGGCCATCGAGCACCGTTTCACGTCGCGCACCAGCGAAGCCTGGGACGACGGTTGGGGCACGCTGGAGCAGGCGGCCAGCGAAGAGCGGTTGGCGCCGGCCACGCAGATCATCGAAGAGCGGGTCAAGTTCATCCTGTCCAGTAACGACTCGCCCGACATCAACTTCGACCTGTCGATCAACCCGTACCGCGGCTGCGAACACGGCTGCGTGTACTGCTTTGCACGGCCGACGCACAGTTACCTGAACCTGTCGCCCGGGCTCGACTTCGAGACCCGCATCATCGCCAAGGTCAACGCCGCCGAACGCCTGCGCGAGGCTTTCGCCGCGCGCAGCTACGAGCCGCTGCTGCTCAACATCGGCTCGGCGACCGACGCTTACCAACCTGTGGAGCGCAAGCTCGGCATCACGCGCGCGGTGCTCGGGGTGATGGCCGAGTGCAGCCACCCGTTTTCACTCGTCACCAAGTCGTCCGGCGTCGAGCGCGACCTCGACCTGATCGCACCGATGGCGGCCCGGAATCTGGCCGCGGTCTACGTCTCGGTCACGTCGCTCGACGCCGCTCTGGCGCGCATCCTGGAGCCGCGCGCCGCGGCGCCGATGCGGCGCCTGAAGACCATCGAGGCGCTCGCCAGGGCCGGCGTGCCGGTCGGCGTGAGCGTGTCACCGATCATCCCGTTCATCAACGAGCCTGAGCTGGAGCGCATTCTCGAAGCCGCTGCCGACGCCGGCGCCACCTCGGCTTTCAGCGTGGTGCTGCGCCTGCCCTGGGAAGTCAACCCGCTGTTCCAGCAGTGGCTGGCCCAGCACTTCCCCGAACGCGCCGCGCGCGTGATGGCGCGCGTGCGCGAGATGCGCGGCGGGCGCGACAACGACGCGCGTTTCGGCTCGCGCATGCGCGGTGAAGGCGTGTGGGCGCAGTTGCTGCGCCAGCGCTTTCAGAAGGCCGCGGCGCGCTTGGGGCTGAACCGCGAGCGGGTGGAACTCGACCTGACTCAGTTCCGCAAGCCGCGCCTGCCGGCTGTCGATGGGCAGGGTGACCTGTTCGGCTGACTTGGGGCCTTCATGTTGACTCCGACTCGGGCGCCCCACTAAGATGGTCATCTTGATGGTCACAAAGGAGCCTGCTGTGGCTGATTTTTCAATCGCCGAGGCCAAATCTCAGTTTGCGCATCTGGTCAATCAGGCCGAAGCGGGCAAGTCGGTTCGCATCACCCGGCGTGGCAGGCCGGTGGCCGTGTTGATGTCCGAGGCCGAATACGAGCGGCTGTCGGCTCCGCGTGAGGGCCTGCTGGCTTTCACCGCATCGCTGCGCTCGAAGGCCGCTGCAGCCGGTGTTCCACTTTTCGATGACGATGAGTTGGGAGGGCTGCGCGACCAGAGCGAGCGGTCCGTCGCTGATCTGGCCTGAGCCACACCTCGCATGGCCTTGCGGTTCCTGCTCGATGCGAACGTCGTCTCGGAACTGACCAAGGCTGTTCCCAATTCGGCGCTGGTGTCAGCGCTGCAACAGCACGAAGCCGCTTGCGCCATCAGCGCGCCCACGGTGGAAGAGCTGGCGTTCGGCTGCGCCCGCCTCGCGCCCGGCGTTCGGCGGGCATGGTTTCGCACCTGGATCGACGGTCTGGTGGCCAGGACCACCGTGCTGCCTTACGACTGGAAGGCAGCCGCCTGGCTCGGTGAGGAGCGCGCACGCCTTGCCGGCATCGGCCGCCCGGCTCAACGCACAGACGGCGAAATCGCGTCCATTGCGGTCACCAACGGCTTGACCTTGATCACGCGGAACACGAAGGACTTCGAAGGCTTCGCCGGGCTGGCGCTGCAGGACTGGTACCGCGACCAGCCGCCGAGCTGACCTCCTCGTCAGCCCTGGCCGCTATTTGAATATCCCCTTGACCCGATCCGTCCACGACATCGCGTTCGGCGAATGCCGGTCGCCCGACTTCTTGAACGACTCGTCCAACTCCTTCAGCAGCTTGCGCTGGTGCTCGGTCAGCTTGATCGGCGTCTCGACGCTGACGTGGCAGTACAGGTCGCCCGGATAGCTGGAGCGCACGCCGCGGATGCCCTTGCCGCGCAGGCGGAAGGTCTTGCCGTGCTGGGTGCCTTCGGGCAATTCGATCTCGGCGTTGCCGCCCAGGGTGGGCACCTCGATGCCGCCGCCCAGCGCCGCGGTCGTCAGGCCCACCGGCACGGTGCAGTGCAGGTCGTCGCCGTCGCGCTCGAAGACCTCGTGCTGCTTGATGCGGATCTCGATGTACAGATCGCCCGGCGGCCCGCCGTTGGTGCCCGGCTCGCCGTTGCCGCTGCTGCGAATGCGCATGCCTTCGTTGATGCCGGCGGGGATCTTCACTTCCAGCGTCTTGTTCTTCTTGATCTTGCCCTGGCCATTGCAGGTGGTGCACGGGTCGGCAATGATCTTGCCGCTGCCGTGGCAGTGCGGGCAGGCCTGCTGGATGCTGAAGAAGCCCTGCCGCATGTGCACCGTGCCGGCGCCGTTGCAGGTGCCGCAGGTCTTGGCGCTGGTGCCGGGCTTGGCGCCGCTGCCGTGGCAGGTCTCGCAGCTCTCGTACGACGGGATGCGGATCTGCGAGTCCTTGCCACCCGCGGCTTCTTCGAGCGTGATCTCCATCGCGTAATTCAGGTCGGCGCCGCGGAACACCTGCTGCCCGCCGGGGCCGCGGCGCTGGCCGCCCTGGCCACCGAAGATGTCGCCGAAGATGTCGCCGAAGGCCTCGGCAAAACCGCCGAAACCTTCGGTGCCCGGGCCGCCGCGCGCACCGCCCATGTTGGGGTCGACGCCGGCATGGCCGAACTGGTCGTAGGCGGCGCGCTTCTGCACATCCGACAGCATCTCGTAGGCCTCCTTGGCCTCCTTGAACTTCTCTTCGGACTTCTTCGCCCCCTCGCCCTGGTTGCGGTCGGGGTGGTGCTTCATGGCCAGCTTGCGGTAGGCCTTCTTGATGTCTTCTTCGGTCGCGTTCTTTGCCACGCCGAGAATTTCGTAGTAATCGCGCTTTGCCATCGGCTCACCTGCTCATCGATTTCTGGAACGCTGAAACGAGTACGCCGCGCCGAGCCGCAGACTGCCGTCTGCGCGCTGCAACGCGGCGGAGACCACCGGGCCCGGCCCGGTGACCTGCAAACTCACTTCTTGTCCTTCACTTCCTTGAACTCGGCATCGACGACGTTGTCGTCATCCGCCTTCGAGGCCGACGCCTGAGGCGCCTCGCCGCCCGCCGCAGAACCAGTCGCAGAAGCGGCCGCCGCAGCCTGCGCCGCCTGGCTGTCGGCGTAGACCTTCTCGCCCAGCTTCTGGCTCGCGGTCATCAGCGCTTCGGTCTTGGCCTCGATATCGGCCTTGTCTTCGCCCTTGAGCGACTCTTCGGCTTCTTTCAGCGCGGCCTCGATCTTTTCTTTCTCGGGCGCGTCGAGCTTGTCGCCGTGTTCGGCCAGGCTCTTCTTCACGCTGTGCACCATCGCGTCGGCCGAGTTGCGGGCCTGGATCAGTTCGAGCTTCTTCTTGTCCTCGGCGGCATTCAGTTCGGCGTCTTTCACCATCGCCTGGATCTCGTCTTCGCTCAGGCCCGAGTTGGCCTTGATGGTGATCTTGTTTTCCTTGCCGGTGCCCTTGTCCTTGGCGCCCACGTGCAGGATGCCGTTGGCGTCGATGTCGAAGCTGACCTCGATCTGCGGCGTGCCGCGCGGCGACGGCGGAATGCCTTCGAGGTTGAACTCGCCCAGGCTCTTGTTGCCCGAGGCCATCTCGCGTTCGCCCTGGTAGACCTTGATCGTCACGGCCGGCTGGTTGTCGTCGGCGGTGCTGAAGGTCTGCGCGAACTTGGTCGGGATGGTGGTGTTCTTCTTGATCATCTTGGTCATCACGCCGCCGAGCGTTTCAATGCCCAAGGAGAGCGGCGTCACGTCGAGCAGCAGCACGTCCTTGCGGTCGCCGGCCAGCACCTGGCCTTGGATGGCGGCGCCCACGGCCACCGCTTCGTCGGGGTTCACGTCCTTGCGCGGCTCCTTGCCGAAGAACTCCTTGACCTTCTCCTGCACCTTGGGCATGCGCGTCATGCCGCCGACCAGGATCACGTCGTCGATCGCGCTGACGGCGATGCCCGAGTCTTTGATGGCGGTGCGGCACGGCGCCATCGTGCGCTCGATCAGCTCATCGACCAG
>JANOQS010000477.1:0-27300 GCA_031414975.1 Methylibium sp. | reverse complement strand
CGCGAGCTGCTGGCGCGCATCAAGGCGGTGCTGCGGCGCACGCAGGGCCACGCCGCGCCCCAGCCCACGCCGCCATCACCCCTGCCGCCCGGCACGCCCGACCCGGCGCTCCCTGCCGCAGCGCGCGACCGCTGCCGCTTTGCCGGCTGGCTGCTCGACCTGGGCGCGCGCCGCCTGCACGCGCCCTCGGGCGCCGAGGTGGCGCTGACGCACGGCGAGTTCGAGCTGCTCACCGTGTTCGCGGCGCACCCGGGGCGCGTGCTGTCGCGCGACTTCCTGCTCGAACACACGCGCGGGCGCGAGGCCGGGCCGTTCGACCGCACGGTGGACGTGCAGATCGGCCGGCTGCGCAAGAAGATCGAGTGCGATCCGCAAGACCCGCAGATCCTCAAGTCGGTGCGCGGCGCGGGGTACGTGCTGGTGGCGCCGGTGAGCAAGGAGTGAGCGCGGCGTGACGGCAGACGTGACACCAGGCATGACGGCAGAAGGGGCAGGAAGGAGCACCGACGCCGGAGTGTTCCGCGCGCTGTTCGACGCCAACCCCGACGGCGTGCTGCTGGTGGACAGCGGCGGCAGCATCGTGCTGGCCAACCCGGCCGCCAAAGCCCTGCTGGGTTACGCCGACGAAAGGCTGATCGGCATGCCGGTCGATGGTCTGGTGCCCGACCACGCGGCCTCGGTGCACGCGGCGCACCGGCGGGGTTATGCGCACAACCCGCGCGCCCGGCCGATGGGCACCGACATGGAGCTCAGCGCCAAGCGCGCCGACGGCAGCGAGGTGCTGGTCGAGATCGCACTCAGCCCGCTGGCCGGCAGCGGCGGCCTGGTCGTTGCGTCCTTGCGTGCCGTGGGCATGTACCCGCGCATGCAGCGCGCGCTGCAGCGGGCCCACTACAGCGAGCACGTGGTGCAGGTCGGCCGCATGGCGGTGGACACACGCGACCCGCAAGAGCTGCTCGGGCATGTGCCGCAAGTGGTGGCGCAGGCCCTGCGCACCGACACCGTCGTGGTCTACCTGCTCGACCCGACCGGCACCGAGCTGGCGCTGGCCAGCAGCTTCGGCCTGGCCGGCGCACAAAGGGCCGACGCACGCGCTGCCGACGCGCAGCAGGCCAACCGCGCCGACACGCCACTGGGCTACGTGGTGGCCCAGGCCATGCCGGTGATCGTGGCCGACTTCGCCGCCGAGCAGCGCTTCGAGGTGCCGCAGACGCTGCTCGACGACGGCATCGTGAGCGGCCTGGCGGTGCCGCTGAACGACAAGGGCAAGGTCATCGGCGTGCTGGCCGCGCGCTCGCGCAGCCCGCGCAACTTCGGCGCCGAGGAGGTGGCCTTCCTGGTGGCACTGTCGAACCTGCTGGCCACCAGCCTGCAGCGCACCCAGACCGAAGCCCAGTTGAGCCATGCGCAGCGCATGGAAAGCGTGGGCCAGTTGACCGGCGGCATCGCGCACGACTTCAACAACCTGCTCACCGTGATCCAGGGCAACCTGCAGATGCTGGCCGAGCAGGCGGCCGTCAGCGGCGACCGGCATTGCCAGCAACTCGTCAACGCCGCCACGCGCGCCGGCCAGCGCGGCGCCGAGCTGACCGGCAAGCTGCTCGCCTTCTCGCGCCGCCAGGCGCTGGCGCCGCAGCGCGTGGAGCCGGCCGCGATGCTCGAGTCGCTGGCCGACATGCTGCGCCGCACGATCGGCGAACACATTCACCTCGAGGTGCATGCCCAACCCGGTTGCCCGGCCTGCCGGGTCGACCCGGTGCAACTGGAATCGGCGCTGCTCAACATCGCCATCAACGCCCGCGACGCGATGCCCGATGGCGGTGCCTTGAGCTTTTCGTGCGCCGGCTTCGACGCCGGTTCGGCGCGCTTGCCGAGCGAATTTCCAGCCGAGTTGCGCGCCGAGGCGTCGGCCAGCTCCGGCTCGCGCCAGTGGGTGCGCATGGCGGTGCGCGACACCGGCACCGGCATGTCGGCCGCCGTGCGCGAGCGCGCCTTCGAACCCTTTTTCACCACCAAGGAGGCCGGCCGCGGCACCGGGCTCGGGCTGAGCACGGTGTACGGTTTCGTCAAGCAGTCGGGCGGTGCGATCCACATCGACAGCGCCCCCGGCGCGGGCAGCACTGTGGCCTTGTGGCTGCCGGCGATCGCGGCGCCGCAGGCTGCGCAGACCGTGGCACGGAGCACCGCGCCGCTCGGTGCCGGCTTGCGCGTGCTGGTGGTCGAGGACGACGCCGACGTGCTCGCCGTCGCCGTGGCCTTCCTCGAAGGGCTGGGCTGCCGGCTGACGGCCTGCGCCAGTGCCGACGCAGCGCTCACCGCGCTGGCCGACGCGCTCGCCGCGCAGGCACCGTTCGACCTGCTTTTCAGCGACATCACCCTGGGCCCGGGGCTCGACGGCATTGCCCTGGCCGGGCGTGCGCAAGCGCTGCAGCCGCGCTTGCGGGTGCTGCTGACCTCGGGCTACTCCAAATACCTGGCGGGTGCCGCAGCGCCCGGCGCCAGCCCGGCCCCGCCGTGGCCGGTGCTGCGCAAGCCGTACACGCAGGACGAGCTGGCAAGCGCCGTGGCGGCGTCGGTCTCGCAGGCTATTGCAACACCGGCAGCACCGGCAACACCGGCAGCACCTGCTGCGCCTGCGGCTCCGGCGGGTTGACGGCGTCCTGCACGAAGTCGGCCAGCGCCTGCACGCACGGAATGGCAATGTCGCGCCGGCCCTTCTCGTCGAAGCGGATCAGGCCGCCACGCGCCAGCTTGCCGAACGCGCGGCTCACCGTCTCCAGCGTCATGCCCAGGTAGTTGCCGATCTCCGCGCGCGTCATGCGCAAGGTCACCTGGTCGGTGCGGATGCCGCGCTCGGCCAACGCCTCGGCCCAGCCGTGCACGAAGTCGGCCACGCGCGCATCCGCCGGCAAGGTGCCCAACGCGAGCAGCCAGTCGCGGTCGCGCGCGAGCTGGCTGCTCATCGCGGCGTGCACTGCGTGCATCAGCGCCGGCACCTCGGCCGCCACCTTCAGCAGCGCGCCGTAATGAACGCTCCAGACTTCGCCGGTGTCCATCGCAATCGCGTCGCAGGCGCAGCGGCCCGAGGCAATGCCGTCGAAGCCGATCCAGTCGCCCTTGAAGTGCAGGCCGACCATCTGCTCGCGGCCGTCGGGCGCCAGGTTGATGGTCTTGAACACGCCCGCGTTGACGATGTGCAGGCTGGTGAACGGATCGCCTGCGTCTTGCACGGCGTCGCCCGCATGCACGGTGCGGCGCGTGAACGGCACGTGGCGCTCGATCAGCGCGAGCGACTCGCGCCAGCGCTGGCTCGGTGCTTCGACACTGCGCAGCGCGCGCGGCGCCCTGGGGGCCGCAGGGGCGTAGTGCGGGTGGGCGGCGGGCACCACGACGGCGGCTTCTTCACGATTCACCAGGTTCATCATCTGCGTCTCCTCGTTCACGATGAGCGCAAGCGTAGAAGGCGTGTGAAAACAGCATGCCAATGCAGCGCACCGGCGCGTAACGGAGCGTGAACAGAACGTAAATGCCGAGTGACAGCCTGTGTCGCGCGAGCATCGGCGGGCGGACGCATTTGGCGCTTGCGCCCGGTGCGTGGCGCCGATCTTGACGCGCGTCAAGCATCGGCGCCGCCACCTGCCTACGCTTGCGCGACCGGCACCCGCCCCTTCTGCACAGCCCCTGCCGGGGTCCCGTGAACCCGCCCTACGCCTTGAAGAACCGCAGCCTGCTTTCGCTCGACGACCTGAGCGCGCGCGACCTCGGCCTGCTGCTGACCTTGGCACATGCGCTCAAGCGGGAGCGCCGCGAAGGCCGCGAGCAGCAGTACTTGCGCGGCCTGCACATCGCCACACTCGCCGCAGCCGGCGCCGCCCATGCCGACGATCCGCTTGCGACCGCTGCCGCTGAACAGGGTGCGCTCGTGGTGCACCTCGGGCCGCAGCCGCCGCCGCAACCCGGCCACGACGACCGCCACGAGTTGCCGGGGCTGCTCGGGCGCTTGTACGACGCTGTCGAGGTGCGCGGCATGCCGCGGGCCGCGCTGCGCGAATTCGCGAGCCGCTGCAGCGTGCCGGTTTACCGCGACCTCGGCGACGCCGCACACCCGGCGCGCGTGGTCGCCGACCTGATGTCGATGCAGGAACAGACCGGCAAGCCGCTCGGCGGCAGCGTCGTGGCCTGGCTCGGTGATGCGCACAGCGAGCGTGGCGCGGCGCTGATGCAGGGCGCCTTGCTGATGGGCATGGACCTGCGCATTGCCGCTGTCGGCGCCAGCCGGCCGGACAACGCGCGGCTGGCGCACCTGCGCGGCCTGGCCCAGGCCCACGGCGCACACCTGAGCCTGCACGAATCGGCCGCGGAAGCGCTGCTGGGGTGTGATGTCGGGTGCGACTTCGGCTGCGACGACCGGCAAACGATGCCGCTGCGGCCGACGCCCTCCGATCCACCCCTGCCGCGCCGCGACCGCGACACCGCGCTCGACGGCAACCGGGTCCACGCCGTCAAGGCGCTGCTGGTGGCCACGCTGGCCTGAGCTTGCGCCCTTCCTCGTTCACGACTGCAGTTCGGCGGGCCGCCGGCCAGTGGGCAGCTGCGCGATCAGAGGCCCTGCAAGGGCGAGCAGGCTCGACAAGAGAACCGGGCGAATCACAGGAATACCCGCTATTGAACGACCATCACGGCGGGTGCCAGACCGAGTTTCTTGGCTCGCCGGGCGAACTTACGGTCGTCAAAGGTTGCGACGCTTCTGCATGATCTGTAGCTTGCGTGGTGCAGTGCATCCGCGAAATCGATGCCCGCTTCGCAATTGAATAGCGCCTGCTCGACGACATCGCGGTCCTCGACGCTGATGTGCGCCTGTTCGAGAAGGTGCCTCATGGCGGAGGCCACCTCGGCTTGATCGAAGCCGTAGTAGCCACGCATGACCCATTCGAGTTCAAGGATCACCGACTTGCTCACCATCAGCGGCCGACCCGACTCGATGAGTCGGCGCGCCGCCGCGCGCTGGCGCTGCGCCTCCGCGTCGGCCTCGTCGTCGATGTAGTACCTGGCGAGAACGTTCGTGTCCAGGCCGATCATCGCTTGGGCACGGGTTTGAGCAACATGGCGGGGTCGAAGTCCGTCGGCACGGCGGCGTGCCGGCTCTTGAGCATGCCGAAGCCGCTGCATGCCTCGCCCGCGGGCGAACTCCGCACCCGCATCTCGACGTGGTCGCCGACCAACGAAAACTCGATGCGGCTGCCCTGCCGTATGCCCAGCCGTTGCCTCAACTCTTTCGGGATGGTGACCTGTCCCTTGCTCGTGACCGACGTGACTTCCATGTGTGTCTCCGGGTATTACCGGGTAATACTAGCAGAGCCAAGCCGATGCAGTCGGTTGCAAGACCCCCTACAAGTAGAGAAAGCCCAGGCTGCTTTCGCGCGGATCGAGTGGGCGAACATCCTCGATCGACACCGCGGACTGAAGCCCGTCAAGGTCGCCCAGCCCGGGGATGTAGAGCTGGTGCAGGCGCCGCGCCGAAATCTGGTTCTGGTGCGGCAGGCGCACGACCCCCTTGCGCCCCTTGGCCGGCGTCACGACGGAGTTGCCCAGCCCGCGCCAGGCCAGCAGATCGTGCACGACCCGGGCGCGCACCAGGAGGCTGGCGTCACTCCACTCCGGCGGCACCAGGCACAGCACGCGCATCGCCAGACCGATGTGGATGTCGTGGCTGATCGCGAAGTTGACGAGCTGCTGGAACTCGCGCTTCTCGAGCCACCAGCCGCCCTTGGCAACGTCCCTGGGGGCGGCCCGGCCCCCGCCGAAGCGGAAGATCGTCGAGCCGGTGTTGAGCACGTGACGCTCGGGGTCGATCATGCCGCCGGTTCGGGCATGGGCCAGCACGGCGCCGCCCGCGTCGACGATGGCCCGGGCCGGCGACAGGTCGGTGCCGATCGCGACCCTGCGGCTCCGGGCCTGTTCGAACGCAACCCGATTGGCGAATTGAGACATGGCGAGGTGCTCCCGGTTCAGCCCGCGCGCTGCCGCGCCACCGAAAGGTAGCGCTCGCGCAGGTACGGCAAGCCGATCCGGCGCACGCCGCCGATGCGGGCGGCCACGTGGCGCACCTCGTCGACCAGGCGCGCTGCCAGGTCGCGGTCGGCGAACAGACCGCCGTATTCGTAGCCCGGGCCGACGACGACATGCAATACGCGCAGCAGGTCGGCCTGCGTGCGCAGGTACAGCACCACGCCAACCGGCACACCGGGGCGGCGCGTGCGGTGGCAGGCGAACAGGCATTGCACGTCGAGTTTCGGGATGCCGATGAAGATGCGCTCGCCGCGCTTCAGAATTTCTGGCGCGCCGAATTGTTCGACGCTGTCGCGGATCGAGCCGCTCAACGCGTGTTGGCGCGGGTGAAAGTAGAACAGCGACTCGACTTCCCTGCGCAAATCCGCATCGACGGCGCTGGCGAACTCGAATTCGCCGCCGGCCGGGTGCGCAGGCGCGGCGCCCGGATTCTGGTAGTGACCTGCTGTTGGCATCTTGCTCCCTGTCGGAGCATGTTGCCCTGTGCCCGGCCCGCTGCGCAAGGGGGCGTCGCTTCGATCGCGCGTGCAGCGTGAAACCCTGCGCGCCACGGGGCAGCGGGCCGCCACGCCGCTGCGGCTGCCAACCTAAAGATCGAAATTGGTGGGCATCATCACCACGTCGCGAATGGTCATGCCGCGCGGGCGGGTGAGCATGAAGGTCACCACCTCGGCCACTTCACGGGCCTCCAGCAGGCTGCCCGAATCCCGGGCCTCCTGCAGTTTTTCCGGCGGCCAATCGGCCAGCAGCGCGCTGATGACGGGGCCCGGCGAGATCGAGCCGACCCGGATGCCGTGCTTGAACACCTGGCGCCGCACCGTCTGCACAAAGCAGTTGATCGCCCACTTGGACGAGGCGTAGACCGGCTCCCAGGGCGTCGGGAAATGGGCCGCCAGCGAGCTGGTGACGATGATGTCGCCGCTGCGGCGTTCGATCATGTGAGGCAGCACGTCGTGCACGTTCTTCATCACCACGTTGACGTTCAGGTTCAGCATCCGGTCGATCGCGTCAGTATCGTTGTCGACCAGGTCACCCCCGACGTACGAGCCGGCATTGGCATGCAGGATGTCGAGCCGGCCGGCCAGCCCCAGCACCCGGGGCAGCAGGGTTGCGCAGTCTTGCGGGTCGAGCAGGTTGATTCGCAGCGCCATCAGCGCCTCACCGTGCTTGTTGCAAAGCGCCTTCATCGCCGCCTCGTCGCGGTCGACCATGACCACCCGCGCGCCTGCCGCCAACATCGCCTCGGCGCTCGCCAGCCCGATGCCCGACGCCCCCCCGGTGACCACCGCCACCTTGCCTTGCAGTTCTGTTGCCATGCTCTGTCTCCTGGTTGGGCGCTTGATTCGACACGGCCATCGACACGGCCATCGACACGGCCACAACGATAGACGTTGCCCCGAACTTGAGCGATATCGATCAGTTCCGTTTTGATACTTTGATGCACGCCCTGGCGGCGCGCGGCCGTCAGCGCCAGCGCAAACCGATTCAGCGCCGGCGCAACCCCAGCCAAAACACTGCTGCCACCACCAGCAAGCCCCCCGCCACCTGCGACGGCGCAATCGACTGGCCGAGAATGGCCCAGGCCAGCACCAGCGCAAAGATCGGCTCGATGTTCATGATGGCCGAGTTGCCCACCACGCCGAGCTTTGGCAGCACCGTGAACATGATCGTGAACGCGGTGCCGTACAGAAAGGTCAGCAGCACCAGGCCCCACCAGCCCGGCGCCGACTGCGGCAGGTGAAAGCCGCCCTGCGTGGCCACGCCGGCCAGCGCGATCAGTGCCACCAGCGTCATCGTGGTGGCGGTGCGCAGGCGGCCGTCGAGGTCGGCCGCTTCGTGCTGCGTGACCACCAGCGCCATGCCGAACGTGGCACCAGCGGCCAGCGCAAACGCCACGCCCACGCCGATCTGCCCCCAATGCGCGGCCGCGCCGAGGCCCGAGGCGGCGCCCAGAACGTCGAGCGCCAGCGCCAGGCCGACCAGGATCACCGGCATCGCGCGCAGCACGCGCGGCTCGGGCCGGTGGCCGTAGAACACGCGCGCCCACAGCGCCGTCCACAGCGGGTAGGTGTTGAAAGCCAGCAGCGCCAGCGCCACCGGCAGGCGCGCCACCGCTGAATACAAGCACAGGCTCTGCACGCCCACCAGCAGCCCGATGACCGGCAAGGCCTTGCGGTGGCGCGCGGTGAGCACGACCGGCGCACGCTGCAGCACCAGCAGCAGGGTCACGACGGCGGCGGTGATGGCGCTGCGAAAGGTGACCGCGGTGGCCACGTCGACCCCGTCGTTGAAAGCCAGCCGTGCGGCCACGTGGTTGGCGCCCATCATCAGCGCGATGAGCAGCAAGGTGGCGAAGGCCGTTCCCGACAGGGCGGCGGCGGGCGCGAGGGCTTTGCTCATTGGATGATGGTGTCGGGCTCGGCACGAAGCCGCCGCCGTGGCAGCGGCTTGGACGGCGGCGCGCGCCGCGCGGCGACCGTCACTGCTTCTGGAAACCGATCTGCTTGATCATCGCGCCCCACGAATCGTAGGCGGCGCGCATCTCGGCGGACATCTCGGCCGGCGTGGTCGGTGCGGCTTCGTAAGCGCCGCGTGCGATGGCGTCCTGCACCTGCTTTTCGTTGAGTGCCGCGACGATCACCGCGTTCACCTTCGCTACCAGATCGGCAGGCATGTTCGGCGGGCCGGCAATCGCGACCCAGCTGACCAGGTCGATGCCCGGCACACCTTGCTCGCGGATCGTCGGCACGTTCGGCAGGAACGGGCTGCGCTTGGGCGCGGCCACGCCGATGATGCGGATCTTGCCGGTCTTCTCGTTCACGATGGCCGACGGCGCGGCGTCGAAGTAGGCCTGCACGCGCCCTTCCAGCAGGTCGCGCGCGGCGTCGGCCGAGCCCTTGTACGGCACATGCACCGTCTCGATGCCGGCAGACTTGGAGAACGCCTCGGCATACACGTGTGACGAGGTGCCGGTGCCGAACGACGCGAAGTTCAGCTTGCCCGGGTTGGCCTTGGCCCAGGCCACCAGTTCCTTCACGTCCTTGACTGGCATCGAGGTGTGCACCGTGAGCACCAGCGGGCCGCGCGTGGCCAGCGTGATGGGCGTGAAGTCCTTGAACGGGTCGTAGGGCACGCTCAGCAAGGTGTGCGGGTTCTGCGCGAAGGTGGACGACGGCGCGAACAACAAGGTGTAGCCGTCGGGCGTGGCACGCACCACCTCGCCGGCGGCCAGCATCGTGCTCGCGCCCGGCTTGTTGTCGACCAGCACCTGCGAGCCGGTCTGCTCGCTGATCTTCTGCGCGATGGCGCGCGCCTGCGAGTCGAGCGAGCCGCCGGCGGCCAGGCCGACGAGCAGGCGGATCGGCTTGCCGGGTTGGGGGTAGGCAGCCGTCTGCGCCGTGGCGCTCGCGGCCAGGACGGCGAGTGCCAGGCCACCCGTCGCAGCGCCCAGCGTGCGCCAGAAGCCCTGTTTGTCTCCGGTCGTGTTCGTCATGCTTGCCTCTTGTTGAGTGATTGTTTTGGTCGGAAGGACCAAACTCGCGATGCTCTCGCCCATTTGTCGAGAGAGATTTGGCTGATTGCTTGCATTTTATGGACACTACGTCCAATAATGCAACACTCTCCGAAACCCGCTCCCCATGAGAACCATCACCCGCACCGACGAACGCATCCTCACCGCCGACATCTTCGGCCGCGACGCCAAGGTGGCGCGGGCCGACCTGGGCACGCACCACGAGGCGGCGCGCGACATCCCGGTGTACCGGGAGTGCGACGTGCTGGTGGTCGGCGGCGGCCCGTCCGGCACCGCCGCTGCGGCGGCCGCCGCGCGCAGCGGTGCAAACACCGTGCTGCTGGAGCGCTACAACCACCTCGGCGGCCTGTCCACCGGCGGCCTGGTGATCTGGATCGACCGCATGACCGACTGGACCGGCGAGCTCGTGATCCGGGGGTTTGCCGAAGAGTTGTTCGACCGCCTGCCGCCCGACGCGGTGGCCGGCCCCGGCCGCGGCGACTGGGGCTCGACCGACGCCGCCAAGGCCGCGCACTGGTCGCACCGCACGGCCGCGTACCACGGCGTCGTCACCTGGTCGCCCACGCTCGACCCGGAGCGGCTCAAGCTGCTGTCGCAGGAGATCGTGATCGAGACCGGCGCCAAGCTGGTCTACCACTCGTGGGCCTGCACGCCGCTGATGGAGCAGGGCCGCGTGGCCGGCGCCACCTTCGAGAGCAAGGAAGGCCGCATGGCGATCCGCGCCAAGGTGGTGGTCGACGCCACCGGCGACGGCGACCTGTTCGCGCGTGCCGGCGCCGCGTTCGACAACGACATCGAAGAAGCCGACGTGCACCACTGCATGAACACCTCGTGGATGTTCGCCGGCGTGAACATGGACCGCTGGATCGACTTCAAGTCGGGCCAGCCCGAACAGCACGCCGCCTTCATGGCGCGCGGGCGCGAGACCTGCGGCCTGTTCGACCGCCCGTTCGTGAGCTGGCGCAACGACGTGGCGCTGTTCATGGGCCCGCGCCAGACCGGCTATTCGGCGCTCGACGTGGACGACCTCACAGCAGTCGAAGTGCGTTCGCACCGTGCAATGGCCGCCCACCTCGACTTCTACAAACAGCATGCGCCGGGCTTCGAGAACGCCTACCTCATGCTGTCGGCGCCGCAGATCGGCGTGCGCCATGCACGCCGGCTGAAGGGCGTGGACAGCGTGCTGCGCAGCCGCTGGCCCGATGGGGTGGCGCTGCCCGACGAGATCGGCGTCACGCCGGCCGTTTCGCCGAAGTTCCCGAACATCTCGATCCCGTACGGCGCGCTCGTGCCGCAAACACTCGACGGCCTGCTGGCCTGCGGGCGCCACGTCTCGTGCGACAAGAATTCGCACGGCTTCATGCGCGAGATTCCGCAATGCTGGATCACCGGGCAGGCGGCTGGCACCGCGGCTGCGCTGGCGGTGGCTCAAGGCGTGCAACCGCGCGCGGTGGACGTGGCGGCGCTGCAGGCGGCGTTGGTGAAGCAGGGGGTGTATTTGCGGGCTGCAAGCGTTGGCGGCGCTCACCCCAGCCCTCTCCCGGGGGGAGAGGGAGTGAAGGCTGGAGCGGTCGCGGTTTGAGCGGCATTCAATGAAGACCGCCGCATCGCCACGCAAGGCTGCGCCCGTCGCGACCGCCCGGCCGCGCGCCGCCGCACCGGTACGCGCCGCGAAGCAAGCCGTGCGCAAGCCGGCTGCCGCACGCGAAGCGCGCACCACCGTCGGCGCGCTCGACCGCGGCCTGGCGCTGCTGCAGTGTTTCAGCGACAGCCAGCGCCTGCTCGGCCCCACCGAACTGGCGCGCCTGACCGGCATCCCGCGCCCCTCGGTCACGCGCCTGGCCGCCACCCTGATCGCGCACCGCTGGCTGCGCCCCGAACCCGGCGGCGACCGCTACATGCTCGGCGCAGGCGTGGTGTCGCTCGCGCAGGTGTTCCTGTCGGGCCTGGACGTGCGCGCCGCCGCACGCGGGCCGATGCAGGCACTGGCCGAACACACCGGCGGCTCGGTCTACCTGGCGGTGCGCGACGGGCTCGAGATGGTGCTCGTCGAAGCCTGCCGTTCGCGCTCGACCATGCTCGCCGCGCGGCTCGACGTGGGCTCGCGCGTGCCGCTGCCCAACTCGGCGCTCGGCCGCGCCTACCTGGGCGCGGTGGACACCGCCACGCGCGCGCAACTGCTCGAGTCGCTGCGCCTGGCGCGTGGCAGCGACTGGCAGGCGCTCGAGCAGGGCCTCGCGCGCGCATTGGCCGACACCGCCCGCAGCGGCTACTGCCTCTCGGCCGGCGAGTTCCACCGCGAGATCAACTCGGTCTCGGTGGCGCTGACCGGCCCGCGCGGCGAGGTGATGGCCTTCAACTGCGGCGGCCCGGCCTTCGTGTTCACCGAAGAGCGCTTGCGCAACGAAGTGGCCCCCGCGCTGGCCGCAATGGTGCAGGCCGTGGCGGCCGACATCGGCGGCAGCAGCTCTTCAACGAGAACCTGACGATGAAACTCACCGACGAAGAAAAGGCCATGCGCGACGGCCGCGACGGCGCTGCCATCGCGCGCGCGATGGACCTGCTGATCCGCTACGGCGAGGCGCTGGGCGCCGAAGACTTCGTCGAGACGCGCAACGTTTGCGGCACCGTCACCGCCACCACGCCATTCATGCGCGACTTCGCGGTGGCCAAGAGCGCCGAATCGGGCAGCGACGACCCGAGCGGTGGCCTCGACGCCGTCTACAGCGAGTTCAACCTCGACAGCGCCGAAGTCGTGACCGTGCCCAAGGTGCGCGCCTTCAGCTCCCACCTGCAACTCGGCTTCGACCCGCACCACCCGCAAGAGATGGGCGTCACCGAGCAGATGGTCACCTTCTACCGCCGCAGCGAAGCGATGGCCGCGCGCATGGGCGTGCAGATGATGAACACCTGCACGCCCTACCAGGTGGGCAACGTGCCCACGCGCGGCGAACATTGCGCGTGGATGGAGTCTTCGGCCGTCGTCTACTGCAATTCGGTGCTGGGCGCACGCACCAACACCGAGGGCCGCGAAAGCACCAGCGCCGCGATGCTGACCTGCCGCATTCCGAACTGGGGCTACCACCTCGACGAACCGCGCCTGGCCACGATGGGCGTGCAGCTCGACATTCCCATCGACTCGGTCGAAGACTGGGGCCTGCTCGGCTACTGGATGGGCGACTGGGTGCAGGACCGCGTGGCGGTGATCGACGGCCTGAGCAACGTCTCCAAGGTGCCCAACCTGCCACGCCTGAAGCACTTCGGCGCCGCGGCTTCGTCGTCGGGCGGTGTCGAACTGTTCCACCTGGTCGGCGTGACGCCCGAAGCGCAGACGCTGGAACAAGCCACCGGCGGGCGCAAGCTGCAGGACCTGCGCCACTACGGCCAGCGCGAGCGCGCCGCCACCTACGAACGCATCAATTCCACCGCACCGGCGGCCAGCGCCAACGCGCAGGTCGACTACGTGATGCTCGGCTGCCCGCACTACACCATCGAGCAGATCTGGGAAGCCGCGCAACTACTCGAAGGCCGCAAGATCCACCCGAAGAGCGCGCTGTGGATCTTCACCCCATGGGCCATCAAGGCACTCGCCGACCGCAACGGCTACACGAAGATCATTGAAGCGGCCGGCGGCAAGATCATGACCGACAGTTGTTCCGCCATGAGTCGCGCTGTGCCGCCGGGGACCAAGGTGGTGGCGCTCGATTCGATGAAGCAGGCGCACTACCTGCCGGCCATTCTGGGCGTGCAGGCGTGGTTCGGGACGACGGCGCAGTGTGTGGATGCGGCTTGTTCCGGGCAGTGGAGTGCGGGGTGAGATTGAGCTGCTGCTCCTTCAACGGTCGAGCGGCAAAGGCGCGTCCGGGCAGGCCGGAGGGCTTCGCTGAGGCGGTCGGCCGGGTACAGCCGACTGCGCAGACCGCCCCAGCATGAGCCCCCGCCGGGTGCCGCCCGTCGCGAGCCGCCCCGACGGCGGCAGTAGAACTGGATGAGCTATGGAAACCATTGACACGACACAAACCTTCGTCATCCACGGCCGCAAGGTCGTGCCGGGCATCGCCGAAGGCGAAGCCCTGGTCACGCACGACCGCATCTCGGGCTGGGGCGGCGTGGACCCGCGCACCGGCACCGTCGTCGAAACCCGCCACGAACTGCGCGGGCAAAGTTTCGCCGGCAAGGTACTGGTGTTCCCCGGCGCCAAAGGCTCGTCCGGCTGGTCGGCGCAATTCCACGTCGCGCGCGCAATGGGCACCGCACCGGCCGCCTGGCTGTTCAACCGCATGTGCACCAAGGTCGCGCTCGGCACCGTGGTGAGCCACGCCCCGGCGATGACCGACTTCGACCGCGACCCGGTGGAGCTGATCCGCACCGGTGACTGGGTGCGCGTGGACGCGGATGCCGGCGTGGTGACGATCACCCGCAAAGAATCACGCAAGGGACTTTGATGGACACGCAACGCAAACTCCGCAGCAACTTCCCCCGCGGCTCCTACCTCTGGTCGGTGCGCAACGCGCAATGGCAGGCGCTGGGGCTGGACGAGGCCGATTGCGAGAAGCCCAAGATCGCGGTCGTCAACTCCAGCAGCGAGCTGGCAAGTTGCTTCAGCCACCTCGACATCGTGGCGCGCGAGATCAAGGACGCGATCCGCGCCGCCGGCGCGATTCCGTTCGAGATCCGCACCGCCGCGCCGAGCGACTTCATCACCGGCGCGGGCGCGCGCGGCGCCTACATGCTGGCCGCGCGTGACCTGGTGACCAACGACATCGAAGTAGCGGTCGAAGGCGCGCAACTCGACGGCATGGTGTGCCTGACCTCGTGCGACAAGACCGTGCCCGGCCAGCTGATGGCCGCCGCGCGACTGAACATCCCCACGCTGCTCGTGCCCTGCGGCTACCAGGCCAGCGGCAGCTTCAACGGCAAACACTGTGACATCGAAGACGTGTTCATCGGCGCGATGCACGTGGTGGCCGGCGCGATGGACGCCGAGACCTTGGTCGGCATGAGCCGCCAGGCGATCCGCTCGCCCGGTGTGTGCTCGGGCATGGGCACGGCCAACTCGATGCACATCGTCTGCGAGGCGCTCGGCATGGCGCTGCCCGGCAGCGCGCCGGTGGCGGCGCTGAGCGACAAGATGATGGCCGACGTGCGCGCAGCCGGCGCGCGCATCGTGCAGATGGTGTGGGAGGACCTGAAGCCGCGCGACATCCTGGCCCCCGGCGCGTTTGCCAACGCGGTGCGTGCGGTACTGGCGGTGGGCGGCTCGGTCAACTGCATCAAGCACCTGCAGGGCGTGGCCACCGAGGCCGAAAGCGGCGTTGATGTCTACGCGCTGTTCGAGCGCCTGTCGTCGCACGTGCCGGTGATCGCCGCGATCCGCCCGGTGGGCGAACAACCGATCGAAGACTTCGAGGCCGCGGGCGGCTGCCGCGCGGTGCTCAAGCAGTTGCAGGCGCAGCTCGACTGCGACGTGATGACCGTCAGCGGGCGCACGCTGCGTGCCGAGCTCGACGCGGTGACGGTGGCGAACGCCGAGACGATCCGCCCCGCCGACCGGCCGTTCGCCACGCAGCCGGCGATCGTCGTGCTGCGCGGCTCGATGTGCCCTCAGACGGGCATCGTCAAGTCCGGCATCGTGCCGCGCAAGTCCCGCCGCTTCAGTGGGCCCGCCATCTGCTTCGACACCAGCGACGCCGCACTGGCCGCCATCAAGGCCGGCGACGTGAAGCCCGGCCACGCAGTGGTGATGCGCGGTGCCGGCCCGCGCGGCGGCCCGGCCATGGGCGGTGGCGCGTCGCGCGTGGTGTTCGCGCTCGACGGTGCCGGCCTGGGCGACCAGGTCGCGCTGCTGACCGACGGCCACCTGTCGGGCCTGGTGTGCAAGGGGCTGGTGGTGGCCGAGGTGTCGCCCGAGTCGGCCGACGGCGGGCCGCTGGCGCTGACGCAAAACGGCGACACGATCACGATCGACCTGGACACGCGGCGCTGCGACCTGGAAGTGAACGACGAAGAAATGCAGCGCCGCCGCGATGCCTGGAAAGCACCCACCCCGATGTTCGACCGCGGCTGGCTGCAGATTTACCGCCGCAACGTCGGCCCGCTGCCGGAGGGCGCGGTGCTGGTAAAGGCCGAGACCCGATGACAACAACCCGAGATGGAGACAAGTGCATGAAATCGACCCGCCCCACCCTCACCCGCCGCGACGCCCTGCTCGCGCTGGGCTCGCTCGCTGCCGGCAGCACCGCGCTGATGGCGCCTCGCGCGCACGCGCAAACCTACCCCGACAAACCACTCCGCATGATCGTCGGCTTCGCCCCCGGTGGCGCGGCCGATGTGATGTCGCGCATCATCGCCAAGGGCCTGTCGGCGCAGATGAACCAGCAGGTCAACGTCGAGAACAAGCCCGGTGCCGACGGCATCCTCGCGTCGCAGGAGCTGATGCGCGCCCCGCCCGACGGCTACACCTTGATGATGGGCACCAACACCGCCACCGTGGCCGTGCCCGCGCTGCGCCCCAACCCGCCGTACGACCCGTTCAAGGCCTTCACGCCGCTCAGCACCGCGGGCGAGTTCTCGATGTTCCTGGCCGTCTCGCCCAGCCTGCCCTCCGGCAGCCTGAAGGAGTTTCTCGACCACGTGGCCGCCAACCCCGGCAAGTACAACAGCGGCTCCAGCAACAGCGCCGCCGAACTGGCGATGCTGCAACTGCTGGGCACACGCGGCGCCAAGGTGGTGAACGCGCGCTACAAGGGCGACGTGCAGGCGATGACCGACCTGGTGGGTGGCCAGATCCACATGATGTTTTCCACCGGCACGCTCACGCCCACGTTCGTGAAGGACAACAAGATCAAGTCGCTGCTGACCCTGCTGCCCCAGCGCAGCCCGCTGCTGCCCGAGGTGCCCACCGCCACCGAGCTCGGCATCGGCAAGCTCACGATCACGCCCTGGGCCGGCTTCTTCGGCCCCGCCGGCATGCCCGCCGAGGTGGTTGAAAAGCTGAGCCTGGAACTGCGCAACGCGCTCGCCCGGCCCGACGTGCGCGACCAGCTCGTCGGCCAGGGCTTCTCGAGCTACGGCATGACGCCGGCCGAGTTCACCGCGTTCTTCAAGCGCCAGTACGACGGCTTCGTGAACACGGTGAAAGAGAACAACGTCAAGTTCGATTGAGGGGGGTCAAAGATAGGTCCAGAGCATCTTCGTCGCCAGCAGGTACAGCAGGCCGGCGAAGATGCGCCGCAAGGTGACCACCGGCATGCGGTGGGCGGCGCGCGCACCCATGGGCGCGGTGAGCATGCTGCCGGCCACGATGCCGAGCAGCGCGGGGCCGTAGACGAAGCCCAGCGCCAGCGGCGGCAGGTCGGGAACCTGGCGCCCGCTGAACACATAGCCCAAGGTGCCCACCAGCGCCACCGGCAGCCCCAGGGCGGCGCCGGTGCCGATGGCGGTGGTCATGGCCACGCCGCAGAACAGCATGAACGGCACGGTCATGAACGCGCCGCCGGCCGACACCAGCCCACAAACCACGCCGATCAGCAGCCCGATCGCCACCAGCGCCGGCGTGCCGGGCAAACTGCGGCCGGCCGCGGGTTTGCGGCCCAGCAGGATCTGCGTGGCGCCGGCATACACGATCACCGCGAATGCCAACGCGAGCGCGCGCTGCGACACCCAGCCCGACAGTGCCGTGGCCAGCAAGGTGCCGACCACCATGCCCGGCCCCATGCGGCGCACCAGTGACCAGTCGACCCCGCCCAGGCGGTGGTGCGTGCGCACGCTGGCACTCGAGGTGAACATGATCGACGCCATGCCGGTGCCCAAGGCCAGGTGCACCGTGTGGTCGGGCGCCAGCTGCTGCGCGGCGAACATGGCCGCCAGCACCGGCACCAGGGTCATGCCGCCACCAATGCCCAGCAGGCCGGCAAGATAGCCGACGAAGGCGCCGGTGGCGAAGTAGGCAAGCATCCAGGCAGCGATCACAAGGCAGTATCGCCGCAACTCGGGGCCGACTGGACTACGAAGGAGCCGTGCCGCCCGGCGGGTCCGACGCGGGCCGGTGCACCAGATCGGCCTGAAGCTCGCGGATCCGTTCGTCCGTGTAATACCCACCGAACTCTGTGTAGCGCAGGAACGGCTTTGCGCAGCCCGTGCATTGCCAGACGTCGCAGCGGTTGTACGGGAACCAGCCAGGCGCGATCGGCGCGTCGCTGGACCAGCCGTGCGTCCCTGCCGGGTGGAATTCGGCCACCGTGGGCTCGTCATTCGAGGGGTCGCGCAAGCTGCCGATGCATACCAGGTTCGACCGATCGAAGCTGCCCGGCACCGACTCCCAGCCTTTGCTCGCCAGCGCAGCGCAGCGGCGGCACCCCGCGCCGCCGCCGAAGGCTTTCGCAAGGGCCATCAGATCATCGGCCGTCATCGCCGGATCTTGCCCCACTCCGGACAGCCGGTCTGCACCACGGGTGCCGCGTTCAATCCAGCGTCGCGCCGGTGAGCTTCACCAGGGCCTCGTACCGCACCAGCTCGCTGCGCCAGAACTGCGCAAAGTCTTCGGGCGTGCCGCTGCGCACTTCGGCGCCGATGTCGGCCAGGCGTTTGGCCAGGTCACCGGACTTGAGTGCCTGGTTGACGGCCTGGTTGACCTTGGTGACCACCGCAGCGGGCGTCCCGGCCGGCGCGGCAACGCCGTACCAGGCGTTCATGATCATCCCTTTGATGCCGAGTTCCTCGAAGGTCGGCACGTCGGGAATCAGCGGCTGGCGCTTGTCGGCAGCCACCGCCAACGCGCGGATCTTGCCGCCCTTGATGTGGGAGAACGCGCCGGTATCGAACATCAGGTCGAGCTGGCCGCCCATCACGTCGGTCAGCGCCGGGCCGCTGCCCTTGTACGGCACATGCGTGATGTCCACCTTGGCGACCGACTTGAAGAGTTCGCCAGCCAGGTGCGCCGAAGCGCCGATGCCACCCGACCCGTACGACAGCTTGCCCGGCGTGGCCTTGGCCGCGGCGATGATGTCTTTGGGCGCCTTGAACGCCGATGCGCTTGGCACCACCAACACGCTCGGAATCAGCGCCACCGAAGCGATGGGCGTGAAGTCCTTGATCGCATCGAAACCGGTCTTCTTGTACAGGTACGGATTCGCGACGTTGGTCGAACTGGTGGCCAGCAGCAGCGTATAGCCGTCGGGGACCGAGCGGATGAACTGCTGCGTGCCGATGTTGCCGCCGGCACCGGCGACGTTCTCGACGTAGACGGTCTTGCCGAGTTCGGCCGTCAAGGCTTGCGCGACGGCGCGCCCGACCGCATCGGCGCCGCCGCCGGCGGGCCACGGCACGACGAGGCGGATCGTCTTGTCGGGATAGCTCTGCGCTTGCGCCGCAGGCACCGTGCAGGCAGCGGCCAGAAGGATCGTCAGGATGCGGCGGGTCAGGTGAGGCATGAGAGTGTCTCCGTCATGACGGTCGGGGTGAAACGTCGGCAACGTCAATCAAGACCGAGCCGGCGCAGCGTCTCGGTCAGGTTCAGCAGTTCGGCGGTGGTCGAGCCCTGCGCGATCGCGTCGCGCATGCGGCTTTCTTTCTGCTCGCGCTCGGTTGCTGCGGCAAGGGTCTGGTCGATGCGGTCGGCCGGGACGATGGCAATCCCGTCGCGGTCGGCGACGACGATGTCACCCGCATGGATCACCACGTCGCCGATCGCCACCGGCACGTTGATCCGGCCAGGCTGGCACTTGGCGGTGCCCTTGATCGACAAGCCGCGGCACCACACCGGAAACCCGGCGCTGACGATCGCATCGGCGTCGCGCACGGCGCCGTGGATCACCAGGCCGGCAATGCCGACCTTCTGCGCCATGGCAGTGAGCACGTCGCCCCACGGGCCGGCTTCGACGAAGCCCTTGGCGTCGACGACCAGCACATCACCCGGCCGAGCTTTGAGCAGCGCGTAATGCAGCATCAGGTTGTCGGCGGGGCGCATGTCGACGGTGAACGCCGGGGCGGCCAGGCGCGAGCGCGGATCGAGCGGCTTGATGCCGCTGTCGAGTGCGCCGAACGCGCCTTGGGCCTCGTAGACGGTGGCTGAGCCGAGGTCGCGGAGGGCGCCGAGCTTGTCGGCCAGGGAGGGTATGGAAGGCATGGACCCAGTTTCGTCCAGCCAATCCATGAAGACAATCATTGATTTTTGGACCTATATTCAGAATTAATGAAGTTCAACCAGATCCGCTGCTTTTGCGAGACGGCCGAATCCGGCACGCTGGCACGCGCGGCCGAGCGCCTGTTCGTGGCGCCGACGGCCATCAGCATGCAGATCTCGCAGCTCGAACAACAACTCGGCGGCGAGCTGTTCGATCGCAGCGTGAAACCGATGGCATTGACGGCGCTGGGGCGCTTCTTCCTGCCGCGGGCGCGCGAGCTTCTTGCGATGGGCAATCGCCTGGAACAAGACGCACGTGACGTGGCCACCGGCAAGAGCGGCTGGCTGGGCATTGGCTTCGTGCGCTCGTTGATCTACTCCGTGGTGCCGGCGGCGGTGCAAGCGTTTCGGCTCCAGCACCCGGACGTGAAGATCGATCTGGTCGAGCTGCTGTCCGAGGACCAACCGGCCCAGCTGCGCAACGAGCGCATCCAGATCGGCCTGTCGCGGCACACGGGGCCGATCGACCCACCGGCCGATCTGCAGCACACGCTGCTGTTCGAAGACCCATTCGTGGCCGCCGTGCCGCTGCAGCACAGGCTGGCAAAGCGGCAAACGGCCACGCTCGCTGCGCTGGACGCGTTGCCGCTGATCAGCTACCCCACGAACCCGACCAGCGGTTATGCCGCCCATGTTCAATCGGTGCTGCGCTCGGCCGGTGCCCGACCGCGCATCGGCCACGAGGCGATCGAGATCCATACCGCGCTCGGCCTCGTTGCCGCCGGCCTGGGTTACGCGGTGGTCGGCGCGTCGGTCGCGATGCGCGGACCGAGCGACGTGAAGTTCCTGGCGCTGCCGGAGGTGAAGGCGCGGACCCGCATCCTCGCGGTGTCGCGCCAGGGTGAGCCGAGCCCGCTGGTGGCCTCGATGCTGGCGACGCTCGGCTCGGTTCGGCTCGGGCCGCGCGCTGCGAGCCTCATCAAGGTCAAGGTTTCCTGACGGGCGCGGCGCTGGCCGACGGAAACGGAAGTCAGGCCCGCTGGCCGAGCGCCAGCGCCACAAAGTCGACGAACGCGCGCACACGCGCTGCAAGCTGGTGGCGCTGCGGATAGACGGCGTGGATGTCGGCGTCCGGCGTGTGGTACTGCGGCAGCACCTGCACGAGCCGGCCGCTCTTCAGGTAACGCTCGATGTCCCACTCGGCGCGCATCAGGATGCCGTGGCCGTCGAGCGCCCAGTTGACGGCGATCTCGCCGTCGTTGGTGGCCAGGTTGCCGCGCGTCTTGACCGCTTCGGCAGGCGCCTTGCGGCCGCGCGCGCTGGCCAGGCGCCACACGCCGTAGGCCTCTTCGCCCTGGCGGATGCCGATGCAGTTGTGCTTGTTCAGGTCGTTGGGGACCTTGGGCGTTCCGTATTTGGCCAGGTAGGCCGGCGCTGCGCACAGCAGGCGCCGGTTCGGCGCGATCCAGCGCGCCACCACGCGCGCGTCGGGCGGGGCGCCGAAGCGGATGCACACGTCGAACGAATCGTCGGTCAAGGGCGGCGGGTTGACGGACAGCTGCAGTTGCACCTCGACCTGCGGGTACTTGCGCACGAAGCGCGAGATCAGCGGTGCCACGTGGCTGCGCCCGAAGCCCAGGGTCGCGTTCACCCGCAGCAGGCCCTTGGGCGTGGCCTTGGACACGCCGAGCTGCTGCGCCATGTCGTCGATCTCGCCGAGGATGCGGCGCGCGTGCGCCAGGTACAGCTCTCCCTCCTGGGTCAGGCTCATGCGCCGCGTCGTGCGGTTCACCAGCGCGACGCCCAGGCGCGACTCCATCAGCGCCAGGTGCTTGCTGACCGCCGGCGTGGTGATGCCGAGTTCGCGCGCCGCCGCACTCAGGCTGCCGGCGCCAGCCAGCACCGAAAAGAAGCCCAGGTCGGCGGGCGGGATGGCGCTGCTCATGGGCTTGATTGTTGACTTCAGGTAAACGATGGATTCACTTTAGCCGTGCAGCCAGAGGCTGTCCACTGCCTACAGTGGCGACACCCCAACCCCATGTTCAACACCAAAGGAGACAGTTCA
The DNA here is from genome assembly GCA_031414975.1 of Methylibium sp. GTDB lineage: Bacteria > Pseudomonadota > Gammaproteobacteria > Burkholderiales > Burkholderiaceae_C > LGRD01. The sequence continues at coordinate 5,511 of JANOQS010000477.1, read as the reverse complement.
TGAAGACCTACACAATCGCCACCATCCCCGGTGACGGCATCGGCAAGGAAGTGGTTCCGGCTGGCCAGCAGGTGCTGCAAGCACTCGCCGAGTCGAGCAAGACCTTCCGCTTCGCATTCGAGAATTTCGACTGGGGCGGCGACTACTACCGCGCACATGGCGTGATGATGCCGGCTGATGGCCTGGATGCCATCCGCAACAAAGACGCGATCCTGTTCGGCTCGGCCGGCGACCCGCACATTCCCGACCACATCACCCTGTGGGGCCTGCGCCTGAAGATCTGCCAGGGCTTCGACCAGTACGCCAACGTGCGCCCCACGCGCATCCTGCCCGGCATCGACGGCCCGCTGAAGCGCTGCGGCCCGGACGACCTGAACTGGGTCATCGTGCGCGAGAACTCCGAAGGCGAATACGCCGGCGTCGGCGGCCGTGTGCACCAAGGCCATCCGATCGAGGCCGCCACCGACGTGTCGATGATGACCCGTGTGGGTGTCGAACGCATCATGCGATTTGCGTTCAAGCTGGCCCGGTCGCGGCCGCGCAAGCTGCTGACCGTCATCACCAAGAGCAACGCCCAGCGCCACGCGATGGTGATGTGGGACGAGATCGCGCTGGAGATTTCCAAGGAGTTCCCCGACGTCACCTGGGACAAGGAACTGGTCGACGCCTCGACCGCCCGAATGATCAACCGCCCGGCCTCGCTCGACACCCTCGTCGCGACCAACCTGCATGCCGACATCCTGAGCGACCTGGCCGCTGCACTGGCCGGCAGCCTGGGCATTGCACCCACCGGCAACATCGACCCGGAGCGGCGTTACCCGTCGATGTTCGAGCCGATCCACGGTTCGGCGTTCGACATCATGGGCAAGGGGCTGGCCAACCCGGTCGGCACGTTCTGGTCGGTGGTGATGCTGCTCGAGCACCTGGGCGAGGCCGACGCCGCCAGGCGCGTGATGCGCGCCATCGAGCAGGTCACCGCGAACCCGAAGCTGCACACCCGCGACCTGGGCGGCAAGGCCACCACGGCCGACGTGACGCAGGCGGTGTGCGCGCTGGTGTCGGCCGGCACCGAGCGCAAGGCGGCCTGACCATGAAGAACCACCCGTTCATTCGCCGTCGCCACCTCGTGCGAGCACCCGCCCTCGCACTTGCCCTGGCCGCCGTCATGCCCATCGGCAGCGCCATGGCGCAGGCCTGGCCGAACAAGCCGATCAGTCTGGTCGTGCCCTTCCCGGCCGGCGGCACCACCGACGTGCTGGCCCGTGCGCTGGCCGAAAAGCTCACTGTGAGCCTGGGCCAGACCGTGATCGTCGAGAGCAAACCCGGCGCCGGTGCCACCTTGGGCGCCGATTACGTGGCCAAGGCCAAACCCGACGGCTACACGCTGCTGGTGGGCGCGGTGCACCACACCATCGCGTCCAGCGTCTACAAGAAGCTGCCGTACGACTTCCAGAAAGACCTGGCGCCGATCACGACGATCGCGCTGGTGCCCAACGTGTTGGTGGTCAATGCCGCCACACCGGCCAGGAACGTGACCGAACTGGTCGCGCTGCTGAAGGCCAAACCGGGCGCCTACAACTACGGCTCGAACGGCAACGGCACCGCCCAGCACCTGATCGGCACGCAGTTCGAGAACCTCACCGGCACCGACCTGGTCCACATTCCCTACAAAGGCAGCGGCCCGCTCGCGACCGACCTGCTGGGTGGCCAGGTCACGATGTCGTTCGACACCGTGACGCCGGTGCTGCAGCACATTCGAAGCGGCAAGCTGCGGGCATTGGCCGTCACCACAGGCAGGCGCTCGGCCGCGCTGCCCGACGTGCCGACGCTCGACGAGGCCGGCCTGAAGGGCTTCGACATCGGCACCTGGTTCGGCGTGCTCGCGCCGGCGGCGCTACCCAAGGACATCCTGGTGCGCCTGAACACCGAGATGGTGAAAGTCATCCAGTCGCCCGAATTCCGCAAGCGCATGGACGAGATCGGCGCCGAGCCGATCGGCAACAGCGCCGACCAGATGGCCCAGCAGATCAAGGGCGAGACCGAGAAGTTCGCGAAACTGGTGAAGGACGCGAAGGTGACGATCGAGTAGCGGGTCGAGTCCCTACAGGATCCCGAGCCGACGGAACACGTCGGCCAGCTTTTCCCCGCGTTGCAATGCGTCGCGCGACTGGTTCTCGCCCGAGACCTTCTCGATCGCGCGGCGCACCACTTCTTCTTCCACCTCGCGCGGGATGACCACCACGCCGTCGACGTCGCCGAACACCAGGTCACCGCTGCGCACGCTGACGCCGGCGCACATCACCGGCACGTCGCGTTCGACCATGCGCGCGCGGCCCTTGGTGTCGAGCGGCCCGATGCCGCCGCAGAACACCGGGAAGCGCATCGTGCGGATCTGCGCCACGTCGCGCACCAGACCGTCGGTCACGCAGCCCGCCGCGCCGCGCGCCGCACTCGCGGTGGACAGCAACTCGCCCCAGGGCGCGATGCGCTCGGTCGGGCCGTCGCAGGCCAGCACCACCACGTCGCCGGGTGCCAGGTCATCGACCAGCGCGATCTCGACCTCGTAGGGGTTCTCGCCCTTGGCCGGCGCCGCGTAGACCGGCATGTACAGGCCGGTGCGCGCGCGGCCGATCAACTGCAGCGTATCGTCCAGCGGGCGCATGAAGGGCTTCATCGCCTGCTGCATCAGCCCCAGGCTGTCGAGCGTGTCAGACAGCACCGCGGCGTTCAGCGCCTGCAGGGTGGTGGGGGTCAGCGGCATGGTGGCAACTCCTGGTGGCGCTCGCTCGAAAGGCGCTCAGCCCTTCAAGCGCTCGTTCTGCGGGAACATCGCGCGCTTGGCCTCGTCGTCCATTTCGGTCTTGAAGGCGTGGCGGTCTTTCAGCGCGGCGGCGCGTTGTGCGGCGGGGCGCTGGTTGATCGCATCGAACAGCCGCTTCACGTGCGGCAGTTGTTCCCAGGCTTCGGGGCCGCCGAGCGCAAAGGGCACGGCGCGGGCCCAACCCCAGACGGCCATGTCGACCAGCGAGTAGCCGTCGCCGATCATCCACGCCCGGTCGGCCAGGTGCGCGTTCAGGATCTTCCAGTGGCGCCAGGCTTCGAAGTCATAGCGGTTGATGGCGTAGGGCACCGGCTCGGGCGCGTAGTGCTTGAAGTGCACGCTCTGGCCGCTGAAAGGGCCGATGCCCGAGGCGACGAACATCAGCCAAGACAACATGGCGCCGCGGTCTGCCGGCGCGGGCAGGAACTGGCCGGTCTTCTCGGCCAGGTAGAGCAGGATCGCATTGCTGTCGAACACCGTCGTCGCGCCGTCGACGATGACCGGCACCTTGGCGTTCGGGTTCAGCGCCGTGAGCGCCGGCGCATGCTGCTCGCCCTTGCGCGTGTCCACCGGCACGGCCTCGTAGGGCAGGCCCGATTCTTCGAGGAACAGCGCCACCTTCATCGGGTTGGGGGCGAGGGAGTAGTAGAACTTCAGCATGGGGTGGAACCTGGGGCAGTGGAGACAACGGCATTGTGACCCGAAGCGTCCTGGACTCGGGCGCGGAGGTGCATGTGCAGGCCCGCGCGGGTGGCCTTGACAGCGTCTCATTACCGAGGTAATTTGTCTCATGGTCATCGCTCAATCCAAACTCACCGCCCAAGGGCAGATCTCGATCCCGGCCGAAGTGCGCAAGAAACTCGGCATCGGGCCTGGCTCCGTGCTGGAGTGGGAAGAGCGCGACGACGAAATCGTGGTCCGGCGGGCCGGGAAGCACACTTCGAGCGAGGTCCATGCGGCCCTGTTCGACGAACACAATGCAAAGCCGCGCGTACCGGTGAAAGAAGGGATCCGCGCCTACATGCAGAAGAAGCATGCGCGCCGTTGACACCCATCTTCTGGTGCGGCTCCTGGTGCGAGACGATGCGGCGCAAGTCGAGGCCGCGGAGGCGTTCATCGCGCCGGGTGCCTGGGTCTCCCACCTTGTGCTGGCCGAAACGCTGTGGGTGTTGGACGCCGTTCATGACCGCACGCCCGGACAGCTGGCGGCAGCGACCGAGTTGCTGCTCGACCATCAAAGCCTGACGCTGCAGGACGCCGACACCGTCCGTTCGTCACTCGGACACTTCCGCGCTCGACCGTCGCTGGGGTTCTCCGACTGCCTGGTGCTCGAGACCGCACGCAAAGCCGGCCATCTGCCTCTGGGCACGTTCGACAAAGCGCTGGCCAAGTTGGACGGCGCGCACGCGGTTTAGGGAGCTTTGTTATGCCGCGTCATCCGTGGGGCGATCAAACGCCTTGATATGAGAACCATCACCGCCACCCGCTACGTCACGCCGCTGCGCGAAGGCGGCTCCTTGCCGGCGATCGTCGAGGCCGACGACGATGGCCTTTATGTGCTGAAGTTTCGTGGCGCGGGGCAAGGGCGCAAGGCGCTGATCGCCGAACTGGTGGCCGGGGAACTGGCGCGAGCGGCCGGGCTGCCGGTGCCGGAGATCGTGTTCATGGAGCTTGACCCGGAACTGGCGCGCACCGAGCCCGACCCCGAAATTCAGCACCTGATCCGCGCCAGCGCCGGCCTGAACCTGGCGCTGGACTACCTGCCCGGCTCGGTCGCCTTCGACCCGCTGGTGCATCACCCCGAGGCCGAACTGGCGTCGGCGATCGTCTGGCACGACGCCTTCGTCAGCAACGTCGACCGCACCGCGCGCAATACCAACCTGCTGATGTGGCACCGCCAACTCTGGCTGATCGACCATGGCGCGGCGCTGACCTTTCACCACCAGTGGGACGGCTACCTGGAGCGCAGCACCGGCCCGTTCGCGATGATCAAGGACCATGTGTTGCTGAAACTGGCCAGCCAACTGGCGCAGGCCGACGCGCTGATGAGTGCGCGCTTGCCGGCCGAGGAGATTCACCGCATCGTCGGCCTGATCCCCGACGACTGGCTGGAAGCGTCGCCGGTGTTCGAGACGCCCGCGGAACAGCGCGAAGCCTATGCGCGCTACTTTCTGACGCGCCTGCAAGCGCCGCGCTACTTTGCCGAGGAGGCCGCCCGTGCCCACGCTGTGCACGTATGACTACGCGGTCGTGCGGGTCGTGCCGCACGTCGAGCGTGGCGAGTTCGTCAACGCCGGCATCATCGTGGCGTGCGCGAGCAAGGGCTTTCTGAAGGCGCGCATGGAGTTGGACGAAGCCCGGCTGCTGGCGCTGGATCCTGGCGCCGACATCACGTCGATCCAGGCGGCGCTGGCGGCCATCCCGGCCACCTGCGCCGGCGGCGCGGCGGCCGGGCCGATCGGGCGGCTGTCGGTGCGCGAGCGCTTCGACTGGCTGGTGGCGCCGCGCAGCACCAGCATCCAGGTCTCGCCGGTTCATTCGGGGCGTGTGGCCGACCTGGACAGCGCGCTGGAGCGGCTGATGGAAACGATGGTGCGGCGGCCTGCCGCGCGCGCGGCAGATTGATCAGGCCTTCGGCCGCGGCGTCTTCTTCACCGCCACAGCGGCCTTCTTCTTCGCTGCGGGCTTCT
>JANOQS010000476.1:0-10371 GCA_031414975.1 Methylibium sp. | reverse complement strand
ATCGTGAGCAACAAAGGGCAACTCCTACAAGACCCGTTCCTGAACCTGCTGCGCAAGGAGCATGTTCCGGTTTCGATCTACCTCGTCAACGGCATCAAGCTGCAGGGGCACATCGAATCGTTCGACCAGTACGTCGTGCTGCTGCGCAACACCGTGACGCAAATGGTCTACAAGCACGCCATTTCCACCGTGGTGCCGGGTCGCGCCGTCAACTTCCAGGCTGCCGAAGCCCCACCCCAGCCTTGATGCCTGCGGCACCGGCCTGCCTACTCTGCGTAGTGCGGCTTGCACCTTGAGCGCGCTTTGAGTTCAGCGGATTCGACCTCTCCCACGCTGGAGACCAGCCCCGCGCGCGCCATTCTGGTGGGCGTGGACTTCGGCCGTTCGCGCTCGTTCGACGCCACGCTCGACGAATTGGCCCTGCTGGCCGAATCGGCCGGCGACGTGGCGGTGGCGCGCCTGATTGCGCGCCGAAAGGCCCCCGACCCGGCGCTGTTCGTCGGCTCGGGCAAGGCCGACGAGATCAAAGCCCTGGTGCTGGCGCACGAGGCCGAAGCGGTACTGTTCGACCAGGCCTTGTCGCCAGCACAGCAGCGCAACCTGGAGCGCCACCTCGGCGTGGCGGTGGCTGACCGCACGATGCTCATTCTCGAGATCTTCGGCGAACGCGCCCAGAGCCACGAGGGCAAGTTGCAGGTGGAACTGGCGCGCCTGCAATACCTGTCGACCCGGCTGGTGCGGCGCTGGAGCCACCTGGAGCGCCAGCGCGGCGGCATCGGCAACCGCGGTGGCCCAGGTGAGGCGCAGCTGGAGCTCGACAAACGCATCATCGGCGAGCGCATCAAGGGCGTGAAGCAGCGCCTGGACCGCGTCAAGCGCCAGCGCAGCACGCAGCGGCGGTCGCGAGAGCGCAACCAGACCTTTCGCGTCTCGCTGGTGGGCTACACCAACGCCGGAAAATCGACCCTGTTCAATGCGCTGGTCAATGCGCGCGCCTATGCCGCCGACCAGTTGTTCGCCACCCTGGACACCACCACGCGCCAGCTCTTCCTGGAAGACGCGGGCCGCTCGGTGTCGCTGTCGGACACGGTGGGCTTCATCCGCGACCTGCCGCACAAGCTGGTCGAAGCCTTCGAGGCCACCTTGAAAGAGGCCGCCGACGCCGACCTGTTGCTGCACGTGGTCGATTGCGCCAGCCCGGTGCTGGACGAGCAGATGGCCGAGGTGCGGCGCGTGCTGGCCGAGATCGGCGCGCAGGATGTGCCGCAGATCCTGGTCTTCAACAAACTCGACCGACTCGACGCGGCGCAAATTCCGCGCAACCTGCGCGACGTGCTCGAGGTCGATGCCGGCGTGCGCCTGCCGCGGGTGTTCGTCAGCGCACAGAACGGCACCGGCCTGGACGTGCTGCGCAGCGTGGTGCTGGAGGCGCTGAGTGCCGACGGCAGCTTGAACACAGGCACCTTGAAGGACGGCGATTCGGCCTCAATTGGCGGCCACGGGGGAATTGATGTGGCACCGCGAACAGACGCATCGTTCCTCGAAGCCGAGCCAGACTCCATTTCCCTTTCACTCACAACCCCATGAGCCCACAGAGCATTGCAAATCCTGACGGCGGCGCGCGAACCAGGGCCGTGGTCCTCGCCTTCCGCGACCTGCTGGTGGGCCTGACGGTCACGCTGTGGGCTCGCATGACGGGGCGCCCAGCCAGCCCGCGCGGCGCAGAACGCCACCTGGCCAGCGGCGGTCGAGGCGACGGCCCGCCCGATCTCGACGAACTGTGGCGCGACCTGAACAAGAAGCTCGGCGGCCTGTTCGGCGGCAAGGGCGGCGGGCCGCGCAGCAACGGCAACGGCGGTGGCGATTCAGGCGGGCCGAACTTTCAGCCCGACATGAAAAGCGCCGGCATCGGCGCGGTGCTGATCGGCGGCGTGGTCGCGCTGATCTGGCTTGGCAGCGGCTTCTTCATCGTGCAGGAAGGCGAGCAGGCGGTCGTGACCTCGTTCGGCAAATTCAGTCGCACCGAAGACGCCGGCTTCAAGTGGCGTCTGCCGTACCCGTTCCAGGCGCACGAGACAGTGCGCGTGACGCAGTTGCGCTCGCGCGAGGTCGGCAAGAACGTTGTCAATCAGGCTACTGGTCTGCGCGACTCGTCGATGCTGACGGAGGACGAGAACATCGTCGACATCCGCTTCACCGTGCAGTACCGGCTGAAGGATGCGCGCGAGTTCCTGTTCGAGAACCGCGACCCGGAAGACGCGGTCTCGGTGGCCGCCGAGTCCGCGGTGCGCGAGATCGTCGGCAAGAGCAAGATCGACTCGGTGCTCTACGAGCAGCGCGATGCGATCGCCGCCGAACTGGTCAAGTCCATCCAGGTACAGCTCGACCGGCTCAAGGCGGGCATCATCGTCGTCAACGTCAATGTGCAGAGCGTGCAGCCGCCCGAGCAGGTGCTGGCCTCGTTCGAAGACACGCTCAAGGCCGGCCAGGACGGCGACCGCCTGAAGAAGGAAGGCCTGGCCTACGCGAGCGACGTGATCCCCAAGGCACAGGGTTCGGCGGCGCGGCTCAAGGAAGAGTCCGAAGGTTACAAGGCGCGGGTGATCGCGCAGGCCGAAGGTGACGCGCAACGTTTCAACCAGGTGCTGGCCGAGTACCAGAAGGCGCCCACGGTCACGCGCGACCGGCTCTACATCGAGACCATGCAGCAGGTCTACTCCAACGTCAGCAAGGTGATGATCGAGAACCGCAACAACTCCAACATGCTGTACCTGCCGCTCGACAAGCTGATGCAGCAAGCCGGTGCCGTTGCGCCGGCGGCCGCCCCGGTGGCGCCGGCCGCCGCCGAAACCACCAATCCCGCAGGCACGGTCGATGTGCGCTCACGCGACGGGCAGCGCGGTCGCGACCGCGACGGTCGTTGAGCCGCAGGAGCACTGACAAATGAACCGTATCGGTCTGATCGTTGCCGGCGCACTGCTGGCGCTGATGTTGCTCGCTTCAACCCTGTTCGTGGTCGACCAGCGCCAGGTGGGCGTGGTCTACGCCCTGGGCGAGATCAAGGAAGTCGTGCAGGAGCCCGGCCTCAAGTGGAAATTGCCGCCACCATTCCAGAACGTCGTCTTTCTCGACCGCCGCATCCAGACGCTGGACAGCCCCGAAACGCGGCCGATCTTCACGGCCGAGAAAAAGAGCCTCGTGATCGACTGGCTGGTGAAATGGCGCGTCACCGAGCCGCGCCAGTTCATTCGCAACAACGGCGTGGACATACGCAACCTCGAAGCCCGGCTCAGCCCGGTGGTGCATGCGGCGTTCAACGAGGAAGTGACCAAGCGGACCGTCGGCGGGGTGCTGTCCACCGAGCGCGCCCAGGTCGTGGTGGCCGTGCGCGAGCGCCTGGCCGACGACGCCAAGGCGTTTGGTATCGAGATCCTCGACGTGCGGATCAAGCGCGTGGACTTCGTCGCCAACATCACCGATTCGATCTACAGCCGCATGCGCTCCGAGCGGCTCCAGGTGGCCAACCAGCTGCGCTCGACCGGCACCGCCGAAGGCGAGAAGATCCGCGCCGACGCCGACCGCCAGCGTGAGGTGATCGTCGCCGAGGCTTACCGCGACGCCCAGAAGATCAAGGGCGAGGGTGATGCCAAGGCATCGGCCCTGTTCGCCGACGCCTTTGGCCGCGACCCGCAGTTTGCCCAGTTCTATCGCAGCCTTGAGGCCTACCGTTCGAGCTTTCGCAACCGTTCCGACGTGATGGTGGTCGATCCCGGCAGCGACTTCTTCAAGGCCATGCGAGGCGCCGGCGGCAACGCCCCGGCCGCACCCCCTGCACCAGCGCGGAAGTAGTCGGTGGCCGCGGGTGGCTGGTGGGAACTGCTGCTCGGTGCCTTTGCGTTGATGCTGGTGGCTGAAGGCGTGCTGCCGTTCTTCAGCCCCGCCAGCTGGCGCCGGGTGTTCGAGCGTGCCACGCAGATGAGCGATGGCCAGATCCGCTTCCTGGGCCTGGCCAGCATGTTGGGCGGCCTCTTGCTGTTGCTCGTCTTCTGGCCTTGATTTGCTGCGTTCCCCCGCCGGTACAATTCCTTTTTTAATCCCCCGGCGTCTTCCCATGTCCTCTGCTTGGCTGCTGCCCGAGCACATTGCCGATGTCCTGCCCTCGCAGGCCAGGCACATCGAAGAACTCCGCCGCGGGCTGCTCGATGTCGCGCGCAGCTATGGCTGCGAACTGGTGATGCCGCCGCTGCTGGAGCACCTTGAATCGCTGCTCTCCGGCACCGGCCACGAGCTCGATCTGCGCACCTTCAAGCTGGTCGACCAACTCAGCGGCCGCACATTGGGCGTGCGCGCCGACAGCACGCCGCAGGTCGCGCGCATCGATGCCCATCTGCTCAACCGCGTCGGCGTGACGCGCCTGTGCTACTGCGGGCCGGTGCTGCACACCTTGCCGTCGGGCGGCCGCTCGACGCGCGAGCCGCTGCAGTTCGGTGCCGAGATCTTCGGCCACGCCGGGCTGGAAGCCGACCTCGAAGTCCAGGACCTGGCGCTCGATTGCCTGCGCGAAGTCGGGCTCGGCAACGCCGTGCTCGACCTGGGTGACGCGCGCATCGTGCGCGGGGTGCTTGCGGGTGCCGCTTCGGGTCGGGGCGCGGGTGCGGCCTCGGTTTCGGATGTCAGCAGCGAAGCGCTGGCCGAGGTCTATACCGCACTGGCGGCCAAGGATGCCGCAGCGCTGCGCAGTTTGTCAGCCCACCTGCCCGCCGAGGTGCAGCGTGGTTTGCTGGCATTGGTGACGATGTACGGTGGCCGCGAGGTGCTGGCCGACGCGCGTCGTGAGCTGCCGGCCCACCCGCTGATCGACGCGGCGCTGAACGACCTGAAGTGGCTCGCCGACCATGCGCAGCAGGCCCACCCCGAGGTTCGCATCGGCTTCGATCTGGCCGACATGAGCGGCTATGCGTACTACAGCGGCGCGCGCTTCGCGGTGTTCGCGCAAGGCGCCAGCGACGCCGTGGCGCGCGGTGGCCGCTACGATGAAGTCGGCGCGGTGTTCGGCCGCAAGCGGCCGGCGGTCGGCTTCAGCCTGGTGGACCTGAAGGAGCTGGCGTTGCTGGTGCCGGGCAAGGGCCAGCGGGCCGCCATCCGCGCGCCCTGGGCCGAAGACGCCGGGCTGCGCACGGCGGTACGGCAACTGCGCAGGCAGGGCGAAACAGTGGTGTGCATCCTGCCGGGTCACGAGCACGAAGGCCAGGAGTTCGCCTGCGACCGCGAGCTGGCGCCATCGAACGGGCAATGGACCGTCAGGGCCCTCTGAGGCCAGGCGGGAACAGCGACACAACACTATGCGAGATATGAATCGGATGAACGCGAAATCGGGTGGCCACAACGTCGTTGTCGTCGGCACGCAATGGGGCGACGAAGGCAAGGGCAAGGTGGTCGACTGGCTGACCGACCATGCGCAAGCCGTGGTGCGTTTCCAGGGTGGCCACAACGCCGGCCATACGCTGGTGATCAAGGGCGTCAAGACGGCCTTGCAGTTGATCCCCTCGGGCATCATGCGCGATGGCGTGGCCTGCTACATCGGCAACGGCGTGGTGGTCGATCCGAGCCACCTGCTGGGCGAGATCGAACGGCTCGAAGCCATCGGCGTCGATGTTCGTTCACGCTTGTTCATCAGCGAGTCGTGCCCGCTGATCCTGCCCTTCCATGTGGAGGTCGACAAGGCGCGCGAGGCGCTGCGCGAGACCAGCGGCGCCGGCAAGATCGGCACCACCGGCAAGGGCATCGGCCCGGCCTACGAAGACAAGGTGGCGCGCCGTGCACTGCGCGTGCAGGACCTGAAGCACCCGGAGCGTTTTGCCGCCAAGCTGCGCGAGTTGCTGGCGCTGCACAACTTTGCGCTGGCGGGTTACCTCAAGTCCAAGCCGCTCGAGTTCGAGCCGATCTACGGCCATGCGATGCGGGTGGCCGAAGCACTCAAGCCGATGATGGCCGACGTCGGCTACATCCTGCACACCGCCCACCGCAACGGCGCCAACATCCTGTTCGAAGGCGCGCAGGGCACCTTGCTGGACATCGACCACGGCACCTACCCGTACGTCACGTCCAGCAACTGCGTGGCCGGCAATGCGGCGGCCGGCGCGGGTGTCGGGCCGAACCTGCTGCACTACATCCTGGGCATCACCAAGGCCTACACCACGCGCGTGGGCGGCGGGCCGTTCCCGACCGAACTGCCGATGGATGAACCCGGCACCGTGGGCCACCACCTGTCCACCGTCGGCCAGGAGCGCGGCACGGTGACCGGCCGGCCGCGCCGCTGCGGCTGGCTCGACGCCGCGCTGCTGAAGCGCTCGATGATCATCAACGGCATCTCGGGCCTGTGCATCACCAAGCTCGACGTGCTCGACGGGCTGCCGCAGATCGAGGTCTGCGTCGGCTACGAATTGCGCGGCCAGCGCATCGACATCCTGCCGCTCGACGCCGACGACATCGTCGCCTGCTTGCCCGTCTATGAAACCTTCGCCGGCTGGACCCAAAGCACCTTCGGCATCACCGACTGGAACGCGCTGCCGCTGAACGCGCGCCGCTACCTGGAGCGAGTGCAGGAGTTCATCGGTGCGCCGATCGACATGGTGTCCACCGGCCCGGACCGCGCCCATACGATCCTGCTGCGCCACCCGTACACCGCCTGACCGTTGCCCACCTCTGAAGTCCTCTCTGACCACCGCCTGGAGCCCGAATGCTGACCGACGACGGAAAACACCTCTACGTCTCCTGGGACGAATACCACATGCTCACCGAACGGCTGGCGCTGAAGGTACATGCGTCGGGGTGGGAGTTCGACCAGATCCTGTGCCTGGCGCGCGGCGGCATGCGGCCGGGCGACGTGTTGTCGCGCGTGTTCGACAAGCCGCTGGCCATCATGTCCACCAGCTCCTACCGCGCCGAAGCGGGCACCATCCAGGGGCGGCTGGACATGGCCAAGTACATCACCCTGCCCAAGGGCGAACTGGCCGGGCGCGTGCTGCTGATCGACGACCTGGCCGACTCGGGCATCACCCTGCGCGCGGTGGTTGATCGGCTGCGTGGCATGCCGTCGATCAGCGAACTTCGCTCGGCGGTCATCTGGACCAAGGGTGTGTCGAGCTACACGCCCGACTATTTCGTCGAACTGCTGCCCACGAGCCCATGGATTCACCAGCCGTTCGAGGAGTACGACGAACTGAGGCCCGAAGGGCTTGCAAAGAAGTTCGTCATTTGAGAGCTCGCACGCGGTGGTTGTTTTTGGCAACTCGCTTTTGGCAATCCGCTGCGGCCAACAAAAAAGGCCGGCACTTTCGTGCTGGCCTTGGCTGTGAGCAGCTTGCTGCTTCTTCTCTTTTTTACACCCGATCTCTGGTGCCCAGGAAGGGACTCGAACCCCCACGGAGTTACCCGCTAGTACCTGAAACTAGTGCGTCTACCAATTCCGCCACCTGGGCATTTCAGGAAGTCTTGGACTATATCATCAAAACAAACCCATTGAAGAACTCACCCCCCGTCGGCGGCGAGCTGATGAGCGAAGTGGAGGGCACGGTGCAAGGGCACCGCGACGGTCACGGCTTCGTCGTTCGCGACGACCGCCAGGCCGACCTCTATCTATCGCAACAGGAAATGCGCGCAGTGCTGCACCACGACCGCGTGAAGGCGCGCGTGATCCGCTACGACCGCAAGGGCCGCCCCGAAGGGCGCGTGCTCGAGATCCTGGAGCGCAAGAAGGCTCCCATCATCGGCCGGCTGCTGCACGAGAGCGGCGTCTGGCTGGTGGCACCCGAAGACAAGCGCGCCGGGCAGGACATCCTGATCCCGAAGAACGCGACCGCCAACGCCGCGGCCGGGCAGGTGGTGGCCATCGAGCTGACCGAACCGCCGTCGATGTACTCGCAGCCGGTCGGCCGCGTGACCGAGGTGCTGGGCGAGATCGACGACCCCGGCATGGAGATCGAGATCGCGGTGCGCAAGTACGAGGTGCCGCACCGCTTCACGCCGGCCACCCTGGCGCAGGCGGCGAGCCTGCCCGACAAGATCCGCCCGACCGACCGCAAACAGCGCATCGACCTGAGCGACGTGCCGCTGGTCACGATCGACGGCGAAGACGCGCGCGACTTCGACGACGCGGTGTACTGCGAGCCGGCCGCCGTTGGCAAGACCACGGGCCGCTCGAAAGCCTCGAAGGAAGAAGCCAACGGCTGGCGCCTGGTCGTGGCGATTGCCGACGTGAGCCACTACGTCAAGCCCGGCGAACCGATCGACGCCGACGCTTACGAGCGCGCCACCTCGGTGTACTTTCCGCGCCGCGTGATCCCGATGTTGCCGGAGAAACTCTCCAATGGCCTGTGCTCGCTGAACCCGAACGAAGACCGCTTGGCGATGGTGTGCGACATGCTCGTCACCGCCGCCGGCGAAGTGCACGCCTACCAGTTCTACCCGGCCGTGATCTGCTCGCATGCGCGCCTGACCTATACCGACGTCGCGGCCGTGCTGGCCAACACGCGCGGGCCCGAAGCTGCGCGCCGCAAGGACCTGGTGCCGCACCTGCTGCACCTGCACGAGGTCTACCGTGCGCTGCTGAAGGAACGCACCGCGCGCGGCGCGATCGACTTCGAAACCACCGAGACCCAGATCGTCTGCGACGAGAACGGCCGCATCGAGAAGATCGTGCCGCGCACCCGCACCGAAGCGCACAAGCTGATCGAAGAGGCGATGCTGGCGGCCAACGTCTGCGCAGCCGACTTCATCCAGCTCAGCAAGCACCCCGCGCTGTTCCGCGTGCACGAAGGGCCCACACCCGAGAAGCGCACCTTGCTGCAGAACTACCTGAAGGGCCTGGGCCTGGGCCTGTCGGTCAGCGACGACCCCAAACCGGCCGAGTACCAGCAGATCGCCGCGGCCACCAAAGACCGGCCCGACGCGCAGCAGATCCACACGATGCTGCTGCGTTCGATGCAGCAGGCCATCTACACAGGCACCAACTCGGGCCACTTCGGCCTGGCCTACGAGGCTTACGCGCACTTCACCAGCCCGATCCGGCGCTACCCCGACCTGCTGGTGCACCGAGTCATCAAGGCCCTGCTGCACGCCAAGCGTTACCACCTGAGCACCGGCTCGGTGGCAGCTGCACCGGTGGTGCGCAAGGGCGCCAAAGTGGTTCGTGGTGCCGGTGCCGGCACCGAGGCCGAGCAGTGGGAGGCCGCCGGCGTTCACTGCAGTACCAACGAGCGCCGCGCTGACGAAGCCTCGCGCGACGTCGAGGCCTGGCTCAAGTGCCGCTACATGCGCGAGCACCTGGGCGAGGAGTTCGGCGGCACCGTCAGCGCGGTCACCAGCTTCGGGCTGTTCGTACAGCTCGACGGGCTGTACGTGGAAGGGCTGGTGCACATCACCGAACTGGGTGGCGAGTACTACCGCTTCGACGAGGTGCGGCAAGAGCTGCGCGGTGAGCGCAGCGGCGTGCGCTACATCATCGGATCGCGTGTGCGCGTGCAGGTCAGCCGGGTCGACCTCGACGGCCGCAAGATCGACTTCCGCATGGTGCGCGAAGGCGAAGACGAGGCATTGGCGCTGCGCGCGAAGCGTGACAAGCTGGCCGCCCACGCCGGCAACGAACTGGCGGCCATCAAGGAAGCCGACCGGGCCGTGAAGGCCGCCACCAAAGGCAAGGGCAAGGGGAAGACTTCGGCCGGCAAGGGCGCACGCCCGCCACGCGCGGCCAAGGCCACTGCGCGCAAGGGCACGGGCAGCGGGGGGCGGGCGAGCGGCAAGCCCTCCGGTCGTCGCTGACCGGCGGGGTGACGGGTGTTGAAGCAACAAGGTTCCGGGAGACGATGAGATGACGATTCGATTCGACGGCCGCGTGGCCGTGGTGACCGGCGCCGGTGGCGGCCTGGGGCGCGAACACGCGCTGGCGCTCGCAGCGCGCGGCGCGAAGGTGGTGGTGAACGATCTGGGCGCGGCGATCGACGGCAGCGGCGGCGCCACCTCGGCGGCGCTCGCGGTGGTCGAGCAGATTCGCGCGGCCGGCGGCGAGGCCATCGCCAGCGGCGCATCGGTGACCGACGCGGTCGCCGTGCAGGCGATGATCGATGAGACCCTCAAGACCTGGGGCCGCGTCGACATCCTCGTCAACAACGCCGGCATCCTGCGCGACAAGAGTTTCTCGAAGATGGAGCTGGCCGATTTCCGCCTCGTGGTCGAAGTGCACCTGATGGGCGCGGTGAACTGCTGCAAGGCGGTGTGGGACGTGATGCGCGCGCAGAACTACGGTCGCATCGTGATGACCACCTCGTCGTCGGGCCTGTACGGCAACTTCGGCCAGGCCAACTACGGCGCGGC
>JANOQS010000475.1:0-3667 GCA_031414975.1 Methylibium sp. | reverse complement strand
CTTGTCGGGCAGGCCGATCACCACCTCGTTGACCAGCGGCATGCCCAGGCGCGACACCTGCACCCACGGGCCGGCGACGATCTCGGTGGCCTGCAGGCCCTTCTTCGGCGTCGGGTCGAGCAGGCGCGCCTGGCGCAGGCTGGCGGTGGTCCAGCCGCCGATCACCGGGTCGGTCGAGGCTTTGGCCGTCAGGCAGCTCTTGTGCACTTCGAGCGCCAGGGTGGTCACGTTCTTGTCGTCGATGGTGTTGGGCGCGGCATTGATCAGCGCCGGGTCGGTGATGACGGCCAGCGGTGCGTTCACCAGGTCGAAGATCGTGCCCAGGTTGACCGCGAACGGGTCCTTGCGCTGGCCCACGAACACCTTGGCCGGCTGGCTGCAGCCCGGCACGTTGACGTTGTAGATGTGCTTGGCCGCATAGCCTGCGTAGTCGGGAATCGTCTTGGTGCCGATGTTGTCGACCGGCTTGTCGAACGTGGTGCTGCCGCCGACCATGTTGCTCAGGCTGGTGCGCTTGTCCCAGTCGTGCCGGCGGTCGCCGCGGATCACGTCGACGCTGAAAGTTTCGGTCACGTTCAGCGAAGGCGACTTCACGTCCGTCACCTGGCCAGCCTGGATCAGCGGGATGGCAATGTTCTTGTTGCCGATCGGCAAGGTCACGCTGTTGAGCTTGTTCCTGAAGCGGAACTGGAAGGTGATGTCTTCCCTTGCGTCGCCGTCGTTGTCCACATGGATCTCGTACAGCGCATTCGGGTCGAGCGAGAAGTAGTTCGGGCCGCCGTACGGGTCCTGCAGCGGCAGGTAGTTGGCGACCAGGGTCACGTAGCCGTCGCGGCCCGGCTCGTAGCTGTTGAACAGGTAGAAGTCGGTCGCGTCGACCTTCGGGCTGGTGGTGATGAACGGCGCTTCACGGTGGCTCGAGGCCTGCGCCGGGGCACTGAGCAAACCGGCGAGCGCGGCGCACAACGCGGCGGCCAGGGGCAACAGGTGCCCCGGGTTCTTTCGATCAGATGTCATGGTCTCTTCCTTTGTAGGTCCAGTGGCGGCCCCTGGTTGCCAGGGCCGATTGCCGGCACCGACGGGAGCGCGGGTGCCTGGGACCTGTTACGCAGGCTTTCGACAAACGGATGCAGGGCCACGCGAACGAGTGCGGGCCGGGCACGAAGCCGGCGAAACCGACGCGTGAGCGATGGGCGCCGCAGGCCTCAGTGCAACGGCTCGACGCCGGCGGCGTCGCCGCGCTGCAGCCACGCGGCGAACTCGTCGCGCAGGCGTTCGCTCTCGCGCACCACGCGCGACCACACGGCCACGCGGCCCGGCGTGTCGTCGTTGTAGCGCTTGAAGTCTTCGCGGTCGGGCAGCTTGGCGTTGGGCAGCGAGGCGATCCACTCGCGCGTGGGCGACAGCAGCACCACGTTGTCGAGGTGCGCGGTGGCGCGGTGGCGGTGCTTCAAGGTCTTGTCGAGCCAACCCGGGATCACGGTGGGCTGGAAGTGCGGGTACAGCACCAGGCCGGCGCCCTGCGGCGCTGCCGGCTCGGGAGGTTCGGCCGGCGGTGCAGCCTGCAGGCCGGCGTAGTTCAGGTGCAGGTGGTAGTCGGTGATGCCGCCGTCCCAATAGGCGCCCGTCGGTGCACCCGGGATGTCGTTCACCGCCGAGAGCAGGAACGGGATCGAACAACTCGCCAGCAGGCTCAAGCGCAGGTTGGCCGCGCTCAAGGCCACGCCGTGCGTGCGGTAACCGTGCAGGTACAAGGGCAGCGGCTCGCGCGGGTCGGAGAACACGACGCGCTCGAGCCAGCCGCCCATCGCCTTGCGGCTCACCGCATTGGCCGCAAACGCGCCCAGATAACCGAGCGGCGTGCGCAGCCTGCCTTCGCGGCGCAGCAGGTGCCGCCCACGGCTGGTGAACACATGCAGCCGAAAGCGCGGGTGGCCCAGCACCTCGGCCTCGCGCCCGCCGAAGCGCTGCTGCAGCTTGGCGCCGAAGACCTCGCTGACGTGCTGGATCGCCGGCGTCTTGCCGGGGCGGTGTTCGTAGTCCTGGTGGATGTAATCCTCGGCCATCTGCGCGAACGCGGGCACCGGGTCGCTCAGGCAAGCCGTGGCCATGCGCCAGGCGCCGATCGAAGCCCCGAGCAGGTGCACGGTGTGAGCGCTGGCGGCGAGCCAGTCACCGAACAGGTACTGGTCGAGCGGGTTCAGCACCAGGCCCTTGGGGCCACCGGCCGCCGCCGGGATCACGCGCACGTCGTGCGGCCGCAGCCCGTGTTCACGCAAGGCCGCCAGCGCGCGCGGGCCGGCGTGGATGGACAGGGCTTTCATGGCCGCACTGTATCGGGCTGCGTGCAGGGCAGCCGGTTAGCATGCCGCCATGAGTGAGCACCACCACGACCACGACCACGACCACGACCACGACCACGACCACGCGCACAGCGAACTGAGCGAGATGGACCTGCGCGTGCGCGCGCTCGAAACCGTGCTCACGCAAAAGGGCTACATCGACCCGGCCGCGCTCGACGTGCTGATCGACACCTACCAGACCCAGATCGGCCCGCGCAACGGCGCCCGCGTGGTGGCGCGCGCCTGGGTCGACCCGGCCTTCCGCGACTGGCTGCTGCAAGACGCCAGTACGGCGATCGCATCGCTGGGCTACAGCGGCCGCCAGGGCGAGCACATGGTGGCGGTGCCCAACACCGAGTCGCGCCACAACATGGTGGTGTGTACCTTGTGCAGTTGTTACCCGTGGCCGGTGCTGGGCCTGCCGCCCACCTGGTACAAGAGCGCGCCGTACCGCTCGCGTGCGGTCAAAGACCCGCGTGGGGTGTTGGCCGATTTCGGGGTCAGCCTGCCCGACAGCACCGAGATCCGTGTCTGGGACTCGACCGCCGAGGTGCGCTACCTCGTGATCCCGCAACGCCCGGCCGGCACTGACACGCTGAACGAAGAGCAGCTCGCCGCGCTGGTGACGCGCGACTCGATGATCGGCACCGGCTTGCCGCTTTCGCCTTCGCCTTCGCCAGCACCATGAGCTACCAGAGCCACGCCGACCTGGGCGGCCAGCCCGGCCACGGCCCGGTGCAACCCGAACCCGAAGGCGAGCTGTTCCATGCCGCCTGGGAGCCGCGCGCGTTGGCGCTGACGCTGGCGATGGGCGGCACCGGCTCGTGGAACATCGACATGAGCCGCAGCGCGCGCGAAACGCTGCCCGACTACGCCGCCCTGAGCTATTACCAGGTCTGGCTGGCCGGGCTGCAGAAGCTGCTCGCCGAACGCCGCCTGGTGCTTGCCGACGAGCTGCAGGCCGGCCAGACGCTGCACCCTGCCTTGGCCGTCCCGCGCGTGCTGGCGGCCGGTGCGGTGCCGGCCGCACTGGCCAAGGGCTCGCCGACAGCACGCCCCTCCAGCACGCCGGCGCGCTTCCAGAAAGGCCAGGCCGTTCGCACCCGCGTGCAGGCGGCGCCGCACCACACGCGCCTGCCCGGCTATGTGCTGGGCAAGCTCGGCACGGTCGAACACGTGCATGGCGCCCATGTGTTTGCCGACGCTCACGCGCAAGGTCTGGGCGAGCAGCCGCAGTGGCTCTACACCGTGGTGTTCGACAGCACCGAGCTGTGGGGCGCCGATGCCGCGAAAGGGCTCACGGTGTCGATCGACGCGTGGGAACC
>JANOQS010000474.1:0-1653 GCA_031414975.1 Methylibium sp. | reverse complement strand
TCAGGTCAGCGGGTGGTGGTCTCGGCGCAGTTCCTGATCGACTCGGAAGCAAGCCTGAAGGGCGTGGAGGCGCGGCTGAACGCCGAGCCGGCGCAAGGTGCGGCGGCCGCCATGCCGCGGCACCAGGGCCAAGGGCTGATCGAGGCCTTCGACCGCGACAACGTGATGCTGCGGCACGGGCCCATCGCCAGCCTGGGCATGGGCGCGATGGCGATGGAGTTCAGGCTGCCGCCGCAGAGTGCCATGCAGGGTGCCACGCCGAATGCCACGCCCGGCGCCACACCTCGCGGCCTGGCCGTCGGCGACCGTGTGGACTTCGAGTTCGTGATGGATCCGAACGACGGGCCGACCTTGACCCGCCTCACGCGCCTGCCACCCACGCCGCCGGCTGCGGGAGCCTCGCGATGATCGCCGCGCTGATTCGCTGGTCGATCACCAACCGCTTCCTGGTGCTGCTGGCCACGCTGGTGCTCAGCGCCTGGGGCGTGTATTCGGTGCTCAGGACGCCGCTCGATGCGCTGCCCGACCTGTCTGATGTGCAGGTCATCATCCGTACCCCCTACCCGGGGCAGGCGCCGCGCATCGTCGAAAACCAGATCACCTACCCGTTGACGACGACGATGTTGTCGGTGCCCGGTGCGAAGACGGTGCGCGGCTACTCGTTCTTCGGCGACAGTTTCGTCTACGTGCTGTTCGAAGACGGCACCGACCTGTACTGGGCCCGGTCGCGTGTGCTGGAGTACCTGAACCAGGTGCAGGCACGCTTGCCGCCGGGGGCCACCGCATCGCTCGGGCCCGACGCCACCGGCGTGGGCTGGATCTACCAGTACGCGCTGGTGGACCGCAGCGGCAAGCTCGACGCCGGCCAGTTGCGCGCCTTGCAGGACTGGTTCCTGAAGTACGAGCTGAAGACGGTGCCCAACGTCGCCGAGGTCGCCTCGGTCGGCGGCATGGTGCGCCAGTACCAGATCGTGCTTGACCCCGACAAGCTGGCCGCCTACGGCATCGCCCACACCCGGGTGGCCGATGCGGTGCGCCGCGCCAACCAGGAGGCCGGCGGCTCGGTGCTCGAACTCGGCGAGGCCGAGTACATGGTGCGCGCCTCGGGCTACCTGCAGTCGCTGGACGACTTCCGCAAGCTGCCGCTGCTGACCACGGCGGCCGGTGTGTCGGTGCGCCTGGGTGACGTGGCGCGCATCCAGATCGGGCCCGAGATGCGGCGCGGCATCGGCGAACTCGACGGCGAAGGCGAGGCGACCGGCGGCGTGGTCGTGATGCGTTCCGGCAAGAACGCGCTGGAGACGATTGCCGCCGTCAAGGCCAGGTTGCAGCAGCTGCAGGGCGGCCTGCCGAAGGGCGTGGAGATCGTGCCGGTCTACGACCGCTCCAGCCTGATCGAACGTGCGGTGCAGAACCTCGGCTTCAAGCTGCTCGAAGAATTCATCGTCGTCGCGGGGGTGTGTTTCATCTTCCTGTTTCACCTGCGCTCGGCGTTCGTGGCCATCGTCTGCCTGCCGCTGGGCATCCTGATGGCGTTCATCGTGATGCACTACCAAGGTGTCAACGCCAACATCATGTCGCTGGGCGGCATCGCGATCGCCATCGGCGCGATGGTCGACGCGGCCGTGGTGATGATCGAAAACGCGCACAAGC
>JANOQS010000473.1:0-4388 GCA_031414975.1 Methylibium sp. | reverse complement strand
TTGCAAGCCGGGTTACCTGGGGCCGATCGGCACGCGCCAGCCCGTCAAGGTCATCGCCGACCGCACGGTCGCGCTGATGAGCGATTTCATCTGCGGCGCCAACGAGGCCGACTTCCACTTCACCGGCGTGAACTGGGGCCGCGACCTGCCCGAGCCCGACCTGGTGGCCGACATCCGCAACGTGGTCGAAGGCGACCCGTCACCCGACGGCAAGGGCGTGCTGGCCATCCAGCGCGGCATCGAGGTCGGCCACGTGTTCTACCTCGGCACCAAGTACAGCGAGGCAATGAACGCCACCTTCCTGAACGAGCACGGCAAGCCGGCGCTGCTGGAGATGGGCTGCTACGGCATCGGCGTCACGCGCATCCTCGGCGCGGCCATCGAGCAATGCCACGACGAGCGCGGCATCGTCTGGCCGCAGGCGCTGGCGCCGTTCACCGTGGTGCTGTGCCCGATCGGCTACGACCGCTCGGCCGACGTGCAGGCCGCGGCCGACCAACTGCATGATGAACTCGCGGCGCTCGGCGTTGTCGTGATGCTCGACAACCGCGGCGAACGCCCCGGCGCGATGTTTGCCGATTGGGAACTGGTGGGCGTGCCGCACCGCGTGGTGCTCTCCGACCGCGGCCTGAAAGAAGGCAAGGTCGAGTACCAGGGCCGCCGCGACGCGCAAGCCACGGCGTTGCCGCTGGCCGAGGTGCTGCCTTTCTTGCGGGCCCGGCTGAACCCATGACGGAACGCCTCTCCCACTTCGGGAGAGCCAAGCGGCGGCTGTGCCTGGGGGCACTGTTCGGTCCCGCCGTACTGGGTCTGCCGCGCGTGGCCCGCGCCGGCGCGCAGCTCGAGGAACCGCTGGCCGACTCGGTGCGCTCGGCCTTGTCCGCCTCGATCGCCAACAGCGCGCCACCGAAGCCGGTGTTCGAGACCATGGAGCTTCGCCTGGCCTACCTGCGTTGGCTGGGCGAGATGAGCAACCGCCTGAAAAAGCGCAAGGCCGAGCACCTGACGCGCGTGGAGTTCCTCGAAACCGTCTGGTACGAAAGCAAGCGCGCCGGACTGGAACCGTCGCTGGTGCTCGGGCTGATCCAGGTGGAAAGCGGCTTTCGCAAGTACGCCATCAGCAGCGTCGGCGCGCGCGGCTACATGCAGGTGATGCCGTTCTGGGCTCGCCTGATCGGCGACGGCGACGTGAGCCGCCTGTTCCACATGCAGACCAACCTGCGCTTCGGTTGCGTGATCCTGCGCCACTACCTGAGCATCGAGAAGGGCGATCTGTTCCTCGGCCTGGGCCGCTACAACGGCAGCCGCGGCCGGCCCGAGTATCCCAACGCGGTGTTCGCGTCGCGCCGGCTGTGGGACTACAAGCCGGCCTGAGCGGGGTCAGTCAAAGCGGCGATCAAAGTCCCGCCCACGCCTTTGGCGCGGCCTGATCCACACCGAGCAGCGCCAGCACCCGCTCGACCGTGTCGTTGATCAGGTCGTCGACCGACTGCGGCCGGTGGTAGAACGCTGGCAGCGGCGGAAAGATCACACCGCCCATCTCGGTCACCGAGGTCATGTTGCGCAGGTGGGCCAGGTTGAAGGGCGTTTCGCGCACCATCAGCACCAGGCGGCGGCGTTCCTTCAAGGTCACGTCGGCGGCACGGCTGATCAGGTTGTCCGACAGGCCCAGCGCCACCGAGGCCAACGTCTTCATCGAACACGGCGCAATCACCATCGCTTCGGTGGCGAACGAACCGCTGGCGATGCTGGCGCCCACATCGGCGGGGCTGTGCGCCACGTCGGCCAGGGCCTCGAAGGCCTTGCGGTCCAGGCCCAGTTCATGGTGCACGTTGAGCACGCCGGCCGGGCTGACCACCACGTGCGTCTCACGCCCCGCGGCACGCAGCCGGTCGAGCAGGCGCACCGCGTAGACCGCGCCGGTGGCGCCGGTCACACCGACCACCACCCGGGCGCGCGCGGCACCCACGCGGGTCAGACCTTGGCGCCGAGCGCTTGCTGAAGTTCGCCGGCCTGGTACATCTCGGTCATGATGTCCGAGCCGCCGACGAACTCGCCGTTCACGTAGAGCTGCGGAATGGTCGGCCAGTTGGCGTATTCCTTGATGCCCTGGCGGACATCGTCGTCCTCCAGCACATTGAAGGTTTTCAAGTCGCCAACGCCGCAGGCCTTGAGGATCTGCACCGCGCGGCCCGAAAAGCCGCACTGCGGGAACTGCGCCGTGCCCTTCATGAACAGGACCACGCGGTGGTTCTTCACGAGTTCGTCGATGCGTTGTTGAGCGTCGTTCATGGTGTTTTTGCCGGTCGATGTGGAGCAGCCGTGGTTATACGGCAAACCGCTGCCCGCCAAGAAGCGGCAGGCGAAAACCCCCTGGAGTGCGGGCCGGAAAAGCGCGTCAGAACGAGTACGACACGCCGAGCTGCAGCATCGGCGCCAGGCGCATGTCGCGCAGCAACTCGTCCAATGACTGGTTGCCGCCCACCACCTTGCCGAGCTTGACGCTGTTGCCGGGGCTCAGCGCCATCATGCCGAGATCGGCATTGAAGCTCCAGCGGCCCTTGAGTGACAGCCCCGAGTAGCCGACGCCGAGGTAGGGCAGTGTGGCGACGTCGGAGGCCGCGTCCCCACCCGAACCATCGGCACCGAGCAGTTGCCGGTCCGCCGCGAGTGCCCCGCCGCCGGCCAGTGACCGCCCTGCGGCGGTAAGCTGCGTGAGCTGCGGCAGTTGCGCGCGCGGGCCATGGAACAGGCCGCCGGTGGTTCTGAACCCGCCGCTGCTGCCATGCCCGACCAGGGCCCGGCTGAAGTAGTAGTCGCCCACCAGGCCGACGCTGTCCACCTTGAGCCCGGCAGCTTCGACGCGGCCCAGGCTCGGCTGCCATGGCAGCAGGGTGCTGCCCAACGAGATGCGGCCTTGCCAGCGCGGCCAGGGGGTCAGGCCGTCCCCTTCGACGCCCCAGGCGCCCACCGCGCCGACCCAGCCGATGATTCCAGCGAGAAGTCGAATGGCCCGATGCATGGCACCCTCCTTGGAACGTTTGGCGAACGCCGTGCGCCGCTTCCTGGTCCCTTGGGGCGAAGCACGTTGGAAATCATCGTACGCCGCTCGACCACCGCCGTGTGGTTTGCGTGGTGGCCGCCAACCCCCCAGTTGAGGGAGGATGCGCTGTTTGGCACGAAGGCAACACGGCGACCCTGGGAGGGCATGACGCGTTTGCGCCACAGACGCCGCTCACCGGGGCCCGTTTGCCACCGCGCTGACTACCGATGTGCGCCGGTGCAGCGATCCAGCCCGGCCAGGTCCTGGCGCGTCTGCACATCCTGAAACCCATGCCGGCGCAGCAGGGCCTGTACATCGACAGCCTGGTCGTGCCCATGTTCAAGCAACAGCCAGCCACCGGGCTCGAGGTGGTCGGTCGCGCCGGCAACGATGGTTTGCAGCGCTTCCAGGCCGTTCGCTTCGGCAACCAACGCAAGCTGCGGCTCATGCTGTAGCGCCGCGAGGTGCGGGTCGCCGGGCCGGATATACGGCGGGTTGGCGAGCAGCAGGTGAAAGCGCCGACCGGCCAGCGCATCCCACCAGTGGCTGCGATGGAATTCAACGCCCAGGCCGAGCCGCAGAGCGTTGGCGACGGCGATGGTCAGCGCGTCGGCGCTCAAGTCGAGCGCCGTGACATGCGCCGCCGGGCGGGCGTGCTTGACCGCCAGCGCGATCGCGCCGCTGCCGGTGCCCAGGTCGAGAACACGGGCCGGCACCGCCGCGGCGAGCGCTCCGTCCAGCAGCGCCAGGCCCCAGTCCACCAGGCCCTCGGTCTCAGGGCGCGGTACCAAAACGCCAGTACTCACTTCCAACGTCAAGCCATGAAACTCTTTCTTGCCGACGAGGTAGGCCAATGGTTCGCCGGCTGCGCGGCGGCGCACGTGGGCGCGGAACCCGGCCGTCACGGGGAGGGCCAAGGTCTCGTCGTCATGCGCCAGCAGCCAGCTCCTGTCGCACGCCAGCGCGTGGGCCAGCAGCAGTTGCGCGTCAAGCCGGTCCACGCCTTGGCACTTGGCCTCGGCCAGCGCCTGCGCCACGGTCAGCGCCGCTTTCGAGGCGGTCACGCCACGCCGCTTTCCAGCGCTGCCAGTTGTTCGGCCGACTGCGCGGCCTGCAGCGCGGCGGTCACCTCGTCGAGATCGCCGTCGAGTACGGCCTGGAGCTTGTAGAGCGTCAGGTTGATGCGGTGGTCGGTCAGCCGGCCCTGCGGGAAGTTGTAGGTGCGGATGCGGTCATTGCGGTCGCCACTGCCGATCAGCCCTTTGCGTGCGGCCGCTTCCTTGGCAGCACGCTCCGAGCGGTCTTTTTCGCGCAGGCGCGCCACCAGCACGGCCATCGCCTTGGC
>JANOQS010000472.1:0-4086 GCA_031414975.1 Methylibium sp. | reverse complement strand
CGGCGACCACGGCGTCACCACCGGCGAAGACCGCACGTGGGAGGATGCCTACCGCAACCGCTGGGCGCACGACAAGATCGTGCGCTCGACCCACGGTGTCAACTGCACCGGCTCGTGCTCGTGGAAGATCTACGTCAAGGGCGGCATCGTCACCTGGGAAACCCAGCAGACCGACTACCCACGCACCCGCTGGGACATGCCCAACCACGAGCCGCGCGGTTGTGCGCGCGGCGCGAGCTACAGCTGGTACCTGTACAGCGCCAACCGCGTGAAATACCCGATGGTGCGCGGCCGGCTGCTCAAGCACTGGCGCGAGGCGCGCCTGGCACACGACCCGGTGGACGCGTGGGCCAGCATCGTCGCCGACGACGCGAAGCGGCGCGACTACCAACAGGTGCGCGGCCTGGGCGGTTTCGTGCGCTCGAACTGGGACGAGGTCAACGAGATGATCGCCGCGGCCAATGTGCACACGATCAAAACGCACGGGCCGGACCGCGTGATCGGCTTCTCGCCAATCCCGGCGATGAGCATGGTGAGCTACGCCGCCGGCTCGCGTTACCTGAGCCTGATCGGCGGCGTGTGCATGAGCTTCTACGACTGGTACTGCGACCTGCCGCCGGCCAGCCCGCAAGTCTGGGGTGAGCAGACCGACGTGCCCGAGTCGGCCGATTGGTACAACTCCAGCTTCATCATCGCCTGGGGCTCCAACGTGCCACAGACGCGCACGCCCGACGCGCACTTCTTCACCGAGGTGCGCTACAAGGGCGCGAAGACGGTGGCGGTGACACCAGACTACTCCGAAGTCGCCAAGCTGGCCGACATCTGGATGCACCCGAAGCAGGGCACCGATGCCGCGGTGGCGATGGCGATGGGCCACGTGATCCTGAAGGAGTTCTATTTTCCTGACGGCGGCAAGGAGCGCAGCGCCTACTTCGACGACTACGTGCGGCGTTACACCGACATGCCGATGCTGGTGATGCTCAAGGAGCACACGCTGCCGAATGGCGACGTCATCACCGTGCCCGACCGCTATGTGCGCGTGTCGGACTTCAACGGCAAGCTCGGCCAGGCCAACAACCCGGAGTGGAAGACCGTCGCGTTTGATGAACACGGCAAGGTGGTGCTGCCGAATGGGGCGATCGGGTTCCGCTGGGGCCCTGATGGCCGCGCCGACCAGGGCCAGTGGAACCTCGAAGCGAAGGAAGCGCGCCACGGAAACGAAGTCAAGCTGAAGCTGTCTCTGCTCGAAGGCGAACACCCGAGCGCAGACACGGCCGAGGTCGGTTTCCCGTACTTCGGCGGCATCGTCAGCGAACATTTCCCCAGCAATCAACAGACAGATGTGCTGGTGCGCACCGTGCCCGTGCAGCGCATCACCCTGGGCAAGGACGGTGACCATCGCGAGGCCCTGGTGGCCACCGTATTCGACCTGCAGGTGGCCCACTATGGCGTGGCACGCGGGCTGAAGGACGAGTTTGCCGCCACCAGCTTCGACGACGACACCCCGTACACGCCGGCCTGGCAGGAGCGCATCACCGGCACGCCGCGCGCGCAGCTCATCACGGTGGCGCGCCAGTTCGCCGAGAACGCTGAACGGACGCAGGGCAAGTCGATGGTGATCATCGGCGCGGCGATGAACCACTGGTACCACAGCGACATGAACTACCGCGGCGTCATCAACATGCTGATGATGTGCGGCTGCATCGGCCAGAGTGGCGGCGGCTGGGCGCACTACGTGGGCCAGGAGAAGCTGCGCCCGCAGACCGGCTGGACGGCGCTGGCGTTTGCGCTGGACTGGATCCGCCCGCCGCGGCAGCAGAACAGCACCAGCTTCTTCTACGCCCACACCGACCAGTGGCGCTATGAGAAGCTGGGCATGGAAGAGGTGATTTCGCCGCTGGCCGACAAGAAGATGTACGCCGGCAGCATGATCGACTACAACGTGCGCGCCGAGCGCATGGGCTGGTTGCCCAGCGCACCGCAGTTGCAGACCAACCCGCTGCAGGTGGTGCGCGACGCGGCGGCGGCCGGCATGGAGCCGAAAGACTACGCGGTCAAGGCGCTCAAGGACGGCTCGCTGAAGATGAGCTGCACCGACCCCGACCACCCCGACAACTGGCCGCGCAATCTGTTCGTGTGGCGCTCCAACCTGTTGGGGTCGTCGGGCAAGGGGCACGAGTACTTCCTCAAGCACCTGCTCGGCACCAGCAGCGGCGTGCAGGGCAAGGACCTCGGCGAGGAAGTGGGCCCCCAATCCCCCCAAGGGGGCACGCCCGGCTTGGGGCGGCCCGGCGCCGGGCGGGAGGCCAAGCCGACCGAAGTGGTCTGGCACGACAAGGCCCCCGAAGGCAAGCTCGACCTGCTCGTGACGCTCGACTTCCGCATGAGCACGACCTGCCTGTACAGCGACATCGTGCTGCCCACGGCCACCTGGTACGAGAAGAACGACCTCAATACCAGCGACATGCACCCCTTCATCCACCCGCTGTCCACTGCGGTGGACCCGGCCTGGCAGTCCAGGAGCGATTGGGAGATCTACAAGGGGTTCGCGGCGAAGTTCAGCGAAGTCTGCGTTGGCCACCTGGGCGTGGAGCGCGAGCTGGTGCTGAGCCCGCTGATGCATGACTCACCGGCCGAACTGGCCCAGCCCTTCGACGTGAAGGACTGGAAACGCGGCGAGTGCGAGCTGATCCCGGGCAAGACCGCGCCCAACATCGCGGTGGTCGAGCGCGACTACCCCAATGTCTTCAAACGCTTCACTGCGCTGGGCCCGTTGATGGGAAAGGTCGGCAACGGCGGCAAGGGCATCGCGTGGAACACGCAGACCGAGGTCAAGCAACTCGGTGAGTTGAGCGGCCTGGTCACTGCCGAAGGCGTGACCCGCGGCATGCCGAAGATCGAGACCGACATCGACGCCTGCGAGGTGATCCTGCAGCTCGCGCCCGAGACCAACGGCCACGTGGCGGTGAAGGCCTGGGAGGCGCTGGGCAAACAAACCGGCCTGGACCACAGGCACCTGGCGCTGCACCGCGAGGACGAGAAGATCCGCTTCCGCGACGTGCAAGCGCAGCCGCGCAAGATCATCAGCTCGCCGACCTGGAGCGGCATCGAGAGCGAGACTGTCTCGTACAACGCCGGCTACACCAACGTGCACGAGCTGATCCCGTGGCGCACGCTCACCGGGCGGCAGCAGTTCTACATGGACCACCCGTGGATGATCGCGTTCGGTGAAGGCTTCAGCAGCTACCGACCGCCGGTGGACTTGAAGACGACCGCGGGCATCCAGGGCGTCAAGCCGAACGGCAACCCCGAGATTGCGCTGAACTTCATCACCCCGCACCAGAAGTGGGGCATCCACAGCACCTACACCGACAACCTGTTGATGTTGACGCTCAGCCGCGGCGGGCCGTGTGTGTGGATCAGCGAGGACGACGCGAAGCGGGTGGGGATCGTCGACAACGACTGGATCGAACTCTTCAACGTGAACGGCGCCATTGCGGCGCGCGCGGTGGTGAGCCAACGTGTCAACCCTGGCATGGTGATGATGTACCACGCGCAGGAGAAGATCGTGAACACGCCGGGGTCGGAGATCACCGGCGCGCGCGGCGGCATCCACAACTCGGTGACGCGCATCGTGCTCAAGCCCACCCACATGATCGGCGGTTACGCGCAGTTCAGCTACGGCTTCAACTACTTTGGCCCCATCGGCACCAACCGTGACGAGTTCGTGTTGGTGCGCAAGATGAACAAGGTCGATTGGCTCGATACGCCCGTTGGTGAGGAACTGGTCAAGCCGGTGCAGGCACAAGGAGAAGTGGCATGAACCCCCAAGCTCACATTCGTTCTCTGCCCCCCGAGGGGGTTGCCTCCTTTGAGACGGCCCGGCAGGAGGCAGCATGAAGATCCGCGCGCAGATCGGCATGGTGCTGAACCTGGACAAGTGCATCGGCTGCCACACCTGTTCGGTCACCTGCAAGAACGTCTGGACCAGCCGGCCGGGCATGGAATACGCCTGGTTCAACAACGTCGAGACCAAGCCCGGCATCGGCTACCCCAAGGAATGGGAGAACCAGGACAAGTGGAATG
>JANOQS010000471.1:0-6878 GCA_031414975.1 Methylibium sp. | reverse complement strand
CACCGCCACGCTCACTGTCACCAGTGCCTCGGCCGACATGACGCCGGCCTTCACCGGCCTGCCCGCCGTCAGCGCACCGGGCAGCACGGTTGCCGGCAGCATCGTCTGCACCAACGCCGGCCCGGCCGCTGCGGCGAACGCGAGCTGCAGCAGCACTGCGGCAGACAGCAGCGGCGCCGCCGTGCCTGTCACCGTCGGTGTGTGCAGCGCCTCCAGCGGCAGCGCGGCCAGCCTGCCGGCCGGTGCCACGCTGACCTGCGCGATCAGCTACCTCACGCCCGGCACACCCGGCGGCAGCGACACCGCGCCGGTGGCCGTGACCTTGACCGGCACCACCGGCGCAGCCAACGACACCAACGGTGGCACCACGGCCGGCGGCAACAACAGCACCGCCGCCACGGTGGCCATCATCGATGCCGTCAACGACAGCACCAGCGCGCCGCCCGGCAGCGTCGGCCAGACCAGCAGCGTCGCGACGAACGATCAGTTCCCGCCCGGCTCGACCTTCACCGTGCAGCCCGGCGGCACCTGCGCTGCGGCGAGCGTCAGCACCACCGGCACGGCCAGCTTCAACGCGCCGGCGGCCGGCACCTGCACCGTCAACTACCAGGTCTGCGCACCGGCGCCGAACGCGGCCACGTGCGACACCGCGACCTTGACCGTCACCGCCGCCGCCACCGTCTCCGACATGACGCCGGCCTTCAACGGCCTGCCCGCCGTCAGCGCTCCGGGCTCGGTGGTGAGCGGCAGCCTGGTCTGCAGCAACATCGGCCTGGTCGCCGCCACCACCGCCACCTGCGCGGCGACCGCGGCGGACAGCGGCGGCGCGCCGGTGGTGTTGACCGTCGGTGCCTGCGCCGCCTCCGCCGGCAGCGCGGCGAGTTTGCCGGCCGGCGCGACCTTGACCTGCGCCGTCACCTACACCACACCGGGCACTGCCGGTGGCACGAACACCCCACCGGTGGCTGTCACCTTGACCGGCACGACCGGCGCCGCGAACGACAGCAACGCCGGCAACAACAGCACCGCCGCGACGGTGGCGATCATCGACGCGTTGAACGACACCGCCAGCACGCCGTTCGGCAGCGGTGGCACGCTCAACCTGCTGGCCAACGACACGCTCGGCGCCGCCGCGGCCACGGCCGGTGCGGGCGGCAACGTCACGGTCACGCTCACACCCGTCACGCCTTTGCCCGCCGGCATCACGCTGAACCCCGCCACCGGCGTGTTGACCATCGCCCCCGGCACGCCGGCCGGCACCTACCCGGTCTCGTACCAGATCTGCAGCAACCCGGCACAAACCCCGCCGCAGTGCGATACCGCCACCGCCACGATCACCGTGCTGGGCAAGGTCGACGTGCTCAAGTCGGTGGGCGTGCCGCTGCAAACCGGCGCCACCAGCTTTGAACTGCCTTACGTCGTGGTGATCGGCAATGCCGGCCCGGCCGGCAGCACGGTCTTCAACGTGCAGGCCGACGAGAACCTCACCAGCACATTCGGCGCCGCCACCATCATCGCCATCAAACCCGGCAGTTACAGCGCCGTCGCCACCGGCGGCACCTGCACCGCCAATGCGGCCTTCAACGGCACCGGCAACACCCGATTGCTGGCCGGCACCGACGACCTGGCCGCCGGCCAGCGCTGCACCGTGCGCTTCACCGTGGCCGTGACCTTCGCTGCCGGCGCGGTGCCGAGCACGCCGCTGGTCAACAGTGTGTACGCCTCGGCCGTGGCTGACGACAGCACGCCCAACCCCGGCTACACCTACCCCGGCGGCACGCCCACGCCACCGCCGGTGGCCAGCAGCACCGACGTGTCGACCGCCGGCACCACGCCGCCGGCCGGCAGCCCGCCCGGCACGCCGCCGGCCCCGCCCCCCCTGCCGCCCACGCCGGGCAGCGACCCGCCGACGCCGACCGTCGTCACCCTGGTGCCGCAACAACTCGGTGCGGCCAAGCGGGTGATCAGCGTCGTGGCCAGCGGTACATCGGGCAACACGGCGACCAACACAGCGGCCTACAGCGTGGTTTACGAAGTCACCGTGGCCAACACCGGCACGGTGCCGGCGACGAACGTGCAGATCGCCGAGAACCTGTCGGCCACCTTCCCGGCGCCGGCCAGCGTCAACAGCGTCAGCGGCTTGGTCAATTCAGCCCGCGTGGGCGCGACCGCAGCGCAATGCGCGCTGAACCCCGCCTTCAGCCTGGGCAACAGCAACCTGATGAACGGCCAGACTTCGCTGGACGCAGCGCAGTCGTGCAGCTTCCGCTTCACCGTGGTGTTCGCACCGAACGGTGCCACCGGCCCGTTCAACAACACGGCCATCGTCAGCAGCTACCCGGCCCCGGCCACCACGCCGGGCGCCACACCGGCCGGCCCGCCGATCGCGACCGACCGCTCCGACAGCGGCACCAACCCGAGCGGCACCAACCCCGGTGCACCCGGCGACACCGGCGGCAGCAACGATCCCACGCCGCTGGCCCTGCCCGGCGCGATCAGCGGATCGGTGTGGAACGACGCCGGCAACGCCACCGGCGGCAACCGCATCCGCGATGCCGGGGAGAGTGGCCTGGCCGGCTTCACCGTCGAGGTGCTTTACGCGCCCGGCACGGTGGTCGGCGGCGTCAACATCGGAGGGCAGATCGTGCTGACCGCCACTGGCACGCCAGCCACCGCCTTGACCGATGCGAACGGCAACTACACGGTGCCCGGCGTGCCCGAAGGCAACTACCAGATCCGCTTCCGCGCGCCAGGCGTGGCGGCGGGCAGCGCTGGGCCGGTGATCGGCATCCCGGTCAACGGCGAGAACAACAATCCGCAGCCCAATTCGCAGCTCGACCTGCCGACCCGCAGCTTGCTGGTCAGCGTGGTGGCCGGCACGCTGCTGCCGCAGCAAAGCCTGCCGGTGGACCCGAGCGGCGTGGTGTACGACAGCACTTCGCGCCTGCCCATCGGCGGCGCGCGAGTCGAACTGTTGGGCCCGGCCGGCACACCGCTGCCCGCCGCCTGCCTGCTGCCGGGCCAGCAAGGCCAGTCCACCGTGGGCATCGGCGCGACGGCCGGCTCCTACCGCTTCGACCTGCTGACCGGCGCCGATGCAGCCTGCCCGGCCGGCGTCACCGCGTACACGATCCGCGTCACGCCGCCGGCCGGTTACGCCACGCCACCGTCGCGCGCCATCGTGCCGAGCGCGCCGCTGGCGAGCCAGGGCGGCGCCACCTACGCCGTGGTGCCACAAGCCACCGCGCCGGCGCAGGGCCAGCCGACCACCTACCACCTGGTGATCAACCTGGGCACGGGCAGCGCGCTGGTGATCCACAACCACATTCCTCTCGACCCGAACGTGGTCGCCGAACTGCTGCTGCAGAAGGCTGCCGACAAGACCCAGGTCGAGATCGGCGACTCGCTGCAGTACCGCATCCGCGTGCGCAACCCGAACGCACTGGCGGTGCTCGGCGTGCGGGTGGTCGACACCCTGCCGCTCGGCTTCAGCATGATCGCCGGCAGCGCCACCTTGCAGCTCGGCGCGGCCAGCATCACGCGCATCGCCGACAGCGCCATCACCGGTTTCCCCGGCCCGAAGCTGATCTTCACGGTCGGCCTGATGGCGGCCAACAGCGAGGCCTTCATCACCTACCGCGTGCGCCTGGGCGTGGGTGCCGACAAAGGCAGCGGCGTGAACGTGGCGTATGTCGAAGCCGGGCCGACGCGCTCCGGCGCCGCCAGCGCCGGTGTGAAGGTCAGCGGCGGCGTGTTCAGCGCCGAGGCCTGCGTGATCGGCAAGGTCTATGTCGACTGCAACCAGAACAAGGTGCAAGACAACGGCGAACCCGGCATCCCCGGCATGCGCCTGTACATGGAAGACGGCACCAACGTGACCACCGACGAGAACGGCCAGTACAGCCTGTGCGGCGTGCGCGCGATCACGCACGTGTTGAAGATCGACCCGCAGTCGGCACCGGTCGGCGCGCGCTTCGGCGTCACGTCCAGCCGCAACGCGGGCGACCCCGAGAGTCTGTTCATCGACCTGAAGAACGGCGAGCTGCACCGGGCCGACTTCCGCGAGCAGAGCTGCTTCCCGAAGGTGCTGGAGCAGGTGACTCAGCGGCGCAAGCTCGGCCCCGTCTACGTGCCGCAGAAGCAGGACGGCAAGGACGAACCCTGGGGCATCCAGTTCAACAGCGACCAGCACAAGCTCGACCGCACGCCCGCGGCCCGGCCCGGCAACGAGGGGGGCCGGTGATGCGCGCCCTCTTCACGCTGACCGCAGGCCGCGCGCTGATCGTCGCCGCGCTTGCCGCATTCGCCCTGCCCGCCCACGCGCAAGACGATGCCAAGGCGATCGACCCCGCCGACGTGGTGATCGAGAACCCGACCCCCGGCGGCGTCGCCTTCCGCCGCATCGACGGCGTGCCGCTGAGCAGCGAGAACAGCAACCTCCCCGTCTCTGCCGACGAAGGCCTGTGGCGGCGCAGCAAGGGCCTGCCCGAGGGCACGAAGTTGCTGATGTCGGTCAGCGCTGCCAAGGCGCCTGCCGATGGCAAGACCGCACTGAGGCTGCGCATCAAGGCCTTCGACGCGGCCGGCAACGAACTGACCGCGATCGACGGCGCGCCGCTGCGCGTACGCCTCGAAACCACCCTCGGCCGCTTCCAGATTCCCGGCGTGCCGTCGACCCCCGGCAACTTCACCACCGGCACGGCACCCGGCGCGCAGTTGACGACCACGCCCACCGGCCAACCCGTCACCGAACTGGCCGCGGTGGAAATCCTGCTCGACCGCAACGGCCAAGCCAGCGTGGTGCTGATGGCGCCGGTGACACCGGGCGACGCAGTGCTGCGTGCGTCCAGCGGCGCGGTCGGCGTGCAGGGCGAGATCAGCTTCGTGCCCGACCTGCGCCCGCTGATCGCGGTGGGCATCGTCGAAGGCGCGATCAACTTCAGCAAGGTCAAGAAGACCGACCCGACCGCGCCCACCCTCACCGACACCGAATTCGAAGAGTCGCTGCGCCACTGGAGCAAGAGCAACGACGCCGGCGACCGCACCCTGGCCGGCCGCGCCGCGCTGTTCGTCAAGGGCACGATCAAGGGCGAATACCTGCTGACCGCAGCCGCCGACAGCGACAAGCTCACGCGCGAAAAGTTGTTCCGCGATGTCGACCCGAACGCCTTCTACCCGATCTATGGCGACGCCAGCATCAAGGAGTACGACGCGCAGAGCAAGAGTCGCGTCTACGTGCGCATCGACAAGGACAAGAGTTACCTGCTTTACGGCGACTACACCACCGCCAGCAATGACAACGGCAACCGCCTGGCCAGCTACAGCCGCAGCCTGACCGGCGCGAAGTGGCACTACGAGAACCAGACCGTCAAGCTCAACGCCTACGCCGCGCGCGACCTGACGCGCAACCTCGTCGACGAACAGCCCGGCCGCGGCATCAGCGGGCCGTACGCGCTGGGCCAGCCGAACGCGATCGTCAACTCCGAGACGGTCGAGCTGATCGTGCGCGACCGCAACGCACCGGCCATCGTGCTGAAGCGTCAGACCCTGTCGCGTTATGCCGACTACGACTTCGAGCCCTTCAGCGGCCGCTTGCTGTTCCGCCAGCCGGTGCCCAGCGTCGACGAGAACCTGAACCCGGTCAGCATCCGCGTCGCCTACGAAGTGGAAGAAGGCAGCGAGAAACACTGGGTCGGCGGGGTCGATGCGAAAGTGAAGATCGGCGAGAACCTGGCCGTCGGAGCCAGCTACGCCGAAGACCGCAACCCGGCCGCGCCCTACCGCATTGCCGGCGTCAACGCCGAGCTGAAGCTGGGCACGCAGACCTACGTGGTTGCCGAAGTGGCGCAGAGCAAGGGCAACCAGTACGTCAACCAGACGCTCGCGGCGTTTGCCGGTGCCGCGCCGATCGACCAGACCGGCCGCGCTGGGCGCATCGAGATGCGCCACGACGGCGAGGCGCTGAAGGCGCGTGCGTATGTGGCCAAGTCGGGCTCGACCTTCCAGAACCCGAGCGCCGGCCTCGCACCCGGCCGCCAGGAAGCAGGTGTGCGCGGCGATTACCCGATCAACGAAACGGTCAGCGCGAACGCCGAACTGCTGCAGACCAAGGACAACAGCGGCAGCGTCACCGACGGTGCGAACCGCAACGCCGCGAGCGTCGGCGCCGGCATCAAGCTGAGCGACCGCATCAAGCTCGACGTCAGCGTCAACCGCGTCAATGAGAACCAGGTCGCCGGCACCGGCGGCGTGCTGTCGCCGGTCGATGCGCAGCAGTCCAGCCTCGCGGGCCTGGGCTGGAACAGCAACACCACCTTCGGCATCGGCGGCAGCGGGCTGCTCACCAGCCCGAGCGCGTTGGCCGGCCTGAGCCCCAACGCCGGTACGCCCGCGCTGGTGCCCAACAGCTACACCAGCGTGAAGGCGCGGCTGACCGGCAAGCTGACCGACGACGCGACCTTGTACGGCGAATACGAACGCGCCACCGACGACCGCCAGCGCGCTGCCGTCGGCGGCGAGTACCGCTTCGACGACAAGAGCCGCGCCTACGCGAAGCACGAGTTCGCGAACAGCCTGACGGGCATCTATGGCCTCACGACCGATGGCGGCTCGACCCACAGCACCGTGCTGGGCGTCGACACCGCGTACATGAAAGACGGCCAGGTCTTCAGCGAGTACCGCCTGGCCGGTGCGCAGAACGGCAGCGACGCCGCCGCCGCGATGGGCGTGCGCAACCTGTGGCGCGTGGCTGCGGGGCTGAACCTCACGACCTCGTTCGAGCGCCAGCAATTGAACCCCGCCACCGCCTCCAGCCAGGACGCCACCGCCGTGAGCCTGGGCGCCGACTACACCGCCGATGCGCGCTACAAGATGGGCGG
>JANOQS010000470.1:0-3682 GCA_031414975.1 Methylibium sp. | reverse complement strand
AGAACAGCAGGTTGGTCTTGATGCCGGTGTAGGGGCTGAACACGCCGTTGGGCAGGCGCACGATGGTGTGCAGGTTGCATTCGGCGAGCAACTGCTCCTTGATGCGCGTCTTCACGCCTTCGCCGAACAGCGTGCCGTCGGGCAGCACCAGCGCGGCGCGGCCGTTGACCTTCAGGATGTGCTTGATGAGCACGAGGAACAAGTCCGCCGTCTCCTTGGTGCGCACGTCCGCCGGAAATCCCTGTTCGATGCCCGGCTCTTCGATGCCGCCGAAGGGCGGGTTGGTCATCACCACGTCCACGCGCTCGGCCGGCGTGTAGTCGCGCAGGGGCCGGCGCAGCGTGTTGTCGTGCACCACGAGGCTGGGCACCTCCACGCCGTGCAGCATCAGGTTGGTCACGCACAGCATGTGCGGCAGCTGCTTCTTCTCCACGCCGCCAATGCTGTTCTGCAGCAGGTGCTCCTGCTCAATGTTCTGCACCTGCTTGCGCAAGTGCTCGATGGCGCACACCAGAAAGCCGCCGGTGCCGGTGGCGGGGTCGAACACCTTCTCGCCCAGGCGCGGGTTCACCATGTCGACCATGAACTGCGTGACGGCGCGCGGCGTGTAGAACTCGCCCGCATTGCCGGCGCTCTGCAAGTCGCGCAGGATCTTTTCGTACAGGTCGTTGAACTGGTGGCGCTCGGCCTGGCGGTTGAAGTCGATCGCGCCCAACTTGTTGATCACCTGCCGCAGCAGCTGGCCACTCTTCATGAAGCTGTTGGCGTCTTCGAACACGCTGCGCACCACCCAGCCGCGCGGGTTGCGCACCGGGTCGGCGGCCAGGTTCTTCAACTGGCGGAAGAGCTGGTTGTTGACGAAGTCGAGCAGCGCGTCGCCGGTGATGCCTTCCGGATCGCTTGCCCAGTGGCGCCAGCGCAGGGGATCGGGGATCGGGCTCTTGTAGTCGTCGCGCGTGAGTTCCAGCTCCACTTCGAGGGCGTCGAACACCTTCAGGAACAGCAGCCAGACCATCTGCTCGATGCGCTGCGCGTCGCCGTTGATGCCGGCGTCCTGGCGCATGACGTCCTGGATGGACTTGATGACGGGAGTGAGGTTGGACATTCAGCTCGGTTTTGGTCTTCAGTTCGGTGCAGGGGCGGACGTAGGCGCGTAGAGCTCATGCTCCAGGGTGCGCAGGGCCTGCAGGTATTGTGGGCGCCCGCCAAAGGCCCGGATGATCTCGACACGCGATCCGAATTCGCTGAAGGGCCGCACTTTCAGCACGTCGTCGCTCTCGATGGTGGCTATGCCTTCGTCGGCGTACTTGTCGAGCAGCGCATCGAGCACCTTGCGTGCGACCGGGCCGTATTGGGTGAACACGTTGCGCTTCTTCACCCTTTGCGCGCGCTCGCGGCGCGTGAGCGGCGGCATGTCGTAGGCCACGTGCAGCAGCAGGTCGAAAGGGTCAAGGTCCTTGATGCCCGAGTTCGCCACCTCGTCGGCCAGTGCGTCGAAGAACACGCCCTGGCGCTCCAGCTCCTCGATCAGCGCGGCCTTGCGCTCGGCGCTGTTCCAGGCCTGAAGGAACTGGTCCAGCGACGTGAAGGCCTTGCCCAGGTTGATGCGCGTGTAGTCGCGCAGGCTCTCGGTGACGAGCTTGCCCTCGGCGTTGAGGTACTGCACCCGCTCGCGGGCGACAGCGACGGTGACCGCGCCGCCCACCACGTAGCGGCGTGGTGGCTCGTCGCTGTTGTCGTTCGCGCCGCCAGCGCCCAGTGGGCCATCTGGGAGGTCTGGCCCCAGCCCACCCGGGTTTCCCAGGCCTGCCGGCGGCTCCGGCGGGTCAACGGGCGCGTTACCCTTGGGCTCGTAGATCTGCACCGGGTCACCGTCGAAAGCCGGGTCGGCGAACAACTCGGTCGCGCGCTTGAAGTCCAGGATCGTGAACCAGCTCTTGCCCAGGTCTTCGCGCAAGCGGGTGCCGCGGCCGATGATCTGCTTGAACAGGGTCATCGAACGGATGTGCTGGTCCAGCACGATCAACTTGCAGGTCTGCGCGTCCACGCCGGTGCTCATCAGCTTGGACGTGGTGGCGATCACCGGATGGATCTTCTCGGGGTCAATGAAATTGTCGAGTTCACGCTTTCCCTCAAGGTTGTCCCCGGTGATCTGCACGACGTAGTTGGGCTGCTTGCTGCAGATGTCGGCATTGGCGTTGGACAGGGCCTGCCGCATGCGGGCAGCGTGGTCGATGTCTTCGCAGAACACGATCGTCTTGTCGTAGCGGTTCGTGGCCTTGAGGTACTCGGTGATCTTGGCGGCCACCACCTCGTCG
This sequence comes from Methylibium sp., assembly GCA_031414975.1. Taxonomy (GTDB): domain Bacteria; phylum Pseudomonadota; class Gammaproteobacteria; order Burkholderiales; family Burkholderiaceae_C; genus LGRD01. Next base: position 1,364 of record JANOQS010000470.1, on the reverse strand, counting down.
CGCCGCTCCAGCACCAGGCTGCGGTTCATGTCGGTGCCGGTATAGACGCGGTCTTCGATCACGTTGCCCCGCTTGTCGGTCATGCCGGCGGTGGGCCGCCAGCCGAAGGTGTCGCGGTCCAGGTCGATGCGGATCACCTTGTAGGGGGCCAGGTAGCCGTCCTCGATGCCCTGACGCAGGCTGTAGGTGAATACCGGCTCACCGAAGTAGTCGGTGTTGGAGACCTCGGCTGTTTCCTTGGGTGTGGCGGTCAGGCCGATGTGCGTCGCGCCGGTGAAGTAAGTGAGGATGGAGCGCCAGGCTGAATCTTCGGCCGCGCTGCCGCGGTGGCACTCGTCGATGACCACCAGGTTGAAGAAGTCGGGTGAGAACTGACGGTAGAGGTCGTCGGCCTCGTCGGTGCCAGTCACCGCTTGGTAGAGCGACAGGTAGATTTCGTAGCTCTTGTTGACCAGCTTGGTGGTCTTGTTGATGGCGAGATCGACCTCTTCGAGTTCTGCCTTGCCCTGCGCGTCCACCACCTCGATGCCCTTGGCGTGCGGGCTCAGCTTGGCCATGGCGCCCTTGAACGGGCGGAAGTCGTTGACCATGGTCTGGTCGATCAGGATGTTCCGGTCGGCCAAATACAGGATGCGCTTCTTGGCGCCGCTCTTCCACAACCGCCAGATGATCTGGAAGGCGGTGTAGGTCTTGCCGGTTCCGGTGGCCATGACCAGCAGCACACGGTTCTGCCCGCGGGCGATGGCCTCCACCGTGCGGTTGATGGCGTTGAGCTGGTAGTAGCGCGGGGTCTTGCTGGGCGCGTACTCGAACTCGGTCACCTGCCGCATCTCGGCAGTCCAGCCCTTCCAGGCACACAAGCGCTGCCAGAGTTCCTGAGGCGTAGGGAACTCCTCCAGCGTGATGCTGCGCTCGAGCACCCCGTCGCCCAGCGTGGCGTCGCGGAAGACGAAACCGTCGCCGTTGCTGGAAAAGCTGAACGGCACGTCCAGCAGGGTGGCGTAGTTGATGGCCTGCGCCATGCCGGCACCGACCGCGTGGTTGTTGTCCTTGGCCTCGACCACGGCCAGCGGGATGTTGGGCTTGAAAAAGAGCGCGTAATCGGCGCGCAGCACTGTTGTGGCGTCACGCCGGGCCTTGCGCCCGCGAACGACCACGCGGCCCGCGCGCAGCGGGTACTCGCGGTAGATCTGCAGCAGACCATCCCACCCGGCGGCTTCGATGGCCGGGCGGATGAACTTGTCGCAGATGTCGCTCTCGGACAGGGTCTTCTTGTTCATGCTCCCTGGGCGGCTCGGGGCGGGAGAGCGAATGTTGCCATCAAAGCCGCCGCCCATCTGGCGCGCAAATGATGTATGATGAAC
>JANOQS010000469.1:0-5499 GCA_031414975.1 Methylibium sp. | reverse complement strand
GGCGCCAGGCTGCGCAGGCCGAACCAGCGCTCGAACCAGCCGGGTTGCGCCGCTCTGGCATGCGACCCCCTCGCCTGCGCAGCACGGTCGCGCGGCGCCACGCGCGCGGCAATGCCTTCCCACACCTTGGCCGACGGGGCCGAGACCGACAGCGGCGCCGCCATCGGCGTCAGCTCGCGTTCCCAGAACGCCACGCAGTCGCGCAACTCCAGGTCCTCGCGCAGCAGTTGCTGGAAGCGCTTGCGGGCGCGGCCGTGCAGGGTGCCCAGCACGTACTCGGACGCCAGCCGGTCGCGCAGTTCAGGGCGGCGGTAGTTCATCGGGCCGCCCTCACCGTGTGGCCCCGGCCACGCCGCCTTCGAGGCACGGCCTCAGCCGCTCCAGCCCGCGCCGCACCCAGGCCTTCACGGTGCCCAGCGGCTGGCGCATGTGTTCGGCCAGTTCGGAATGCGTCAGCCCGTCGTAGAACGCCAGCGCAATGGCCTGCCGCTGCGACGCTTCGAGCCCCTGCAGGCAGTGCTTCAGGCGCTGCGCATCGATCGCCTGCACCAGGCGATCGAGCGGGCCGACCCGCTCGTCGGCCACGTCGGGCGGGCCGGTGTCCTCGTCGTCGTGGTCGCTGGCCATTGGCCGCACGATGTGCTGGCGTTCGGTCTGCGTGCTGCGCAGCGCGTCCATCGCCTTGTTGCGCGCAATCGCCATCAGCCAGGTCATCGGCTGCGAGCGCACCGCCGAATAGTTCGGCGCCGCATTCCAGATGTTGACGTAGACCTCCTGCAGCACCTCTTCGGACCAGGCCCGGTCGCGCAGCATGCGCACCACGATCGCCAGCAGGCAGCGCACCGTGGCGTCGTAGACCTGCTTGAACGCGGCCTGGTCGCGCATCGCCACGCGAAACATCAGCGCGCCGAGGTCGTTCGGTAGGGGTTCGGGGCTGCTCATGGCCAAACTGCCTGCTGCTCGTTCCGGGGGGTGAGGGGCGTGAGGACGACGTAAATCGACGTAAAGGGCGCTGGCGCGGCAGCACTCACTTGTCGGACACATCGATGGTAGCGCCCTCCAGCGCGACCGGTCCCTTGGCCACCTGCGCAAACGCGTCGCGGATCTCTTCGAACGTGCCGAGCTTGATGTCCTCGAAATCGCCCCAGCGCAGCGGCGGCGGCAGTTCGTTGTAGACCTCGCGTTCGGTCGCCAGGCAACCGACCGACTGCTGCTTCACGCCGTCGCCGCCGGCCGCCACCTTGAAGCCCTGCGCACCGGGCAGCACCAGCGGCGTGTTCGCTTCGACCCGCGGGTCGCGCATGAAGCGGTTCGGGAAGATGCGCTGGATCTTGCCGGTGGACGGGCTCTGCACATAGCAGTAGACGTAGGCCGTCTGCGTCGTGCTCAGGCTCAGCTCGATGGGCTCGCCCTTGCGGTAGCGCGTCTTGGCCACCTGTACCGACAGCTTGATGTCCTTGGCGACGGGTGCCGCCCCTGCCGCCCCCGGCGAGCCCTCGGCGGGCTTCTCGGCGATGAGCGGCAACGCCGGCGGCGTGGGAATGGCGCGCAGCAGGAAGGCCTGCCAGACCTCGAAGTCGGGCTCGCCGCCTGTCTTGGCGCGCACCGCAATTCGGTACGCCGCCAGCGCCTGGCTGTAGGCCGCGTTCGGCTTGCCGTCCATCGGCCCGTCGTAGAACTTGCGGTTGCGCAACTGCTCCTGCAGGAAGCGGATCAGCTCGGTGCCCGTCATCGACAGGAACCAGTCTTCCATCTCGCGCTGAATTTCGGGGTGCTGAACGTCCAGCTTCAGGCAGGCCCAGTAGGGCAGGCGCAAGAGTTTGCCGGTCAGCTCGATCGTCGACAGTTCGACCATGTTGCGCAGCGCCTGCGCCACGCCTTCGTTGCGGCTGACCGCAAAGTTGAAGCTCAGGCTGCTGTTGCGGATTTGCGCCTGGCCGTCGCCGGCGCTGGTTTCGTCGCGCCGCACGACCACGGTGTTCTTCGAGCTCGCGCCGGGCATCAGGCTCAGGTCGGCGGTGGAGACCACGCTGGCGTCGAAACCCAGCACCGAGGCCTGGCTGCTGCGGTTGAAGCTCACGCCGAACAGCGGCCCGGTGATGGCCGAGACCAGCGACGCGCCGATGCCGGCCTGCTGGCGCACCACGTCTTCATCGAACTGGGTGATCGAGCCGCGGATGTCGTACTGCGGCACGACCTTGAAGTCGTTCAGCTTCTGCGCCAGCGACAGCAGTTGCACGATGTTCTGGTTGTCCTGGCCGAAGGTCACCAGGCGCACGCCGCGGCTGCGCCGGGTCATGTCGGCAAAGGCCGAGACCATCATGTCGCGCGTGCCGGCCCCCAGGCGGCGCGACTGGTCCTGCATGTCTTCGATCATCACGCTCACGTCGCGCACGCCGAAGCGGTACATCATGTCGTCCATGCAGCGCAGGCCGTCGGCAAAGTGCGTCACGTTGCGTTGCGGCACCGCTTTCGTGCCGCTGGCGGCGGGCGCGAGTTGCAGTGACGGCGGCCGGGGCGGCGCGGCGCAGCCGGTCAGCGAGAACGCGACGGCAGCGGCGATGAGTTTGTGCATGAACATGGCGGACCTCGTGGATCAAGCAGGCAAAAGGGGCAAGGGCGGGGCAAGGGCGGGGCAAGGGCGGGCAAAGGCAGGCAAGGGCAGACAAGAAGGGTGGAGCGGCGGGGCCGGTGGCAGCGGTGACGCATCACCACCGGCAACCCGCGTCCATCAAGGCAGCGGACGGGGAAAGATCGGGCTCGGCAGGATCGTGCCCGGCAGCGTGATGCCACCCGAGCCCGGGATCGCGAAGGTGAAGAAGGTCAGCGCCACGCGGGCGTTGTCCTTGCTGCCCACGCTGCCGTCGATCTGCACCACCGGCTGGGCCGAGCGGGTGTCGACTTCGGCCACCGTCAGCCCTTGCGCGCTGGCTTCGTTCTGGTCTTGCGTGGCGATCCGCGCCGTCACCGTGGCCGGCACGACGGCAGCGAACACGTAGTCGCCGTTGCGGCCGAGGCGAGCCTCCACCAGGCCGGTCAGCGCGCCGTTGCTGGTGATGACCACGCCGGGCTTGGTGCACAGGTCCTTGCCATCGGAGGCCAGGCCGTTGACGGCACGGATCACGTAGGTCGGGAACTGCGGGTTGGTGCACTCCAGTGCCACGGTGAAGGCGCTGGCCTTCGTGCACTTGAAGCGCGTGCCGTCGAGCGCGCCGGTGTAGCCGCTGCGGCAGACCATGCCGTCGTCGGGCGAACCGGCGAAGGTGACGGCGTGGCTCAAGGTCGGGGCCGAGACGCCAGCAGCGACAACGGCAACAGCGAAGAGGCTCTTGGTCAGGAGCGGGGTGTTGAGGGATTTCATGATCGGTTTCCTTTGACAGTGGTTGAGGAGTGAGGTTTGTCGTGCCGCCTCGCAAGGCATTTGTCTGGTCGGCACAGACCCACTTTCGGAACCACTTCAAAAATGGACGCAGCCAAAGCGGAAATTTTTTCGGTCTCGCCCAAAAGGGGGAGACGCTGGCACGGCATCGCGGCGTGCATGCACAACCGCAGGCATAACCGCAGGCAGACCTGCATCCAGAACGGCAGATCTCTCGTCTATGGGGCAGGCCTTCAACGGCCACCCACGCCCCTCCAGGAGATCACCATGTCTGCATTCCCATCGAACCCCCCGACGCGCCGCTGGCTGTTGTCGACCTGCTTCATTGCGCCGACCACGCTGGCGGCTTGCGGCGGCGGCGGTGACAGCGGCAGCGCGCCGCCACCTCCCGCCGCCGCGCCTGCCGCACCCGCTCCACCGCCACCGCCACCGCCACCGCCGCCAGCGGCCATCACGAGCGGCACGCCGATGCTCGCCGGCGGCAATGGCTTCAGCCTGGCGCTGATGCGCGACGGCAGCGTGTTCGCCTGGGGCGACCAGCAGAACGGCACCCTCGGCAACGGCAACAACGCCGCCAGCTCAACGCGCGTTCCGACCCGCGCACTGAACCTCGCGTCGATCACCCGCGTTGCCGCAGGTGATGCCCACGGCATGGCCTTGCGCAACGACGGCCAGGTCTTCGTCTGGGGCGCCAACGGCTCGGGCCGGCTCGGCTTGGGGCAGGACGGTGGCGCTTTCGCCACGCCGCTGGCGCTGCCCGGCCTGTCCGGCGTCACCGCCATCGCGGCCGGCGAGCGCTTCTCGATGGCCTTGCGCGCCGACGGCACGCTGTTCACCTGGGGCGACAACTCGCAGGGCCAGCTCGGGCTGGGGGATGCGCAGGCGCGCCTGTCACCCACCGCGGTGCCCGGCACCGGCGTGGTGGTCGCCATCGCCGCCGGTGCCAACCACGCGCTGGCCTTGCGCAGCGACGGCAGCGTGCTGGCCTGGGGCAAGAACAGCGACGGCCAGTTGGGTCTCGGCGACTTCGACCTGCGCGCTGTGCCCACGGTGGTGGCGGCGCTGGCGGGCCGCGGCATCACGCAACTGGCGGCCGGCGAGTTTCACTCACTCGCGTTGGCCAGCGACGGCCGGGTGCGCGGTTGGGGCTCGAGCCTGCGCGGCGAGGTGGGCGTGGCGGCCAACACCGCCAATGGCTTCGGCAACTTCGTGCTGCCCGCCTTGCTGCCCGGCGTGAGCGGCGCCAGCGCCATCGCGGCCGGCGCGCGCCACTCGATGGCCTTGCTGAACGACGGCAGCTTGCGCACCTGGGGCGACAACGGCGCCGGCCGGCTCGGCAACGGGCTGTCGGGCAGCTTCTCGCAGAGCACGTTCGTGGCGCAGATCCCGCAGATCAGCACCGTCACCGCGATCGGTGCCGGCAAGAACCACTCACTGGCGATCGTGGCCGACGGGCGCGCGGCTTGTTTTGGCGACAACTTCTTCAGCCAGTGCGGGCGCATCGAGACCGTCGACCTGACCGATCCGGTCGAAGTGGGGCCAGGGTTCAACGTGGGGCCGTGACGACGAGGCTCGTGCTGGCGCACCAAATTGGGTGCCGCCGCGGCCGTTTACGGCGCGGCGGCACCTTGTTTTGCGCTGGCGTGGTGCGGCCGGTGGGTCGCTGGGGCGTGAACTGTTGGCACAAGGCTTGCTGGTATACCAGGCGGTACATCAAACCAAACCCTTCCACGCCCACCCCGCCCACCGCACAGGAGACCTCCCCATGGCACACATCAACTTCAACCGGCGCGACGTTCTGCGGCACCTCGGCGCAGCAGGCGCGGTGGCCGGCACGGCGGGCTGGACCGGCCTGGCAGCGGCGCAGGCGCCCATCACGGTCGGCTTCATCTACGTCGGCCCGAAAGACGACTTCGGCTACAACCAGGCGCAGGCCGAGTCGGTGGCCGAGGTCAAGAAGATGGCCGGCATCAAGGCCGTCGAAGAAGAGAACGTGCCCGAGACCGCGGGTGTGCAAAAGACCATGCAGGGCATGATCGCGCAGGACGGCGCCACCCTGCTGTTCCCCACCTCGTTCGGCTACTTCGACCCGCACATGCTGGCCGTGGCGGGCAAGAACC
>JANOQS010000468.1:0-1841 GCA_031414975.1 Methylibium sp. | reverse complement strand
CACGCCGGTGATCGGCGCGGTCCAGCTCCAGCCGTCGTTCGCATCGACGAGGAAGGCGAAGCCCTCGCTGCGGTGGTACAGCAGGTACTCGCGCCAGAACTCCTGTTCGTCGTCGGCACTTTCGGGCACCTCGCAGCGTTCGGCATACCCGACCACCTGCCACGGCAGCGCGCCCTTGCTCCCCAGCGCCAAGGTGCCGACGCTGCCAAGCGGGATCTGCGGCTCCTCGTGGTTGCTCTGCTGCTGGTAGTGCTGCAGGTCGGCGCCGACGCCTTGCGACACATCGACCACCGCGCGGCACTGGTGGCAGACGATCGACTGCGTGCTCGCTAATCTGACCTGCAGCGCTGCGCCGCAGCTCGGGCACTCGACGCCGCGCGCGCTGAGCGTCTTCTCGGCAAGCTCCGCCAGGCCGGTCATTGCCAGTTCGCTCAAGGCCACCGAGCGGCCGACCGACCAGCGCGGGTGCGCCGGGTCGCTGTAGTCGAGCGTGCCGACTTCGTCGCGCGTGCTGCGCAGGTCGGCGACGACGAAACCGCGCTCCAGGTTGGGCTTGTCGGGCAGCTCGCCTTGCGCGGCAATCAGCCTGGCGACCGAGACCGAGCCGACGCTCCAGGCCTGGCCGTTGATCAATTGCTGCGCGCCGGCGCGCAGCGCCTCGGCCGCGGGCGCCGCGCCGTCCAGCGGCACGCTGAACGACAGCACGTAGCGGCCGTTGTCCTCGCTCAGCCAGCCCGATTTCTGACTGTCCGGGCCGGTGTCGAACAGCGCATGCCATTCGTTCCAGGTGCCGTCCTTGTAGCGGTACTGAAGCCGGCCGACCAAGGTGAAGGCCGAGCCTTGCGCCTTGCCGGCCGCGCCGAGTTGCAGCGGCGAGTGGTCGTCGAACAGTTCGGCGCTCTGGCCTATTCTGCGCAGCGCGTCGCCCTCGCGCACGATGCTGCTGCGGCAGAAACCGCAGACCGCAAAAGCCGACGCGGCCGAGGCAAAGTCCACCGGCGCCCCGCAGTGCGGGCACGCGGCGCGGTAGGCGCGTTGGGCGCCGGGCGGTGGGGGCGAGGTAGCCAAGGAACGGCTGGGTGGCGCCGCGCTAGACCAGCTTCTTCAGCAGCTCCGCCTTCTTGGTGTCGAACTCTTCCTGCGTCAGGATGCCCTTGGTCTTGAGCTCGCCGAGCTTTTCCAAGGTGGCCATCACGTCTTCGGGCTTCACGCCGACCGGAGCCGCCGCAGCGGCCGCCGCCGGCTGCGCCGCGCCCTGCAGCCCGTGCTGCAACTGCTGCGCCATCACCTGCCCGAGCGCCACGCCGGCCCCCAGACCCATCGCGTCGCCGACAACCCCACCACCGCCGCCGCCCGCGCCTTCGGCGAACTTCGGGATCGCCTGCGCGGTCTGGTACTGCATGAACTTGCCCATGTCGCCGCCGACCATGCCCATGCCGATCTTCTGGTCGAGGATCTTCTGCAGTTCTTCGGGCAGCGACACGTTCTGCAGGGTCACGCCTTCGAGCTTGAGCCCGATGGCCGCGAACGACGGCGCGGTGGCAGCCTGCAGTGCTTTCGCGAACTCGACCTGGTTGGCCGCCAGGTCGAGGAAGGCCACGCCGCTGGAGGCGACCGCGTCGGAGATGTGCTGCAGCATCAGCCCACGCAACTGGCCGTCGAGTTCGGCGGCGGTGTAGGTGTCGCGCGTGCCAGAGATTTCGGTGTGGAACAGCTTCGGGTCGGCCAGGCGGTAGCTGTAGTTGCCGAAGCCGCGCAGGCGCACCGCGCCGAAGTCCTTGTCGCGAATCGTCACCGGCTGCGTGGTGCCCCAGCGCTGGTCCACCTGCTGGCGCGTGCTG
>JANOQS010000467.1:0-8429 GCA_031414975.1 Methylibium sp. | reverse complement strand
GCAGGCCATCTGGCGCGCCGGCACGTGTTCGGCCATCAGCCGGCCGATGCCGTTGGCGGTGGGCGTGGGGTGGCCGTCCAGCACCTGCACCGGCCCGTAGGCGGTGCGCAGGGTGCCGGTGATGTCGGCCTGGTTGGCGACGACGGCCTGCAGGTGAATTTCGCGCGCAAGGTCGCGCATGGCGGATGCCATTTCGCGGACTCTCAAGATGCGCACGTCAGCCTGGGCCGAGGCGAAGCGAATGGCCCACCACCCGGCAAACACTGCCACCAGGGTGAGGGCCACCACGAACTCCAGCTTGCTGGTGCGCCGGCCAGGGCGCATGGGCATGGCGTCAGCAGACGGCTGCTGTGGCGGTGTTGGTGATCACCGGAGCCAGATTGGCGCCGGTCGGCGGGGTGTAGTCGATCTTGCAGTTGGCAGCGCCGCCGCTGATCGTGACCGTCAACACGCCACCGGCCACCGCGGCCGTCACGCCGTCAGCGGTCGGGTCGATGTTGGCCGCGCCCAGGATGCCGGCAGTGGCTGTGGCCGATGCCGACGGGTAGCAATAAACCAGGTCGATCGCGCGGCCTTCAAGCGTGACGCCGCCAACGACCGAAGGCAGCGTGCAGTCCACCGCCTTGACCAGCGCCGTCGACTTGACGATGCCCGCCGCAGCGCGCATCGAACCGAAGATCGCATCGGCCTTGGCCTTGCGCGCATCGGATTGCAGGCTCGTGAAGCGCGGCAGCGCGACGGCGGCCAGCACACCCAGGATGGTGATCACGACGATCAGCTCGATGAGGGTGAAACCACCCATCGCCTTGTTGCTCTTCATTTCGATACTCCCTCGGGCCATGGCCCCACTCGTTACACAAATGCCACCGTCACTTGATGGAGGCACGACCCAATTCCCACATCGGCAAGAACACACCCAGCGCCAGCACCAGCACCACGCCACCGAGCACGGTGATGCGGATCGGCTCCAGCCGCGCCGTGAGGCGCGACAACTCGTACTCGACTTCGCTCTGGAAGTACGTTCCCAGCTCTTCCAGCAGTTCGGCCAGCGCGCCGGTTTCTTCACCCACCGCGATGACCTGCACCAGCGAGTTCGGGAAAATGCCCACCCGCGCCGCCGCCTGCTTGACCGATTCGCCGTGTTCCACATGCCCGCGCATGGCGTGAATGCACTCGGAAAACCGGTGGTTGCCTACGTTGTCGGCCACGATGCCCAAAGCTTGAGTCAAAGGCACACCGCTGCGCAGCGCCACCGAGAATGAGATGCAGAAGCGCGCCAGGCAGGTGCGCCGCACGATGTCGCCGGCGATCGGCAGCTTCAGCTTCCAGTGGTCCCACAGCGCTGCGCCGGCCGATGTGGCCAGCCACGAGCGCACGCCCACCACCGCCGCGCCGGTGCCCAGCAGCAGCAGCGGCCAGCTCGAAACGATGAATTTCGACATGCCGAGCAGGATCTTGGTCAGCAGCGGCAGTTCGGCGTTGAGCCCGCGGAACACTTTTTCGAACTGCGGGATCACGAAGATGTTGATCACCACGATGGCAAGCACCGCCGCCAGGATCACGAACGCCGGGTAGCGGATGGCGGCCAGCAACTGCTCCTTGGTGGCGCGCAGGAACTGCAGGTGCCTGGACAGGCGCAGCAGGCATTCCTCCAAGCGCCCGGTCGTCTCGCCGATGCGCACGATGCTGATGTAGTACGGCGAGAACAGGCCCGTGCGCTGGCTCTCTTTTTCGAGCGCCGCGCCGAAGTCCACCCCGCTGCCCAAGGTGGCCGAGATGCGCTGCAACGCGGCCGTCAGGTCCGGGTTGGCGGTCGACTCGGTCAGGATGCCGAGCGCCCGCATGATGGGCACACCCGCTTTCATCATCGCGTACAGCTCGCGCGTGAGCAGTTGCAGCTCGACCTCGCTGACCTTGGCCGGCGCCGGTGCCAAACCGAGTTGCTGGCGCAGCAAGGCGCCCACATCGCCCAGGCCCGGCGCCGCTTTGGCGCTGGCGGCACTGGAAGCGTTGACCGCGGGCGCACTGTTCGCGCTGGCCTTGATGCTCACCGGCGTGAGGCCACGCGCACGCAATTGCGCGGCCACGCCGCTGCTGTCTTCAGCGTCGAGTTCGCCGGCACTGAGCGCTCCGCTGCCGTCGCGCGATTGGTAGGCGAAACGTTGCATGGCCTGCGCCTTACGCCGGCACCGTCTCGTTCACCGCCAGCTTCATCGCCTCAGCCAGCGTGGTGCGGCCCTGCAGCGCCAGCTTCAAGGCGCCATTCTGCAAGGTGCTCTTGCCCATCTGCGCGCGCGCGGCTTCGGCAAACCGGGTCGGGTCGCCGTGCCCGAGTTCGCGGATCAGCGCGGTGTCCAAGGTCAGCATCTCGTAGATGCCGACCCGGCCGCTGTAGCCGGTGTTGTTGCAGTCCGGGCAGCCGCGGCCGTGGCGGAAGTGGCCGCCCGAGGCCGCCGCGCCGAGCACCGACTGCAGGTAAGCGCCTTCGCTCGCATCGGGGGCCTGGTCGCTGGCGCAACTGCTGCACACCAGCCGCAGCAGCCGCTGCGCCACCACGTTCTGCAATGCCAGGCCCACCATGTAGGCGGGTGCGCCCATGTTGACCAGGCGTGCCGGCGTGGTGGCAGCGTCATTCGTGTGCAACGACGACAGCACCATGTGGCCGGTCATCGCCGCGCGCAAGCCGGTTTCGGCGGTGTCGTGGTCGCGCATTTCGCCGACAAGCACCACGTCGGGGTCCTGCCGAAGAATCGAGCGCAACACCGCGCTGAAGCCGAGCCCGATCTTCTCGTTCACCTGCACCTGGTTGACACCCGGCAGGCGGTATTCGACCGGGTCTTCGACCGTGATGAGCTTGCGCTCCGGCTGGTTCAGCTCCGACAGGATGCTGTACAGCGTGGTCGTCTTGCCGCTGCCGGTGGGGCCGGTGGCCAGCACCATGCCCGAGGTGCGTTTCAAGGTCTGGCGCAGTTGCGCCACCATCGCCGCGGGCATGCCCACGCGGTCGAGCGACAGCAGTTGCGTGCCTTGCGACAGCAACCGCATCACCACCGCCTCGCCGTATTGCGTGGGCAGGGTGGACAGGCGAATGTCAACCGCCTTGCCGCCGATCTGCACCGCAAAACGCCCGTCCTGCGGCAGCCGGCGTTCTGAAATGTCGAGCCCGGCAACGATCTTCAGCCGCAGCGCCAGCGCCGGGCCGATGCGCACGTCGGCCTCGGTCTGCGCGCGCAACTGGCCGTCCACGCGGCAGCGCATCACCAGCTTGTGCGCCATCGGTTCGATGTGCACGTCGGAGGCGCGCGCGCGCACCGCGTCTTCGAGCACCGATTGCAGCAGCCGCGCCACCGGTGCATCTTCGGCGCCGGCGCCGGACGACATCTGCGCCAGGTCGACCACGTCGCCCGACACCGCCAGCTCGCGTTCGAGTTCCTGCGCCAGGCCGGTGATCTCGGTGGTGCTGCGGTAGACCTTGTCGATCACCGACATCAGCTTCGATTCTTCGACGATCACGGTCTCGAAGCTGCCTGCGAGCAGCCGCTCCAGGTCGTCCATCAAATTCATGCTGGTCGGGTCGGTGACGGCCACGATCAGGCTGCCCTTGAACAGGTGCAGCGGCATCGCGCGCAGGCGCCGCGCGCGCACTTCGGGAATGCGCTTGGCGATCTCGGCGTCGACCATGTCGGCACGCAGGTCGACGAACTCCAGCTTCAACTGGCGCGCCAGCGCCTTGGCCAGGATCAGTTCGGTGATGACGCCGCTTTCCTTCAGCACGCGACCGAGCGGATGGCCGCTGGCGCGTTGTGCTGCCAAGGCGGTGTCGAGCTGCTCCTGCGTGACCACGCCATCGCGCATCAACAGCTCACCCAGGCGGAGCTTGGGCGGGGCGGTCTTGGCGGGAGCAGCGGTGGAGACAGCGGCGTTGGACATTTCTGTTGCAGCAGTGAACTTGGCTGGCGCAGGCGCACACGCGCCCAGGCTTGCTGATTCGATGCTAGGTGGCGGGGGGTGCACCGAAAGCGATGAAAAGGTGGCGTTTCGGGCGCCTTTTCTTGCGCGCGCTTTCGCAGGCAAAGGCGCGTCCGGGCACCGGCTTTTGTGTTTGCGGCAAAGAGCGAAAACGCTTGCACTCGCGGCGGGCGGTGCCCGGCGGGGGCGATTTCTGGGGCTTTGATCCGCACAGGGCTTGCGGCCCCGCGCGGAGCGCGTTCGTAGACTGACTTGTCGCCGCCTGTTTGAACGTAGTCGAACGAAGTGAGCGAAGTGAGTTCGGCGACGGGCCGCAAGACCGAGCAGCGCAGTGCAGTCGGCTGTACCCGGCCGACCGCCCCAGCATGAGCCCGCGCCGGGTACCGCTCGCCGCGAGCCGCGCGGCACGACGCATGAACACGCCGTCCATTGCGGCGATCACATCGAAGCCGCAGGGCAGTGCCATCACACAACCTTGCCAGGGTTCAGCAAACCCATCGGATCGAGCGCCGCCTTCAGCGTCTTCATCAGCGCGATCTCTTCTTCCGAACGTGCATGGCCGAGCCACTTCTTCTTGACGGTGCCGATGCCGTGTTCGGCCGACACCGAGCCGTGGAAGTCGCGCACGCAGCCGTAGATGATCTCGTCCATCTGCTCCTTCGGCTGCTGTTCGATCGACAGGCCGGGCACCCACGACACGAGGTGCAGGTTGCCGTCGCCGATGTGGCCGTAATACACCGCCTCGCAGCCGGGAATAGCCGCGGCCAGCGCCGCCTTGCAGCGCTGCACGTAGGCGTCCATGTCGGTCACCGCCAGGCCCACGTCGTACGAGATGTGCGGCCCGAGCACCTGGAAGAACTCGGCGCAGGCGTCGCGCAGGGCCCAGAACGATTGGGTGTCGGCGACCGACTGCGCCACCGCCGCGTCGGTCATCGCGCCTTGCTCCATTAGGTCTTCGAGCCAGCGCTGGAAGCGCGGGGCATCGATGGCCTCGTCGGTGCCTTGTGCTTCGACGAGCACGTAGACACCGCCCGCAGGCTGCTCGCCCGACAGCGGGCTGCGCACGCCGACGCGCTGGGTCACCACCTCCCAATAGTCGGGCCACATCACCTCGAAGGCCGACAGCAGCGGCCCCAGACCCTTGCGCGCACTGCCCAGCAGGCGCACCACGCTGGCGTAGTCGGGCAGCGCGCACAGTGCGGCAAGAGTGCACTGCGGCTGCGGGTGCAGGCGCAGCACGATGCGGGTGATGATGCCCAACGTGCCTTCGCTGCCGATGAACAGGTGCTTCAGGTCGTAGCCGGCGTTGTTCTTCAGCATCTTGTTCAGGCTGGTCAGAACAGTGCCGTCCGGCAGCACCACCTCCAGCCCGAGCACCAGTTCGCGCGCCATGCCGTAGCGGATCACGCGGTTGCCGCCGGCATTGGTCGACAGGTTGCCGCCGATCGCGCAGGAGCCGCGCGAGCCGAGGTCGAGCGCGAAGTACAGGCCAGCGTCGGCCGCGGCGCGCTGCACCTGTTCCAGCGGGGTGCCGGCGCGCACGGTCATCGTGGCGCCCACGGTGTCGATCTCTTCGATGCCGACCAGTCGCTCCAGCGACAGCGCCACCCAGCCGGGCTCGGGCCGTGCGCCGCCGCACAGGCCGGTCAACCCGCCCTGCGGCACCACGGCCAGGCCGGCGGCGCGGCAGGCCTTGAGCGCGGCCGACACCCCGGCAGCGTCGACCGGGCGCACGACGGCCAGCGGGGCTTGCGGCGCCTGCGTGCTCCAGTCGTTGTGGTTGCGCACCGGCACGTCGGCGCCGAGCAGCACCGTGGACGCACCGAGCAACTCGCGAAGTTCGATCAATGCACGCGGCATGTCGCGCTGCAGCGCCTGCGACGCATCCACCTGGAGAGAAGAACCCATGCCGGCCACCTTGTCTGAAGCGTTGGCGCATTGTCTTGTATGTAAGGTACTAAGGCACATTAGTACAATCCCGTATACGATGGGGTCGGCGGGTCCATCAGCATCGCCATGCATTGAACGGCCAGAACGACCAACCAGGGGAGGTGCGCACGGATGGCGCCCAGCTTCAAGATCGACGCGCCCAAGTCGCTCGCGACCATCGTCGCCAAGCGCCTGCGCGAGGCCATCATCGACGGTGAGTTCGCGCTCGGCGCGATGATTCCGGAGGAAACGCTGGCCGCCTCGTTCGGCGTCAGCCGCACGCCGGTGCGCGAGGCGCTGAACCAGCTGCAGTTGCTCGGGCTCGTCCACATCCGGCCGCAGCGCGGGAGTTACGTGTTCGAGCCGACCGAGGCCGACATCGCCGCGCTGTGCGAGTTCCGCTGCGTGATGGAGCCGCGCGCGGCCGAACTGGCCTGGCGTCATGACCGCGAGGCCACCCTGCAGGCGCTTGGCGCGGCCGTGGCCGACATGGCCGCGGCACGCAAGAAAAAGGACGCGGTGGCCTACAGCCGCGCCGACACCCGGCTGCACGAGGCCTTTGTCGACCACTGCGGCAACCCCTATCTGCAGGCCGCGTACGCCACTGCGGGGGCCAAGATCGCGGCCATCCGCACCCACTTGTCGGCCCCGGCCGATGTGCTGAAGGCGCGCGGCTTCGAGCAGCACACGCAACTGATGCAGTTCTTTCGCGACGGCGAGTTCGCGGCCTTCGAAGGCTTGATGCGCGAGCACGTGCTGGGCACGCGCGACAGCTACCTCGTCAGCCTGAAGGCGCGCGCGCTGCCGGGTGCCATGCCGGCGGCGTAGATAATCGCCCCCGTGAAGCAAGCCAGACCGCCGCTGGTGCAAGGCTCGAAAGGGCGCACTGGAGGAAGGTCCGGACTGCACAGGGCAGCGCAGCAGCCAACGGCTGTCCACCGCGAGGTGAGGATCAGAGCAACAGAGACGAGTCGGGGTTCGGGTCGCAAGACAAGAGCACCGGGTGAAACGGGCAATCTCTGCGCGCAGCAATACCAAGTAGGCCGGCGTTGATGTGGCTCCGCAGAGCCGGCGGGTAGGTAGCACCGAGCCGTGCAGCGATGTACGGCCCAGAGGAATGGCGGTCACGTCCGGCGGTTCGCAAGAACCAAGGGATGCACAGAATCCGGCCTATCGGCTTGCTTCACACTTTATCGATGGATACGCCAGCACTGACGGTGGTAAAGTGCGGCCGTTGCCCAAATGGGCGTTTCTGAACGCCCGAACGAGAGCCTGCCATCATGACTCAAGCAAAGCGTGCATCTGCCGCATCTGCCCCCCAAAGCCGCAACCTCACGCGCTCGGCGCCGGCCGTCGCGGGCAAGGCGAAGCCGGTCACGAGCAAGGCTGCGGCGCCCGTCGACCGGCAGACTGATCGGCAGACCGATCGGCAGACGAGAGGCATGCACAAGCTGCTCGCCAGCCACGACTTTGCCGGCCTGTACGCCGCCAGCGCGATGGACCAGGTGGCGGTGGTCAAGGGCGGCATTGCCGCGACCGAGGTGGCGCGCCTGGCCGATGCGCTGAAGACCCCGCGCGAGAACCTGTACCGCTGGATCGGCCTGCCGCGCCAGACCGTGGCGCGCAAGGCCAAGGAAGCCAAAGACCTGAGCCCGCAGGAAGGCGAACGCTTGTTGGGCGTGGCCAAGCTGGTCGGGCAGGTGCAGACGATGGTGCGCGAGTCGGGCGACTCGACCGGGTTCGACGCCGCGGCCTGGATGGCGCAGTGGCTGGATCAGCCGCTCACCGCGCTCGGCGGCCGTGCCCCGGCCGAACTGATGGACACCAGCGCCGGGCAGGGCATCGTCTCGCAGTTGCTCGCGCGCTCGCAGAGCGGCGCCTATGCCTGACCGCAAGACACCCTGACGATGCAACTCTGGCGCATCGCCACTGACACCCCGCACTACCGCGCCGACGACCTGAGCGGCACCGGCGCCAAGATCACCGGCGGGCGCTGGAACCGGCCCGGCACCGCGCTGGTGTACGCGGCCGAGTCGATTGCGCTGGCGGCGCTGGAGACGGTGGTGCACCTGACCGGCGGCACGCCGCTGCCACTGAACCGCATCCTGGTGCGGATCGACGTGCCGGACGCCGAATGGGCCGCTCGCACCGTGTTCGATCGTTGGGGTGGCGCCGCCGTAGGTTGGGACGTCGAACCGCCCGGCATCGTGTCGCTCGACTGGGGCGACGCCTGGGCCGCCGCGGCGGGCAGCCTGCTGGCCGAGGTACCGTCGGTCGTGGTGCCCGAAGCGAGCAATGTGCTGATCAACCCGGCGCATCCCGCGCTGGCGGCACTGCGGCTCACGCGCGTGCGGCGCTGGACGTACGACGGGCGGCTGAAAGACGGCTGATTGGCAGGATCTGATCAGGGCTCCTGATTCGCGACGATCCTCAGCTGCCCCAGGGGCAGCTGCAAGCCCGCCGGCCGCCCTCCCCAGCAGGGGGGCCCGGCGGGCTGAGGATCGTCGCTAATCAAGTCAGGGCTTGATCAG
>JANOQS010000466.1:0-1805 GCA_031414975.1 Methylibium sp. | reverse complement strand
TCCAGTCGCGCACCAATATACCCGGGCCCAGTTCGGCGGCGAGGCGGCGCGCCACCTCGCCGGCACGGTCGCGGTCGGACAGGCGCAGTTGCAAACCGCTATGCAGACCGCCCATGCCGGCCACGCCAAACAACGCCTGCGCATCGGGCTGGAGCATGAAGGCCAGCGTGCTGTCGTACTCGAAGTGGCCAGCCTCGAAGGTCGCCACCACCGTCAGCGGCAGCATTCGCGGCGCGCCGCCGGGCTGCGCCAGGTCGGGCAGCACCAGGGTCACCGGCTGGCCGGGCGCCACCGCGAGCTGGCGCGCCAGCTCGACACCCAGCACGATCTGGCGCTGCCCCGGCTGCAGGCGCGCGAGCGCGCCATTGCGCAGTTGACGCGCCAGGTCCGACACCTCGGCTTCGAGCGCCACGTCGATGCCGCGCACCCGCACCGGCCGGAGTTCGTCGCCCCGCCCGAGCAGGCCCTGGCCGGCGACGAACGGCGCCACCGCCACCACCAGCGGGTCACGCCGCGCTATCGCAGCAACATCAGCCGCGGTGGCAGGCCAGTCGGGCAAGGCGCGGCCGTCGGCGGAGAACAATTCCACGTGCGCGATCACCGACAGCATTCGGTCGCGCACCTCGGCACTGAAACCGTTCAGCACCGACAGCACGATGATCAGAGCCGCCACGCCCAACGCGATGCCCAGCACCGAGGCGAGGGAGATGAACGAGAGGAAGCCGTTGCGCCCGCCGCGCCCGGCGCGCACGTAGCGCCACCCGATCTGCCACTCGTAGCCCACGATCACGCTGCAGTGCGCCGAGCCGCGTCACTCATAGCGCAGCGCCTCGGCCGGCTGCACGCGGCTGGCACGCCAGCTCGGGTAGAGGGTGGCCACGAACGACAGCAGCAGCGAGATCAGCGCAATCGGCACGATGTCGTCGGCCTGCGGCTGGCTCGGCATGCGGCTGATCAGGTACACGCTGCTGGGCAAGAAGCTCACGCTCAATGCGCGTTCGATGGCCGGCACGATCACGTCGATGTTGAACGCGATGCCCAGCCCCAGCAGCACGCCGGCCAGGGTGCCGATCACACCCGAGGCCGCGCCCTGCACCATGAAGATGCTCATGATCGAACGCGGGCTCGCGCCCAAGGTGCGCAGGATCGCGATGTCGGCCTGCTTGTCGGTCACCGTCATCACCAGGGTCGAAACCAGATTGAACGCCGCCACCGCGACGATCAAGGTGAGGATGATGAACATCAGGCGCTTCTCGAGCTGCACGGCCGAGAACCAGTTGCGGTTGGTGCGGGTCCAGTCGCGCACGGTCACTTGCTGGCCCATGCTCAGGCCCAGATCCATCGCCACCTCGCGGGCCTCGTTCAGATCTTTCAGGCGGAGTTGAACGCCGGTCGGGCCTTCGACGCGGAACAGCTTGGCGGCGTCGTCGATGTGGATCAGCGCCAGGCCGCTGTCGTACTCATAGTGGCCGGCGTCGAAGCTGCCGACGACGGTGAGCTGCTTCAAGCGCGGCACCACGCCGGCGGGCGTGACCTGGCCACCGGCCGCGGCGATGGTGACCTTGTCGCCCTCTCTCACACCAAGCGAGCGCGCCAGCTCGCCGCCCAGCACGATGCCCCAGGCGCCGGGCACCAGCCGGGCCAGCGTGGTGTCTTTCAACTGCGCGGCCAGGTCGGTCACGGTGGCTTCGTCGTTCGGCGAGATGCCGCGCACCAGCACGCCGCGCATGTCGTCACCGCGTGCGATCAGCGCCTGCGAGGCAATGAAAGGCGCTGCGCCGATGACCTGCGGCTGCTTGCGCGCC
>JANOQS010000465.1:0-4152 GCA_031414975.1 Methylibium sp. | reverse complement strand
TAGCCGCGCTCGTCGGTGCGTGCATGAACCATGTCGGGGTTGGCGGCGCGCATCAGCCCCACCACCGCCTCTGACAAACCGCGGGTGGTGATCGAGCTGGTGACGAACTCGCTCGCGACGATCGGCGAGTTGGGGTCGTTCGGGCGCAGGCGCAACTGCGCTGCAACGTGGCGGTGCACGTCGCCGCCCAGGTTGAGCACGTTGGCCACGTTGGCATCGGCGATGGTGGTCAGCAGGCGTTCGCGTGCCTTCGGGTAGCCGTCCCAGCCATCGGAGTACAGGCGCCGACCCAGCGGCGAGTCGATGCTGCTGCCACTGAGCTGCGTGCCCTGGCCCAGCAGCTTCCAGCGCCGCGTGCTGGCGGCGAGGCCTTGCGCGAGCCAGCGCTCCTGCGCCATGCCGAACAAGCTGCGCGAGGGGTCGTCGAGTTGATCGCACGGCGCCACGACACGACCGCCGACACCGCCCGTCCCGGCGCAGGCCTGCACGCTGCGGTATTGCCGGTTGTCCAAGGTCCACAGCTCGGCCAGCCGGCCCCAAACAAAACGTTCGTGAATGCGCATCGACGCGCCATCGGGCGCCATCGACGGCGACACCGGCAAGTGCTCGAAGTAGGCCTTGTACGCGGCGGCACGGCGGCGCAGGAACACTTCGGGCGGCACGTCCTTCGCGCTGTGCGCGTCGGCGTAGTCGTTCTCGACCTCGTGATCGTCCCAGGTCAGCACCCACGGGTGGGCGGCATGGGCGGCACGCAGGTCGGGGTCGAGCTTGTAGGTGGCGTGGCGCGCGCGGAAGCCGTCCAGCGTCGTCGGCACCGGGCCCTCGTGCGCGCGCAGGCGGTAGCGCGGGTTGCTCGACTCGTAGAGGTAGTCGCCGACGAACAGCACGAAGTCCAGGTCTTGCGCGGCGATCTCGCGGTGGGCGGCGAACGCGCCTTGTTCATAGTGCTGGCACGAGGCCAGCGCCAGGCGCAGGCGTGGCACGTCGGCGTCCGCCGCCGGTGCGGTGCGGGTGCGGCCGACGGGGCTGACGGCGTTGCGCGTCATGAAGCGATAGAAGAAGTTCGTGCCGCTGGGCAGGGCGCCCACCTCCACGTGCACGCTGTGCGCGTGTTCCGGGCGCGTCAGCACCTGGCCGGTGCGCAGGCCGCGCGAAAAGCGTTCGTCCTCGGCCAGTTCCCAGCGCACCGCCACCTGCACTCCCGGCAGGCCGCCGTCGATTTCGTGCGGAAGTGGCGCCAGGCGCGTCCACAGGACCACCGAGTCGGCCCGAGGCATGCCGCTTGCTATTCCCAGGGTGAACGGGAAGCGGCCGTTCGGAGGTTCCCCCGCCGCCAGCGCGGATTGCCGAACCCCCGGCGCGGCAAACAGGCTGCCCAGGGCCAGCACGGCGGCACGCCGGCTCAGGCGGTGAAACGAAAGGCGAGAAGTCATGACGCTGGCGGGAGTGCAAACCCATTGTGAAGGCAGTGAATACAGCCTTGGCGTCACGGCTCTCGACCGCCGCGGCGCACACTGTGCAATCAGGCGCGCGCGAGCTTGGCGCTCGTTCAGCCCTCAGGAGGTTCAGCATGACTGATGGTTCATCGAAAGGCCTGACCTGGGGCACGCTGCTGGCCGGCGTGCTGAGCGCGCTGGCGTTGATCGCGATCGGCTGCGTCAAGCCGATGGCGGGGCGCGACACGGCCAGCCCGCTGGGCGTGCACCTGCCGGGTGCGGCCGAACCGGGCGCGGCGCGGCAGCGCTACATCACGCGCGAAGCCGGCCCGCGCTCTGGCGGCTCGGCGCCGCGCTCGTCACAGCACTGAGCCGCGCAGGGTTGGCAGCGCAGAGTTGGCAGCGCAGAGAGGTGGTGCCGCCAGCTCAGTACGTGCTGCTGCCGACGTACTTGTTGCCGGCCGCCTTGTAGTTGGCGATCGCCTTCTTCAGGTCGCTGTATTCGGCGCAGCCGAAGGTGCACAACTTGTCCAAGGTGGCCAGGCGCTGCTCGGCCTTGGGCAGTTCGCCCAGCATCAGGTACAGCTCGCCCGAATACTCCAGCGCGCCCTTGTGCTTGGGGTCGATGCGCAGCGCTTCGTTGTAGAACTTCTCGGCGCCGGCAAAGTCGGGGGTCGGCGCCTTGCGCAGGGTGAAACCCATCAGGTTGTTCCAGTCGGCGCTGCCAGTGTCGTTCACGTTCTTCAGCGCCGCGATCGCGGCGACCCAGTTCTTCTGGGCAATCTGCGCCCGCACCGGGGCCAGCTTGTCGGCTGCGGCGGCGGGGCTGGGCTCGGTGTCGGCGGCAAAGACGGGGCTCAAGGCCGGGCTCAGAGCCAGGGTCAGCGCGGTGGCGGCGAGCAGGCGGGCGATCGTGGTCTTCATGCAAAGCTCCTGGTGGGCGGGTTGAAGAGACACCAACACGGTGTCTTGTTTGAACAGACGAGACTCGGGCCGGTTTGGATGCAGCGGGCGCGAAAAAAATTCAGTGTGCCCGCCGAGGCAAGTTTTCGCCACCTCTAGAATTGCGCCCCTTCCGGCTTGTCACCGCCACCGCCCGAGCCCCGCCCCATGTTCTGCGCCATCGACTTCGGCACCTCCAACTCCGCCATCGCCATCCCCGACGGCGCGGCGCAGATGCGCCTGGTCGAGCTCGAACCTGGCCACACCACCATGCCCACGGCGGTGTTCTATTTTGTCGAAGGGCCTGAAAACGCGGGCCCGCCGCGCGCCTTCGGCCGTGCCGCGGTGGCGGCCTATGTAGACGGCATCGACGGCCGGCTGATGCGCTCGATGAAGAGCATCCTCGGCAGCAGCCTGATCGACCAGACCACCGATGTGGGCGGCGGCCGCGGCGCGAAGTACCTGGACATCGTGGCCGGTTACTTGAAGCACCTGAAAACCCGCGCCGAAGCGCAGGCCGGCGCGCCCATCACCCACGCGGTGCTGGGCCGCCCGGTGTTCTTCGTCGACGACGATCCGGCGCGCGACGCACAGGCCCAGGCGGCGCTGCTGGCGGCGGCGACCCAGGTCGGCTTCAGCGAGGTGAAGTTCCAGTACGAGCCGATCGCCGCCGCTTTCGACTACGAACGCCAGGTGACCGGCGCCGAGCAACTCGTGCTGGTGGCCGACATCGGCGGTGGCACGTCTGACTTTTCGATCGTGAGAGTCGGCCCGCAGCGCGCCGCGCGGCTGGAGCGCAAGGACGACATCCTGGCCAACCACGGCGTGCACATTGCCGGGACCGATTTCGACCGCCGCATCGAACTGGCCCGCGTGCTGCCTTCGTTCGGCTACGGCGCGTTCGGCCCCAGCGTCGGCGGCGCGCCGCCGCGCGAGGTGCCCTGCGGCGTGTACTTCGACCTTGCCACCTGGCACCTGATCAACACCGTCTACAGCCCGCAGCGGGTGGCCGAACTGCGCAGCATGCGTGGCTTCTACGACGAGGCGCTGCACCACCAGCGCCTGATGACGGTGGTGAACGAACGCCTGGGCCACGAACTGGCCGCGCGCGCCGAAGCGGCGAAGATTTCGGTCGCCGAGGGCGGCGATACGCAGATCGACCTGGGCCACGTCGAACGGGCCTTGAGCGTGGCGGTGAGCGAACGCGACGCGGTGCAGGCGATAGCCGCCGACATCGAGGCGATCGTCAACGCGGCGCAGCTGACGGCCGTGCAGGCGGGCCTGAAGCCGGCCCAGATCGACGCGCTCTATTTCACCGGCGGCTCGACCGGGCTGCGCCTGCTGGCGCAGCGCATCGGCGCGGCGTTTCCGGCGGCGCGGGTCGTGCGCGGGGATCGTTTTGCCAGCGTGGCGACCGGGTTGGGCCTGTTTGCGCGCCGCTGGTTCGGCGCCGCTGTCTCAGGCTGACGTATCGGTCTTGATCTACCGGGCCGACGGCAACAGCACCTCGATCGAAGCGCGCTGATCGGCCGCGCGCAGCGCCTGGGCCAGCGCCGACGGGGCCAGCGCCAGCCCGTCCTGCTGAAGTTCGGCGGCCAGTGCATTCAGCGTGTCGGTCAGTTGCCACGACGCCGCCAGCAAGCCGAACAAGGTGTCGCGCCGCGCCTCGACGGCAACCACGAAGGGCAGGCTCAGCTGGGCCGGCGTGTGCGGTTCGATGCGGTCGAGCGCGCGCAGCGCGGCGGTCCAGCCGACGTTGTGCATCAGCCCCGCC
>JANOQS010000464.1:0-5548 GCA_031414975.1 Methylibium sp. | reverse complement strand
ATCATGGCGATCTCGCTGCCGCGAATGGCGCGCATGCGCGCCTCGCTGAGCTGCGCAAGATCGACGACATCACCACTGCGCAGCCGGTACAGGATCTTGCCGCCGACAATCTTGCCCGGGTGCGCCAGCAGCCGCATCAGCGAAAGGCTGGTGACCGATTTGCCCGAGCCCGATTCACCGACCACCGCAACCGTCTCGCCGCGCTTGACCGAAAAGCTCACGCCATCGACCGATTTGGCCGTGCTGCGCCCGAGCAGGAAGTGGGTTTGCAGGTTGTCGACTTTCAACGCCAGCTCGGGCGCCAGCTCGGACGCCAGGTCGGGCGTCACGTCGTTGGGTTTGCGCATGCTTTGGCGGCTCCGCAGTACAGGCAACTCGGGTCGGCGCGCACCAGGCGACGTCGTGTGTAGCGCCCAGCCTCGAACGCACGCGTGCCCAGCACGGTCCACCGCGGCTCGATCACTTGGGGCAAGGTCGCCGCGACGCCCATGGAATCAATCACGGCGAGTTCGGCGTCATTCACCTCGAACAATGTGAACTCGGCCGGGCTGCCCACATCGAGCCGGCCGGTGGTCGGCAAGCCGACCACGGTGGCCGGGTTCAGGGTGACGGCCTCGATGACCTTGGGCAGCGGCATGCCGACGGCGAGCAGCTTGGCCATGGTCGTCGCCAGGTCCCAGACCTTGCCCTCCAGCGAGCGCAGATGCAGATCGGTGGAAATCGAGAAGGGCAGCAGCCCGCGCTGGATCGCCAGCTCGGCGGTGCGGAAGGAGAACGAGGCGCCGCCGTGGCCGATGTCCAGCCGGATGCCTTCGCTGGCGCAGCGTTCGGCGAGCGCAAACAGTTTCTCGTCTTCGACAAGGGAGCCGCCCGGCTTGCCGTTGAAGCAGTGGGTGACGACGTCGCCCGCGCTCAGTTCGGCCAGCACCTCGTCAAACAACGGCGGCGGCTCGCCCACATGCGCCATCACCGGAAGCTTGAGCACGCTGGCGATGCGCTTGCCGATTTTCAGCGCCTGAATGCCCCAGGTGCCGGTGATGGTGCCGCTGGCGCGCACCTTGATGCCGATGATCACGTCGCGGTTGGCCTCAACGCAGGCCACGGTGCGGTCCAGGTCGATGGAGCGCAGGTCGGCCAGCTCGCTGACCTGGCCGCAGGCGACCAGGCCAATCGAGCCCAGGTTCAGGAAGGCACGGATGCGTTCGGTCGCGCGATCGATGATGAACTCGCGAAAGCCGGCGAAGTTCGCCTCACCGGCCGAGCCGGCGTCGACGATGGTCGCCACGCCATGGGCCACGCCGCACTGCGACGGGTCGATGGAGATGTTGGTGCCACCGCGCCAGACATGGGCGTGCAGATCGATCCAGCCGGGGCTGATCCAGGCGCCGTCGCCGTCGATGCGCCGTGCCTCGGGTGGCGCCGACAGCGCCTGGCCGACCTGCGCAATTTTGCCGTCGGCACCGACCAGAATGTCGAGCTTGCCTTCACTCTGGCCCTTGCCCTCGCCAAGGCAGATCGGCCTGACATTGCTCAGCAACAGTGGCCTGGCCGGGGTGACCTCCATCACAGATCCTTTCTCAGCCGCGGATCCAGCAGATCGCGCATGCCGTCGCCGACGAGCTGCAGCGACATCACGGTGAGTACGATGGCGACGCCGGGGAAGATGGTCATCCAGTCGGCCTGGCCGACGTACTGGCGGCCAGAGGCCAGCATCGTGCCCCAGGTCGGCACCTCGGGGCTCACACCGAGGCCGAGGAAGGACAGCCCGGCCTCGGCCAGCATGGCGTGGGCAAAGACGAAGGTGGCTTGCACCAGGATCGGCGAAACCAGGTTGCGCAGGATGTGGCGGCTCAGGATGCGCGGCGTCGAGACGCCCAGCGCGCGAGCCGCTTCGACATACGGCAATTCGCTGATGACCAGGGTGGAGGCGCGCACGATGCGGGCGACACGCGGCGCGTAGACGATGCCCAGCGCGATGATCACCGCCGTCACCGAGGGCCCGAGCGCAGCGACCACAGCGATGGCCAACAGGATGTCCGGGAAGGACATCATGGCGTCGATCACCCGGCCGATGTAAGGATCCAGCTTGCGGAAGAAGCCCGCGACCAGCCCCATGGTCACGCCCAGCAGCGAAGCGAGCACGACCACGCTGGCGCCGACGATGAGCGAGAGCCGGCCCGCGTAGATGGTGCGCGAGAAGACGTCGCGGCCGAACTCGTCGGTGCCGAACCAGTTCACGCCGCTGAGCGGCTTGAGGCGGTTCGCGATCGAGAGCTTGTCCGGCGCGAACGGCGTGATCAGCGGTGCCAGCAGGGCCAGCAGGGCAACGACGACCAGGATCACCAAACCGACCACGATGGTCTTGCGCTGGAAGATCAGCCGGCCGACCGAGGGCTTGTCATCGGAAGCAGCGGTACTCACGCTTCAGTACCTCACGCGCGGATCAACCGCAAGATAGAGCATGTCGATGGCGAAGTTGATCAGCACGTAGAGCGCCGCGATCACCAGCAGCGCCGCCTGAATCACCGGGTAGTCGCGCCGCGCCACCGCCGAGACGACCAGGCTGCCAACGCCGGGAAGGCCGAACACCGTCTCGGTCACCACGGCACCGGCGATGAGCAGGGCGAAAGTCAGGCCCAGCACGGTGATGATGGGGATCAGCGCGTTCTTGAGGGCGTGTTTCATGACGACGCGGAATTCGCTCATGCCCTTGGAGCGGGCGGTGCGCACATAGTCGTCATTGAGCACGTCCAGCATGCTGGCGCGGGTGAAGCGCAAGATGATCGCCGAGGCGACGATGCCCAGGGACAGCGACGGCAACACCAGGTGGTAGAGCCGGGTCAGGAATGAAGCGTCCGGCCCCCCGTAGCCGGAGACCGGGAACAGCCCGAAGCGCACTGCAAATATCTGCATCAGCAGCAGGCCGAGCCAGAAGCCGGGAATGCTGGCGCCCAGCATCGCCACCGTGGTGGCCGCCTGGTCAAACCACGAGCCACGCCGGTAGGCGGCATAGATGCCCACCGGCAAGGCAATCGCGGCGGCGATCAGGATCGAGAAGAGGGTCAGGAACAGCGTCGGCTCGGTACGCTCGGCGATCGCGCTGAGCGCAGACATGTCCAGAAAGATCGAGCGCCCCAGGTCGCCGCGCAGGGTCTGGCCCATGAAGAAGACGTATTGCACCGCCAGGGGGCGGTCCAGGCCGAGCCGCGAGCGCAGGGCGCTCACGTCTTCGGCAGTGGCGTCCGGCCCCAGCATCACCGCGGCCGGGTCGCCGGGGGCGACGCGGACGATGACGAACACGATCGTGACGACGATGAACATCACCACGAGCATGCCGAGAAAGCGCTGGAGGATGTAGCGGGCCATGTTGTCCGGGGGGTCGGTGGTGGTGGGGCTTGAAAACCAAGGCAGGCCTGAACGCTTGCGCAAACGTTGCGCCGGGCCGCCTGGGCGCGGCCTTGGGGCGCTCAGAACCGGTGCCGAATCCCGAACTCGAACCCCGTGGATTTCTTGCCGATGAAGTTGCCGGCGGCGTCCTTGGGCGCCATCGAGCTGGTTCGCACCACGCCGGCGGCGCTCACCGCAGCAGCAGCAACGGCGGGCAGCGGGCCGGTGATGTAGCCGGCGCCGCCTTCGTTGCTGAGCTCCGCGCCGTAAGCGTACAGCGCCGTGCGCTTGGAGAGGTTGTGCACATAGCCGATCGACAGCTGCCGCGCCTTGAGGGTGCTGAAGTAGCCACTGCCCTTGGCGACGTCGTACGACAGCGCGACCCAGTGCGCCCCGGCAATGGGGATGATGGCGCCCATCAGCGCGGCGCGCTGGCCGCCGTCGACGCGGAAGCTGCTCACCATGCCGGTGGTCTGTTCGACCAGCTGGCCTTGCAGCTTGACAACACCAAAGTCATAGGTCGCGCCGATGCCGTACTGCTTGAACTTCTGTTCATTGGCAATCTCTGTGGCGCCGTAGACGACGCCCACGTCGAGCGGGCCCGAGCGGTAGCCCAGGCGCCCGCCGATGTACTTCTGGCCCACAACGCCCTCGCCCGCCGTGATTTGCGCCTGGCCATAAACGCCACCCAGGTCGCCGGGAAGGAAGTAGCCAACGCCGTTGTTGGAGCGCCCCAGTGTGCCGGCGCCCGAGAGCAGCGGCGTGTTGAACGCGCCCCCCGACAGGATGTTCAGGAAGGAGCCCACGCCGCCGCCGCCAAAGGGATCGAACACGATCAGGTTCCAGTAAGTCGGCGTGTTGTCGTGGCCCAGGCGGATTTCGCCAAAGGGGCTCTTGAGGCCGACGATGGCGAGTCGATTCCAGAACTGCGAGGCGCTGGTTTGCGTGCCGTCGTCCGGATTGAGACCGTGCTCGATGGTGAAGCTGGCCTTCCATCCGCCGCCGAGGTCTTCGTCGCCGCGGAACCCGAGCCGGCTCGCGTGCACCGTGCCCTGACCCATCGCTTTCACGGCCGGGGGATCGCCGTTCCTGATCTGGCGCAGGTTCAGATCCAGCACGCCGTAAGCGGTGACGCTGGACTGCGCTTGCGCCGTACCGATCAGGGCGGCCAGTGCGCCGATCGCGGTCATGGAGGCGCGCAGGCGTGGCTTCTTGTTCATGGATCGATCTCCTCGTGATGCAGTGGTTGCGGTGGGTTTAGGGGCCGACGGGCGCGCCGGCCAGGCGCCGCCCGGCCACCCTC
Organism: Methylibium sp.; assembly: GCA_031414975.1. Lineage (GTDB taxonomy): Bacteria > Pseudomonadota > Gammaproteobacteria > Burkholderiales > Burkholderiaceae_C > LGRD01. Next base: position 858 of record JANOQS010000464.1, on the reverse strand, counting down.
GGCGGCGGCAACGGCCAGCCAGCTTGGGGCGCTTACTTCGCCAGCGATGCGTTCCAGAAGTAAGGCCAGGGCGACGCGGCCACCCCGCTGAGCTTCTTGGACTTGGCCGACAGCGCGTTGAAGTCGCCGATCTTCACGAACGGCGCCTCGGCGTAGATCACCTTCTGCACGTTCGCCCACAAGGCAATGCGCTTGGTGGTGTCGGTCTCGGCGTTGAAGGCATCGACAGCGGCCTTGCGGGCCGGCGTCGACCACCAGCCTGGCGCCGACTCCGACAGCGGGCCCATCAGCGCCGGCTCGGGCAGGAAGGGGCTGTGCGTGATGTAGATCTCCCACAGCGCAGGGTTGGTGCGGCGCTGCGTCAGCGTTGCCCAATCGACGACCTGGAGATCTACCGCGAAGCCGGCGACCTTGAGGTATTCGGCTGCCACCTGCGCCATCTTGTAGTGGAACTCGTATTGGCGGCTGGTCAGGATGCGGATCGGCTTGCCGTCGTAGTTGGCCTTCTTCAGAAGGGCCTTGGCCTTGGTCGCGTCGCCCAGGTTGTAGTTGCCCTCGCTGCCGGCCAGGGTGTGCCAGACGTAGCCCTTGGAGAACAGCGCCGCATCGGTGGCGTAGAAAGCCTTGTTGCCAAAGGCGGCGGCGAGCATGTCTTCCATGTTCAGCGCGGTTCGCACGGCCAGACGCACGTCGAGGTTGCTGGTCGCACCCTGTTTGGTGTTCATCACGAAAACGGGGTAGCCAAAGGGTTTGAGCAGGACCGCGTCAACCGCCTTCTGATCCTTCAGCCGGTCGTAGGCCTCCACCGGCAGGGCGTCCACGTAACCGTACTGGCCGGCGATCGAGGCTTCGATGCGG
>JANOQS010000463.1:0-3889 GCA_031414975.1 Methylibium sp. | reverse complement strand
CACCAGACCTTCGGCGACGCCGCCCAGGCGCATGCGTACGTGAATGGCAAAGGCGCACCGATCGTCATCAAGGCCGACGGCCTGGCGGCGGGCAAGGGTGTGGTGGTGGCCACCACGCTGGCGCAGGCGCACGAGGCGATCGACTGGATGCTGACCGGCGCTGATGCCGACAACAAGTTGGGTGTGCAGCACAACGCCGGCGGTGCGCGGGTCGTGATCGAAGACTTTCTCGAAGGCGAGGAGGCCAGCTTCATCGTGCTGTGCGACGGCAAGAATGTGCTGTCGCTGGCCACCAGCCAGGACCACAAGCGCCTGCTCGACGACGACCAGGGCCCCAACACCGGCGGCATGGGCGCCTATTCACCCGCGCCGGTGGTCACGCCCAACGTGCATGCCAAGGTGATGCACGAGATCATCCTGCCCACCATCCACGGCATGGCGCGCGACGGGCATGTCTACACCGGCTTTCTGTATGCCGGGCTGATGATCGACTCGCACGGCCAGCCGCGCACGGTCGAATTCAACTGCCGACTCGGCGACCCCGAAACGCAACCGATCCTGATGCGCCTGAAGAGCGACCTCGTCGACGTGCTGATGCACGCCACCGACGGCACGCTCGACCAGGCGGCGCTGCAATGGGACCGGCGCGTCGCGCTGGGCGTGGTGATGGCCAGCGCCGGTTACCCGCTCGACCCGCGCAAGGGCGATGCGATCCACGGCCTGCCGGCTGAAAGCGCTGATGCGATGGTGTTCCACGCCGGCACGTCGGCCGGGGGCGGCAGCTTGCTCACCTCGGGCGGGCGCGTGTTGTGCGTTACCGCGCTCGGCGACTCGGTGAAGCTGGCACAGCAGCGTGCCTACGATGCGCTGAGCAGCATCCACTTCGACGGCGCGCAGTACCGCAGGGACATCGGGCACCGGGCCATCAAGCGGTGATTGCCGAGTTGCCGATTCAGCTGGAGGGCAGTGCGCTCGCCCAAGGCCTGTTGCGTCTGGCCGGCTGGCGGCTGTTCTTCAACGGCCTGCCGGCGCGCCAGGGCGTGCTGATCGTCTACCCGCACACCTCGAACTGGGACTTCATCGTCGGCCTGCTGGCCAAGTGGGGCATCGGCATTTCGGTGACTTTCTGGGGCAAGGACAGCCTGTTCCGGCTGCCGCTGTTCGGGCCGTGGTTGCGCTGGCTGGGTGGCGTGCCGGTGGATCGCGGCTCGGCCAACGGCATCGTCGGGCAGATGTCGCGCGAGCTGGTGGCGGCACGCGAGCAGGGGCAGTTTCTGTGGCTGGCGCTGGCACCCGAGGGCACGCGCCGCCACGCCAGTGCATGGCGCTCGGGCTTCTATCATGTGGCCCATGAAGCGCAGGTGCCGCTCGGGCTGGTGTTCATGGACTACGGTCGGCGCGAGGTCGGCGTCGACTGCTTCATGATGCTCAGCGGCGACGTGCAGGCCGACATGGCACAAATCCGCCAACAACTTTGTTCGCGAACCGGCCGGCACCCCGAGCGCGCGGCACCGATCGAACTGAACCCATGAACACACAGGACGTCCGCACCTACCTGCTCGATCTGCAGGCCCGCATCATCGCCGCGCTCGAAGCCGAAGAAGGCCAAGCCTTCATCACCGACGGCTGGACCCGCGAACCCGGCGGCAAGCTTGAAGGCGACGGCCTGTCGCGCCTGATCGAAGGCGGCGAGCTGCTTGAACGCGGCGGCTGCAACTTCTCGCACGTGAAGGGCAAGATCCTGCCGCCTTCGGCCACGCAGCACCGGCCCGAGCTGGCAGGGGCGCCGTTCGAGGCGCTCGGCGTGTCGCTGGTGATGCACCCGCGCAACCCGTACGTGCCCACGGTGCACATGAACGTGCGCATGTTTGCCGCGCTGCCGCCGGGCCAGCCGCCCGTCACCTGGTTCGGCGGCGGCATGGACCTGACGCCGTACTACGGTATCGAGGACGACGCACGCCACTTCCACCGCGTCAACCGCGACGCGCTCGCTCCGTTCGGTGCCGACAAGTACGCTCGCTTCAAGACCTGGTGCGACAAGTACTTCTTCCTCAAGCACCGTGGCGAGCCGCGCGGCATCGGTGGCGTGTTCTTCGACGATTTTGCCGAGCTCGGTTTCGAGGGCAGTTTCGAGATGATGCGTGCGGTGGGTGATGCCTTCATCGGCGCCTACCTGCCGATCGTGCGGCGCCGCCGGGGCAGGCCCTACGGCGAGCGCGAACGCGACTTCCAGGCCTACCGGCGCGGGCGTTACGTCGAGTTCAACCTGGTGTTCGACCGCGGCACACTGTTCGGCCTGCAGTCGGGCGGGCGCACCGAGAGCATTCTCATGTCGATGCCGCCGATCGTGAAATGGCGCTATGACTGGAAGCCCGAAGCCGGCACACCCGAGGCGCTCCTGTACAGCGATTTCCTGCGCCCGCGCGACTGGCTCGGCGAGGCCGATGTTTGACGGGCCGGCGCCACATTGCGCGGCTCTCCCACATGCTGAGGATTGACTCCGCAACGCCAGCATGGTGCGGCGCGCCGCGCCGCGATATATTGCGCCCACATCTTTTGTGCCCACATCGCCACCCCCGCCCAAACGGCGGTTAGCCCAGGAGCTGAATGGACATCCGAAAACTGCAACGCGCCATCGTCGATGGTCTGGAAGACGTGAAGGCCCAGAACATCGTCGTGTTCAATACCGAACACCTGTCGCCCCTGTTCGAGCGCGTGATCATCGCCTCGGGCACGAGCAACCGGCAGACCAAATCGCTGGCCTCCAGCGTGCGCGACGCGGTCAAGGGCAGCGGCTTCCCGGTGCTGCGCACCGAGGGCGAGGCCAACGGCGAATGGATCATCGTCGACTGCGGAGCCGCCGTGGTGCACGTGATGCAACCGTCGATCCGCGACTACTACCACCTGGAAGAGATCTGGGGCGACAAGCCGGTCAACATGAAGCTCGCGGCGGCGACTGTGAAGCTGGTGAAGGCGGCCGAACCGGAGAAGGTGACTCGCTCGAAGCCGGCGCTGGCACGGAAGGCCGTTGCCGGAAAGCCCGCCGCCGGAAAGCCCGCTGCCAAGAAATCACCTGCGGCAAAGATGCCGGCCAAGAAGGCCGGCTCGGCCAGAGCGCCGGCTGCCGCCAAGACGCCGGCACGCCAGGCTGCCCCGCAGGCCGGCTAGGCGGTGCTGACGCGCGTGGTCGGCGTCAAGCGGCCGGTGGCGAAGACGGCAGTCGCCGCAGCGAAGAAGGCGCCCGCCAAACGCGCGCCCTCGGCCAGGCCCGCGGTCAAACCCACAGCCAGGCCGGTGGCGAAGAAGACCGCCGGCAGAAAGAGCCCATCGCGTTCATGACCCGCTGCGCACGGCGGCACGCTTGAAGCTGCTGCTGCTGGCGGTGGGGCAACGCCAGCCTGCCTGGGCCGAAGCGGCCTACGCTGACTTTGCCAAGCGCTTCCCGCCCGAGATGGCGCTGGAGCTGAAGGCCGTGAAGGCCGAACCCCGCGGCTCGCGCACCGCAGAACAACTGATGGCCGCCGAGGCCACGCGGCTTCAAGCCGCCTGCCCCAAGGTCGCGCGCCGCGTGGTGCTCGATGAACGCGGCGACCGCCTGACCACCGTGCAACTGGCGGAGCGCATGAAGGCCTGGCAAGGCGACGGCCGCGACGTGGCCTTGCTGGTGGGCGGGCCCGATGGCCTGGACGCCACGCTGAAAGCCAGCGCACACGAAACCCTGCGCCTGTCGGACCTGACCCTGCCGCACGCCTTTGTGCGCGTGCTGCTGGCCGAGGCGCTGTACCGGGCCTGGACCGTAACGATCAATCACCCGTACCACCGCGAGTGAGGCCGGCGAATGACGCGCGACTTCATCTACCTCGCCTCGCAGAGCCCGCGGCGGCGCCAG
>JANOQS010000462.1:0-3679 GCA_031414975.1 Methylibium sp. | reverse complement strand
TGATGCATGCCTGGGGCATGACCGAGATGAGCCCGCTCGGCACCGTCGCCAGCTTCAAGGCCAAGCACCTCGCGGGCACCCAGGAAGAGCGTTTTGCGGTGATGGCCAAGCAGGGCCTCCATCTACGGCGTGGACATGAAGATCGTTGGCGACGACGGCCAGGAGCTGCCCTGGGGCGGCAAGACCAGCGGCGAGCTGCTGGTGCGCGGCCCGTGGATCCTGGCCAGCTACTTCAAGGGCGAGGGCGGCGACCCGCTGGTCAAAACCAACGGCAAGGGCTGGTTCCCGACCGGCGACGTGGCCTTGATCGACACCGACGGCTACATGCAGATCACCGACCGCAGCAAGGACGTCATCAAGTCCGGCGGCGAATGGATCGGCTCGATCGACATCGAGAACATCGCGATGGCGCACCCCAAGGTCGCGATGGCCGCGTGCATCGCCGCCTTCCACCCCAAGTGGGACGAGCGCCCGTTGCTGGTGGTGGTGAAGAAGCCCGGCGCGGAGCTGACGCGCGATGAACTGCTGGCCTTCTTCGACGGCAAGATCGCGAAGTGGTGGACGCCCGACGACGTGGTCTTCGTTGACGCGATCCCGCTCGGCGCCACCGGCAAGATGCTGAAGAACCGGCTGCGCGACCAGTTCAAGGAGCACAAGCTGCCGACGGCTTGAGTGCCGGGGCGGTCCTGGTCTGCATCTGCTAGATTGCTTCCACGCCCGACACGGAGGTTGCCATGGGTTCACCACTGCCGAAGCTGACGCTGGAAGCCTATCTGGCATGGGAGAACGATCAGCCCGAAAGGCACGAGTTCCACCGGGGAGAGGTGTTTGCGATGGTCGGAGGGCGGCGCGTGCATGGGACGGTGGTCGGCAACCTTTTCGGGTTGTTGCGCGACGCGACGAAGGGAAGCCCGTGTCGCGTGTTCTCCGAAACGATGAAGGTCCAGCCCGCCGCCGACACGATCCTGTACCCCGACGTTTTCGTCACCTGCGACCCGGATGACCTGCGAACCGAGATCATCTTCAGCGCGCCCAAGTTGATCATTGAAGTGCTGTCACCCAGCACCCAGGCCTACAACCGCAGCCAGAAGTTCGCGCTCTACCGGCGCATGGCGAGCCTGCAGGAATACGCGCTGGTCGACCCCGACACGCGCCGCATCGAGGTCTTCCGCATCGGCGCTGACGGGCTGTGGGTGCTGCACGACATGAGTGAACGCGACGTGCTCACGCTGGCCAGTGTGGGTTGCGAGATGAAGATGGCCGACGTGTTCGACGGTGTCGAGCCTGCCTGACACCCCTACCAACCAAGGAAATTCTTCGATGAGTGCAGTTCTCCAGGACCCCGGCCGCTTCGGCAGCGGCAAGAACGTATTGCGGGTCGAAGACCCCGCGCTGCTGGCCGGCCAGGGGCAGTTCACCGATGACCTGGTGGTGCCGGGGCAGACCTTCCTGGTGTTCCTGCGCTCGCCGTTCGCGCATGCGCGCATCGTGTCGATCGACACGGCCGCAGCGCGAGCGATGCCGGGCGTGTTGGCAGTGCTGACCGGCGCCGAGCTGGCGCAGGCCGGCGTCAAGCCCATCCCACCGGTGGCGGGCTTCCCTGGCCCAGGCGGCCGGCCACCGGCGTCGGCGCCGCAGCGTGCATTGGCGCACGAGGTGGTGCGCTTCGTCGGCGAGGCGGTCGTCGCGGTGGTGGCCACCAGCCTGCTGCAGGCGCGTGACGCCGCCGAGGCAGTGGCGGTGGACTACGACGAACTGCCGGCCGTGGCCGACGCCATCCAGGCGACCCAGCCCGGCGCGCCGGTGCTGTGCCCGGAAGCGCCCGACAACATCGCCGCCGAGATGCGCCATGGCGATGCCAAGGCTGCCGAGCAGGCGTTCGCCAGCGCTGCGCACACCGTGTCGCTGGAGATCGTCAACCAGCGCCTGGCCCCCAACCCGATGGAGCCGCGCAGCGTGCGTGCCGAGGTCGATGCCGGCGGCCGGCTGCAGGTGCGCCTGAGCAGCCAGATGCCCACCGGCGTGCTCAACGGCCTGTGCGATGCGATCCCCGGCCTCGCCAAAGAGCAGGTGCGCGTGACGGTGGGTGACGTGGGTGGCGGCTTCGGCCAGAAGACCGGCATCTACCCCGAAGACATCGCCGTCGCCTATGCCGCGCACACGCTCAAGAAGCCGGTCAAGTGGCAGGCCGACCGCAGCGAAGACTTCGTCTCGGCCACGGCAGGCCGCGACGTGGTCAGCCGTGCCGAGATGGCGCTCGACGCCAATGGCAAGGTGCTGGCGCTGCGCGTGCGCTCGTTCGCCAACATCGGCGCTTACGGCACGATGGTCGGCGTGGTGATCCAGGTGCTGATCGGGCCGTGGGTCTCGACCAGCATTTACGACATCACCACGATCGACCTGCATTTCAGCGGCGTGATGACCAACACCACGCCCACCGGCGCCTACCGCGGCGCGGGCCGGCCCGAGGCGATCTACCTGACCGAACGTCTGTTCGACGCCGCGGCACGCAAGATGAAGATCGACCCGGCCGAACTGCGCCGCCGCAACATGATCCGCCCCGAGCAGATGCCCTACAAGAATGCGATGGGCATGACGTACGACAGCGGCAAGTTCGAGCAGATCCTGAACCGCGGGCTGGAGCTCTCTGACTGGAACGGTTACGCCGCGCGCCGCGAGGCCTCGAAGAAGGCCGGCAAGCTGCGCGGCCGCGGCATCGCCACGTTCCTGGAGTGGACCAGCGGCAACGCGTTCGACGAGAAGGTGACGATCAACATCCGCGCTGACGGCATCATCGAGATCGTCTCGGCCACGCAGGCGATGGGGCAGGGCATTGCCACCAGCTATGCGCAGCTCGCGGTCGACGTGTTCGGCGTGCCGATCGAGCAGATCCGCATCGTGCAGGGCGACACCGACAAGGCGCAGGGCTTCGGCAGCGCCGGTTCGCGCTCGCTGTTCACCGGCGGTTCGGCGGTGCAGGTGGCGTCCGAGCGCACCGTGGAGCACGGCAAGACCTTGGCCGGCAATGCGCTTGAAGCGGCTGCCAGCGACATCGAATACCACCACGGCCGCTTCAAGGTCGTCGGCACCGACGTGGGTATCGGCCTGTTCGACCTGGCGGCCAAACAGCCGACGAAGCAGTTCGTCGTCGAGGCCAGCGCGACGGCCGGCGGGCCGACCTGGCCGAACGGCTGCCATGTGTGCGAGGTCGAGATCGACCCGCAGACCGGTCACGTCGAGATCGTTGCGTACTCGTCCGTCAATGACATCGGCCGCGTCGTCAGCCCGATCATCGTCGCCGGCCAGATCGAAGGCGGTGCGGTGCAGGGCATCGGCCAGGCGCTGTGCGAGCAGGTGGTGTACGACCGCGAGAGTGCGCAGATCCTGAGCGGCAGCTTCATGGACTACGCGATGCCGCGTGCCGACGTGAGTTGCCACTTCAAGACCGAGTTCGACACCTCGATCCCGTGCGTGACCAACCCGTTGGGCGTGAAGGGAGTGGGCGAGCTCGGCACGATCGGCGCCACGCCGGCGGTGGTCAATGCGGTGGTTGATGCGCTCGACCACGCCGGCCTGGGGCGCGACGCCGAGAAGGTGCAGATGCCGCTGACGGCGCCGAGGGTGTGGGCGGCGTTGAAGGGGGAGTTCAGCGAGTCGCCGTTTGCGGTGTAGTGCCTGC
>JANOQS010000461.1:0-7065 GCA_031414975.1 Methylibium sp. | reverse complement strand
CGGGCCAACCGAAGACTGCCGGCCCGCCGACATCAATCCGCCGGCCGGACCTTGAGCGCGCTCTGGAAGCGCTGGTCGTTGGAGTCGACGACCTCGGCCTTCAACTCGCCTTCGCCGCTCGGCACGAACCAGAAGCGGAAGCTCGGGTTCTCGCTGATCGAAATGTCGACGTCGGCCGACATCACGGGCTGGCCGGCATAACTGACGTTGACGGTGCGAACGTAGTGCGCTGGTGTGTACTGGCGCGTGGCCTGGTCCATCGCCAGGCCAGAGTTGTTCGGGTGGCTGATCATCAATTGCGCCAGCACCGGCTTGCGCGCCGTCACATCGCCTTCGACGCGGAATTTCATCTTGCCCAAGGTGGCCAGCGCCGCCGCCTGGTCCTTGCCCGGGGGCGCCGAACAGCCACCCGAGGCCTTGACGAACTTGGTGTTCATGGCGAGCTTGCCGTCGCTCATCTCGGCAATGGCGCGCACGTGCGTGTATTCGTCGACCCGCACGCGCGTCTCGACCTCGGCGCGGCCGCTGTTCGGGGTGAAGTTGAAGACCGCGGCAATCGGCGACGGGTTGTTGTCGATCAGCAGGTACAGCTTGCGCACGTGCTGGCCGGCGGTCTGCGGTGCGCGCACCTTGATGGCGATCGGCACGATTGCGGCGTCTTCGGCGCGGTTCGGCGTTTCGAGCAGCAGCACGTCGTCGCCGACGTTGGCGATCGGCCGCGCCGCGAACAGGCTGGTGCGGACCTTCTGCCAGACTTCATTCGCCTCCGGGTTGTCGCCGGACTTGAGCTGCGCGTGCGCGAGCGGGCTGAAGGCCCACAGCACCAAACCACTGCTCGCGGCAAGACAAAGGGCAAGGCGGCGGATCGTGTTCATGGTGTTTCCTTGGAGCATGTTCCGGTCGGTATTCAGTCTTCCCATTCCAGCTCGGCGTAGGCTGCGGTCACGTTGCGCCGGTGGAAGAGTTCGGTCAGCTGCCACCCCGTGGGCGGGGCAATCGAATCGACCGCTTTCTGGATCGTCATTTTCGCTCGCAATGCCGCTCTTGTGTCGGTCAGCAGGCCGTTCAGGTAAGCGCGTTGCGGTTGCAGCGCGGCGGGCCACTCGCTGCTGGCGGCACCGTGGCCCGGAACGGCCAGCGCCACGTCGAGGGACTGCAGCGAGCCCAGCACACCCAGCCAGCCGCGCAGTTTGCCGTCCAGCACCGGCAGGTGGCCCGCGAACAGCAGGTCGGACAGGAACAGCGTGCGGGTCCGGCGGTCGTAGACCGTGAGGTCGTGGTCGGTGTGCGCGGTGGGCCAGGCAGTGAGCTCGAGCAGCCGGTCGCCCAGGTCGATTTCGAGCCGCGGGTCCACCGCCAGGGTCGGGTAGACGATGGCCTCGCGAGGCAGGCTCAGGGCGAAGTCACGCCGCAAGGTGTTCAGGGTGCTGCGTTCCCGCGCGGCCAGCGACGCGCCCAGCCGCGCATGGGCGACAAAGCTGACCGGCTCCCCCGCGAGGCCGCTGAAGGCGACGTTGCCGAGAAGGTGGTCCGGGTGAGCGTGCGTGTTGATGACGTAACAGACCGGCAGGGCGGTCGCCTCGCGAATGGCCGCCAGCAGCCTGCGCCCGACCTGCGGCGTGCCGCCGGTGTCGATCACGGCAACGCAGCGGCTGCCCACCACGAAACCGAGGTTGGCCACGTCGCCGCCATTGCTCGGCTGCCACTCTTCGAGCGCACCGAAGTGCACGAACACGCCGGGTCGGACCTGCACCACCACCAGCGGGTCGGCGTCTTTCAGCGTCTCGGCCGTTGCGGCCGGCGCTGCGGTCGCGGCCCAGCCGGTGGCGCCAAGGAAGGCGCCGAGGCAAACGCTGGCGCACAGGGCCAGCATTCGGCGCACGCGCCCAAGGGCGGGAGGGTCCAGCCGCATTCGACTGTGCCTACTTGGCGTCCAGGTTGATGAAGCAGCCCTTCTTCGCGCGGGTCTGCACGTCGCGGTAACGCTTGATCTTGGCCTGCAGCATCTCGGTGTCGCGGATGGTGTTGCCGCGCTCGCCGCCGATGGAGTTGGCGTTCGATGCGGTGCTCATGTCCACGTAGTCGGCGTATTTCACGTCCTTGGCCAGCGCATCGAGCGCGCAGGAACACTTGCTGACCATCTCGAAGTGCGCGCCGGGGTGGGTGCGCATGCATTCCTGCACGTAGTTCACACGATCGACGGTCGGGAAGTCGTTGGCGGACGCGGCGCCTCCGAACAGCACCAGGGTTGCACACAGCAGCGGGCGGAGCGGGATGTTCATGGTCGGTGGGGGTTGGGCAGAGGTGTCAGGGGTTGCTCTTGCGCGGCGCGGGTTCGGCGCCTTCGGCATACAGCTCTTCGACGATCAGCGGCGCCAGCGCCGCGGCCGACTTGTCGGCGATGTCGCTGCGAATGCCGTAGACCCCGCCGGGCACCGCGTCGGACAAGGTGAACACATAGTTCTTGATGGCCAGCTTTTCGTAGCGGGAGCGATTCGGGTCTTCGAGGAAGGGCGAGATGTCCACCTCGGTGCCCTTGATGGTCTTGCCGCGGTACTGCAGCGACACGTCGCGTACCTTGGCAGCTTCGTACACCGCCATGCGAATGCGCTTGCGAAAGTGGAATTGCGAGCCCTTGGTCAGGCGCTGCATCTCGCGCACATCGCGTTCCAGGAAGTACAGGATCACCGGGTTGCCTTCGGCGGCCGGCACTTCGGGCAGGATCAGCTTGCGCGTGCCGGTCAGGAACTCGCCCACACCGGCGCAGCAACTGCCGTCGGGCTGCTTGCTCAGCGCGATGCTGACCTTGTCTTCGAATCCTTCTTCCATGCTGCCGCTCTTGCGGAACGAGTAGCGCAGCACCAGCGGCGGCTTCAGCGCGGTGAGCTGGTTGGTCATGAACAGCAGGCGCTCGGCTTGCGAGAAGTCTTTCTTGTCCTGCGCGTGCGCGGGGCTGGCGAGCCAGATCGAAAGCAAGGCTGCCAGCAGGTGTCTTGTGGTGGAGTGGGTCATGCGAGGGGTCGGAAGGTGTCGGAGAGGGTTCGGAGAGGTGTCGGTGACGTGTCGATTGCGCTCGGCGCGCGGCGCCGCGTCAGAGTTTGTCGATGGCCTGGCTCAGCTTGACGGCCAGGTCGGGTTTGAGCGCTTCGAGCCTGGTGCGGGCAGCGTCGGCCAGCTCGCGCCGGCCCTGCCGAAGGTAGACCAGGCCGAGGCGAAACCAGGCCTGGCTGAACGCCTTCTCGAGACCCACCGAGCGTTCGAGTGCCTGCTGCGCATCGGACAGGCGGTTCAGCTGGGCCAGGGCCACGCCACGCAGGTACCAGGGTTCGGCGTTGTCCGCGTCGGACACGGTCCAGCGTGACGCCAGTGACTCCAGCTCGTCCCAGTTACTGTCGCGTTCGAGCAGCGCGGCGCGCAAGAAGTTGGGCTGCAGCGCCACCGGCTTTTGCCAGTACGGCAGCAGGTTGGCCGCGATCGGCGCCACCGGCTCGTAGCGTGTGTCGTCGTCGAGCAGGGGCTGCAGCCAGTCCACCGGCGCGGCGAAGTAATGCGCCGCGCCGCCACGCAGGCGGTAGGTCAGGATGCCGACCAGGTGCAGCTTGTCGTCGAACAGCCCGCCGCCGCTGGCGCCGGAGCTGAACCAGTTGCTGCTCTGGATCACGCTGCTCGCGTCGTGCCGATGCAGGGCCACCACGTCGCCCGGGCTGTTCTGGATGCCCATCCCGCCGGTGAAGCCCAGCGCCGTCACCGGCTGGCCGACTTTCAGCTCGCTGCTGCGCCCGAGCATGACCACGCTGGCCTTGATGCCCGGCGCGTGCAGCACGCACAGGTCGCGTTCGATGTCGACCGCCTGCGCCTCGACCAGCCAGCGCGCGCCACCCCGCAACACATGGATCTGGCGCGCATCGCGCGTGACGTGGCAGTTGGTCACCACCTTGCCGGGGCGCACCACCACGCCCGAGCCGAGCGAATAGCCGCCTTGTGCCCGCTGCACTTCGATCTTCAGCACACTGGCGCCCAGGCCGATGACCTGGGTCCGGTCGATCTCGGCGTGACCAGGGCCGGCCAGCCCGGCAGACAGACACAGCGCCAGCAGATGTTTCATCGGGACGCCGTGCCGGGGCCGCGCTGACCGCCGCCCGTCAGTTCTTTCGCGCTTCGAAAGAAGCGTCGACCACCGGCACGCCGAACTCTTTGAGGATGGCCTGGATCTCGGCCTGGCGCGATTCGAGCAGGCCTTCGATCTGCTGCTTCCATTCGCGCTCGCCGTAACGCACGCCCATCGCCATCTGGTAGTCGAACTTGATGCCGGGTTCTGACTTCAGCGGAATCACCCGCAGCACCGGCGAGGTGACGCGCTTGGCAAAGTAGCCCGCGATCGGGCCCCACACGATGGCCGCGTCGATCTTGCCGGCGGCCAGGTCTTTTTCGATGATCTCGCCAGGGTATTGCTGCGGGTCGGCGTTCATCAGCTGGTAAGGCACGCCACTCTCGACGAGCTGGTGCCGGCTCAGCCAGTCCGACGCCGGGGAGCGGTCGTAGACGCCGATGCGCAGCTTGGCCAGGCGAGCCCGATCGACCTTCAGGAAGTCTTCCGCCGACTTCACCTCGTCAAGCCCCTTGCCTTGCGCAAAGACCAGCGCGTAGGTCGAGCGGTAGTAGGGTTTGGTGACCGACACCTGGTCATAGCCCACCGGCACGCCCATCACGATGTCGCAACGAAAGTCTTCGCCGGGCAGCTTGTAGCGCAGCGTGTTGCGGATGAAGGCCAGCCGCTGCGGGAACGAGAAGTAGGTCACCGGCAGGCCGAGCGCCTTGCCGAACAGTTCGGCCAGCTTGTTTTCCATGCCCTCGCTGGCGAGGTTGGAGAACGGCATGTTGTTCGGGTCCTGGCAGACCCGGAATGCCTTGCGCGCAGGCGACGCTTCAGGGGCCGAAGCGCCCTGGGCTGCCGCCCCCCACGCAGCCGCGAAGAGCACCGCGCCAGCGATGGCCCGGGCCGCCACACGGCGGGCTCCGGGGGCGGCAGCGGCCCGCGCGCGATGCCTCATTTGTTCTCTTCCACCTTGGCGCGGGTGATCGCGCCGTCAGACCGGCCCTTGAGGTAAGCGTAGAGCTGGTTCATGTTGTCCATCACCTGCGGGCTGTTGCCGAAGCTCTGCATGCCCTTGTCGAGCCGGCCGTCCTTGACGACCTTCACGAACTCGTCCTTGCTCAGCGTCTTCAGGCTGGTCACCAGCGACGGGCCGACCAGCCCTTCCTGGTTGGCGCCGTGGCAGCGGTCGCAGGCGGCGGCACGCCAGGTGCGAAAGCCCTTCATGGTTTCGGCGTCGACCTTGTAGCCGTCGACCACGGTGTACAGCTTGGGCTGGGCCTGGGACGCGCTGGCAATGCACAGCAGCAGGGGCAACATCAGAGTCTTGAACTTCATGAAAACTCGCTTGATGAGAAAGAGGTGGGTCAGTAACGACCGGTTTAACGTCGAAGTTGACATCGGCAGCCTGGTTGCTCGCCGCGCGGCTGATTTCAGACACGGCACACGCACAAAGGTTGCGTCCGACACCAAGAAAAAGGGATGGCTTCCTTTCGGAGGCCATCCCCTGGGTCAGGCCCAGGCCGCCAACCCGCACGGCCCGGTCAGGTTCAGTTGGGCAACGCGAAGATCGTCAGCGAACCACCGAGTTCGGTGTACTGATTCAACTCCTTGTAGCCGCCCACGGCGCCCAGACCGTCGGTGTCTTTCTCGAGGCCTGCTGCCATGCCGATGCCGGCCCAGCCGCCAATGCCCGAGAACGTGCCCAGGTACTGCTTGCCCTTGTGCTCGTAGGTGAACACGTTGCCGATGATGCCGGACGGGGTCTTGAACTTGAACAGTTCCTTCTTGATGTCACGCGCATCGACGCACTTCAGGTAGCCTTCCAGCGTGCCGTAGCAGGAGATTCCGCCCGCGGTGTTGAGCGAGCCGCTCCACACCGAGAACTTCTCGGCCTTGCTCTGCACGATCTTGCCGGTGCCGGCATCCCAGGTGATGTAGTTGCCCATGCCGCCGTGGCTGCCCGGGGCCGGGAACATCGACAACGTGGCGCCCACGTACGGCTGGCCTGCGGTGTATTCGACCTTGAACGGCTCGTAGTCCATGCAGACGTGGTTCGTCGGCACGTAGAAGAGCTTGGTGTTCGGGTCGAACGAAGCCGGCTGCTGGTCCTTGCTGCCGAGCGCCGCCGGGCAGATGCCCTTGGTGTTGACGTCAGGACCGGCTTGCGCGGTGGAGTACTGCTTCAGCACTTGCGGGCGGCCGGTCTTCATGTCGACGTGCGAGGCCCAGTTCACCTTGGGGTCGTACTTCTCGGCCACCAGCAGCGCGCCGCTCACACGGTCGAGGGTGTAGCCGAAGCCGTTGCGGTCGAAGTGCACGAGCGCCTTGGTGGGCTTGCCCTTGACGTTGATGTCGGCCAGGATCATCTCGTTGATGCCGTCGAAGTCCCACTCGTCGAACGGGGTCATCTGGTAGACCCACTTGGCCATGCCGGTGTCCACGTCACGCGCAAAGATGGTCATCGACCACTTGTTGTCGCCGGGGCGCTGCGCCGGGTTCCAGGTCGACGGGTTGCCGGTGCCGTAGTACATCAGGTTCAGCGCCTTGTCGTAGCTGTACCAGCCCCAGGTCGTGCCGCCACCGATCTTCCACTGGTCGCCCTTCCAGGTCTTCAACGAAGAGTCGGCGCCCACCGGGGCCATCTTGCCGTCGGTCCAGGTCATGGTCTTGGCCGGGTCGATCAGCATTTCGGCGTCGGGGCCCACGCTGTAGCCCTTCCAGGCCGGCTTGCCGTCAGACAGGTTGTAAGCGGCGATGAAACCGCGCACACCCCACTCGCCACCGCTGATGCCGGTGATGACCTTGTCCTTGAAGACGTGCGGTGCGTTGGTGTTCACGGCACCCAGCTTCGGGTCACCGTTCTTCACGCTCCAGACCACCTTGCCGCTCTTGGCGTCGAGCGCCACCAGCATGCTGTCGGCCTGCTGCAGGATGACCTTGCCTTCGGCATAGGCCAGGCCGCGGTTCAC
>JANOQS010000460.1:0-7524 GCA_031414975.1 Methylibium sp. | reverse complement strand
GGCGACCACCACGCAGTCGACCAAGGTGCCGGGGATGCGTACCGCACGCGGGTCGAGCGAGCCGAGGCGCGCAATGCGCTCCACCTGTGCAACGACGACGCCACCCGAGTTGTGCGCCGCCATCGCCATCGCCAGGTTGTCGAGCGTCAGCGCCTCGCGCTCCATCGTGATGTTGCCGTGCTCGTCGGCGGTGGTGCCTCGCACGAACGCGACATGGATCGGGAAGGCCTTGTAGAACAGCCACTCCTGGCCGTCGATTTCGATCAGGCGCACCAGATCTTCGGTCGTGGCGGCGTTGATCTTGCCGCCAGACTGGCGCGGATCGACAAACGTGCCGAGGCCGACCTTCGACAGGCAGCCAGGCTTGTGCGCCGCGATGTCGCGGTAGAGCTGCGAAAGGCAACCCTGCGGCAGGTTGTACGCCTCGATGCGGTTGTCCAGCGCCAGCTGGCCGAGCCTGGGGATCAAGCCCCAGTGCCCGCCGATCGCGCGTTTGACCAGTCCATCGTGGGCAAGACGGTTCAAGCCGCGCTCCTTGCCATCGCCCTGGCCGGCCGCGAAGACCAGGGTCAGGTCGCGCGGCTCGCCGCTGCCCACGAAACGCTGCGCCAGCGCGGCCAGCAGTTCATCGGGCGTCCCGATACCGACAAAGCCCGAGGTGGCCAGCGTATCCCCCGGGCGGATCAACGCCACCGCGTCGGCGGCCGAGACGATCTTGGCACGCACGGTTTCAGCCCGGTTCGCAGGAGACGGCCGTCTCGATGCCACGCCGCGCCAGGGCAGCGCCGAGCTTGATGCGCAGGAAGGCGCCGGTCGTGAAGCGCCTGGCGC
This sequence comes from Methylibium sp., assembly GCA_031414975.1. GTDB lineage: Bacteria > Pseudomonadota > Gammaproteobacteria > Burkholderiales > Burkholderiaceae_C > LGRD01. The sequence goes on along the minus strand of JANOQS010000460.1, from coordinate 6,693 downwards.
CGGGTTCGGGCCTCAGCGTCTTGCCGTGCAGGGATTGCATGACGGGCATCTCAATGCGCCTTGCCCAGATAGGCTTCCTTGATCGCCGGGTCGGCGAGCAGCTCACGGCCGCTGCCGCTGCGCGTGATCGACCCGGTCTCCAGCACGTAGGCCCGATCGGCCACGGCCAGCGCCTGGTTGGCCATCTGCTCGACCAGCAGGACGGTGATGCCGCTGGCGCGCACGGCGCGGATGACGTTGAAGATGTCCTTCACGATCAGTGGCGCCAGGCCGAGCGAGGGTTCGTCGAGCAGCAGCAGCTTCGGTTTGGCCATCAGCGCGCGGGCGATCGCCAGCATCTGCTGCTCGCCGCCGGACATGGTGCCGGCGAACTGGTCCTGGCGCTCCTTCAGGCGCGGGAAGGTCTTGAAGTGGTGGTTGATCTCGGCCTCGAGTTCCGCAGCGCTTGCCTTGCGGTGGTAGGCCCCGAGCAGCAGGTTGTCGCGCACCGTCTGGTCGGGGAACACCTGGCGTCCCTCGGGCGATTGCGCGATGCCCAGCGACACGCGCTCGTGCGCACGCATCCGTGTGATGTCGCGCCCCTCGAAGCTGATCGTGCCGCCGGCCACCGGCTCAAGCCCCGAGACCGCCTTCATCAAGGTGCTCTTGCCAGCCCCATTGCCGCCGATGATGGTCATCACCTCGCCGGCCCTGACCTCCACCGACACTCCCTTGAGCGCCTGGATGGCGCCGTAGTTGACCTTCAAGCCTTCGATCTTCAACATGTTGGGCCTCACGTATTGCCGGTGGCCAGGCGCAGCGGCGCCAGGGGGGTTGATTCGGTGTCCTCTTCGGCAATGTCTTCGCCCAGGTAGGCCGCAATCACCTTCGGATTGGCCTGCACCTGCGCGGGCGCGCCTTCGGCGATCTTCTTGCCGTACTCGAGCACGATCACATGGTCAGAGATCGCCATCACCAGATCCATGTGGTGCTCGATCAGCAGAACCGTGACGCCCTTGTCGCGCACCTTCGCGATGACACCGATCAGCTCATGCGTCTCTTGCGGGTTCAGGCCCGCCGCGGGCTCGTCGAGCAACAGCAGCTTGGGATGCGTGGCCAGCGCCCGCGCCAGTTCAAGCCGGCGCTGCACGCCATAGGGCAGGCTGCCGGCGATCTCGTAGGCCTTGTCCTTCAGGCCGAGGAAGTCGAGGATGCGCAACGCCTCTGCACGCGCCTCGTCCTCCTGGTGCCGGCTTGCCGGCAGCCCCAGCAAGCAGGGCCAGAAGCCGACCTTGAGGTGCGGGTGCAGGCCGACCAGAACGTTGTCGAGCACCGTCATGTCGCTGAACAGCTTGAGGTTCTGGAAGGTGCGGCCGATGCCCAGTTCGCATACTTCGTGCGCCTTGGACCGCGTGATGTCAGTGCCGTTGAAGACGATGCTGCCCTTGTCCGGCGAGACGATGCCCGACAGGATGTTCAGCAGCGTCGTCTTGCCGGCACCGTTGGGCCCGATCAGCGAGTACACGTGCCCGGTCTTGACGCTGATCGATACGTCGTTGGTCGGAACCACGCCGCCGTAGGCCTTGGTCAAACCCTTGGCCTTGAGCAGCGGCTGGTCGGCGTGCATGACCTCGGAGCGCTTCAACTGCCACTCGCCCACCACGCTGGGCAGCGCAGGCGGCACGAAGAGTCGCGGCACAAAGCGCCGGCCCAGGTTGCGCAGCGCGCCGACCAGGCCGCCAGGCATCGCGTACAGCGCAAACAGCAGCAGCGCGCCGTAAGTGAAGTGCTGCAGGTGCGGCCAGCGTGCGAGGAAGGCGTCCAGCAGGGTCAGCACGATCGCGCCCAACACCGGGCCGTAGAGCGAGCCGCCGCCGCCCAGCAGCACCAGCAACAGGAAGAACACCGACAGGCCGAAGTTGATGAAGTCGGAGTTGATGTACTGGTTCTGCTGCGCCACCAGTGCGCCGGCCAGGCCGCAGGTCACTGCGCTCACCACGAAGGCCAGCACCTTGAACTTGTAGACGCTGACGCCCACGCTCTCGGCCGCCACCTCGGCGGTCTGCACGGCCATGAAGGCACGGCCGTACTTGCCGTTGATCAAGGCACGCAACAGCAGGTGGGTGGCCAACGCGAGGCCACCCACCAGCCAGACCCAGTCGCGGTTGACGAAGCTGTGCGTGCCCAGCGTCGGCGGCATGATGCCGTAGATGCCCTGCTGGCCGGCGAAAACGTCCTGCCATTCGCTGACCACCTTCTCGACCACGATGCCGAAGCCGATCGTCACCATCGCCAGCGCCGGGCCTTTGACGCGCAACGACGGCAGTGCGATCAGCACACCGGCCAGACCCGACAGCGCACAGGCGGCGATCATCGCCAACCAGGGGTTGACGCCGAGCTTGGTGGTCAGCAGCGCCACGGTGTAGGCGCCCACCGCGAACAGCCCGGCGTGGCCGAGCGACTTCTGCCCGGTGTAGCCCACGAGCACGTTGAAGCCCGCGCCGACGAGGTAGTACACGCCGACCATGAACACGACCTTGAGGTAGAAGTCGTTGGCCAGCACCAGTGGCAGCGCGGCCAGCAGCGCCGCGACGACGCAAAAGCCGATCCAGTGGGTTCGCTTGTTCATCACACCTTCTCCGCAATACGTTGTCCGAGCAGCCCTTCGGGCTTGAAGACGAGCACGGCGATGATCAACAGAAAGATGCTGATCTCGCGCATTTCGACATGCCACAGCGCCACCAGCGCCTCGACAAGGCCGAGCAGAAAGCCGCCGAGGATGCAGCCGCGCGGGTTGTTGAGGCCGCCGACGAGCGCGGCCGAAAACGCCTTCAGCGCCAGCGTCAGCCCCATGAAAACCGAAGCCGTGGTGATGGGCGCGATCAGCAGCCCACCCAGGCCCGCCAGGCACGAACTGACGACGAAGGCCAGGATCACGATCGCGCCGACGTTGATGCCCATCAGACTGGCCGCTTGCTTGCTGTGGGCCACGGCACGCACCGCCTTGCCGATCTTCGTGCGGCGCAGCACCAGGTCCAACCCGGTGACCACGATGGCCGTCACCACGAGAATCAGGATCTCCTGCGGCAGGATGCCGGCGCCGCCGATGCGCACCACCTCGCTGCCCAGTGGCGAAGGCATCGCCAAGGGCGCAGGGCCCCAGATCGCGAGTGCGGTGTTCTGGATGATGATGCCGAAGCCGATCGTGCTCATCACCCACGCCAGACCGGCGTAGCCCACGAAGGGCCGCACGGCGGTGTAGTACAGCAGCACGCCCAGCACACCCAGCACCACGACGCTGACCACGAAGGCGAGCAGGTAGCCTGGGATCGTCACGTCCTGCGGCTCCAGGTTGCCGCTGAGGCCCTTGCCCGACAGCAGCAGCAGGGTCGACACCGCCACAAACGCCCCGGCAACCAGGAACTCGCCCTGGCCGAAGTTCAGCGTCTTGGTGGTGTTGTTGGTGATATTGAAGCCGAGCGCGACCAGCGCGTAGATGCCGCCGAGCGCGAGCCCGCTCAGCAACGCTTGCAGAAGTGATTGCATGGTTGTCTCCAGAAAAGCCGTTCAAGCCACGGCGCGCAGGCCGCGGCGCCGCATCACTTCTTCAGGTCGACCGGCTTCATGGCCTGCGTGATCGCATCCTGGAAGTCGGTCACCTTGCCGTCCTTCCAGCGCGCCAGGCGGAAGTCAGCCACGCCCAGGCCTTCGTGGTCGCCGGGTGCAAAGGGCTTGTTGTAGGTCTTGATGATGCCGGCCACGTTGTCGACCGCGCGCAGCGCGTCGTGCACCTTCTCGCCGTCGGTCGAACCGGCCTTGGTGATGGCTGCGGCCAGCAACATCACGCAGTCGTAGCCCTGCGCGGCGGTAACGAACACCGGCAGGCTCTTCTCCTTGGCCAGGATGCGCGCGTTGAGCGCCTTGGCCTTGTCGTTCGAGGTCTCGGTGATCGACGCAGCGAAGATCAGGTGCTCAGCCAGCTTCTTGCCTGCGATGTTGGGCAGCGGCGTGGCCACGTTGGCCCATGAACCGAGCGTGACGGGGAAATAGTTGACCTTCTCCATGCTCTTGAGCAGCTGCGCGTTGGCGTCGGCCAGCGCGTACACGATCAGCGTGTCGGCCTCAGCGGCGCGAACCTTGGCCAGCTGCGAGGTCATGTCGGTGTCCTTGGGCCCGAACTTCTCGGTGGCCACCGGCGTGATGCCGTGCAGCTTGAGGATCTCGGTGGCGTCTTTCACGCCGAGCTGGCCGTAGCCGGTGGAGTCGCCGATGACAGCGATCTTTTTGCTCTTGGACGCCTTCACTGCGTAGGCCACCAGCAGGCTGATCTGCTCGCGGTCGACCATCGAGACGCGGAAGATGTAGTTGTGCGGCTCCTTGGCGTAGCGTTGCGTGATCTCGGTGGCAGTGGCCACATGCGAGATGACGGGCACCTTCTTCTGCTGCGGGATGTGCAGCCACGCCAGGGCATTGCCGGAATTGGTTGGCCCGATCACGGCGGCGACCTTTTCGTTGTCGATCAGCTCGTTCATGTTCTGGATCGACTTGGGCGGCTGGCCCGTATCGTCGCGATTGACGAGCACCAGCTTGCGGCCGAGCACGCCACCGGCCTTGTTGACGTCTTCGATGGCGGCCTCGACGCCAAAACGGCCCGACAGCCCATGCTCGGCGGCGCCAGAGCCCGACTGGTCCGAGTTGTAGCCAATCTTGATGTCTTGCGCGATGGCAGTCGCTGTCGTTGCGGCAAATGCCAGCGCGGCCAGCGCTTGGCGAATCCAGCCTTGGTCAAAGTTCATTCCAGTCTCCGTGTGGGGTTGAGCGAGCACGAAAACCAGCGCAATCGCCATGCCAACCGCGCACAAACTGGAAAGCTCTTACGAATCAAGCACTTGCCGTGTCCGGCCGAACAGCGCGCGTCCCCGATATCGGACACCCCCGGTGGCGCTGACACGACTTTTGGCCTTGCGCCACCACCGGCAAACGCCCAGTCCGGCAGGCCGGACGCTGCGTCTCGCACGGGACCCGGAAAGTCCGGGGTTTACCCCTGCAGTCCGTGCCGCTTGAGCTTGTCGTACAGCTGCGAGCGAGAGATGCCGAGCAAGCCAGCGGCCTCGGGCTTGGAGCCCTCCGCGGCGCGCAACGCGCGCTCAATGGCGGCACGCTCGGCGTCGGCCAGTGTCTGCGCCAACGTCGGCAGCTTCGGCCACCCGTTCGTCGCCGCTGTACCCGACCCGGTCGAAGTGGTGCCCAGCGCTTCGGCAATCTGGGGCAGGTCGAGCAGACGGCCCGATGCGACCGCCGTCGCACGCTCGAGCACATTGCGCAGCTCGCGCACGTTGCCCGGCCATGCATGGCGCTTGAGCACCACTCGGGCGGTGTCGGTCAGCAGCCAGGTGCCCCCGTCATCGGCAGCAGCAAGGTCGTCGAGAATCTTGTCGGCCAGGGCGTCGATATCCTCGGGCCGTTCACGCAGTGGCGGAAGGCGCAGCGGCAGCACATTCAGGCGGTAATACAGATCGCTGCGGAAGCTGCCGTCGTTCATCTTGGCTTCGAGATTCTGGCTGGTGGCCGCCACGATGCGCACGTTGACCGCCTTGACCTGGTTCGACCCCAACGCTTCAAACTCACCTTCTTGCAGCACACGCAGGAACTTGGCCTGGATCGCCACCGGCATGTCGCCGATCTCGTCGAGGAACAGGGTGCCGCCATGCGCAAGCTCGAACTTGCCCAAGCGCGGCTTGCGCTCGGCGCCGGTGAACGCCCCGGGTGCAACGCCGAAGAACTCCGACTCAAGCAGGGTCTCCGGCACCGCCGCCATGTTCACCGCGACAAACGGCGCGTTCGCACGCGGCGAGGCCAGGTGCAGCGCCTGCGCCAGCAGTTCCTTGCCGACGCCGGTTTCGCCCTGGATCAGAACGGCGCCGTCACGGACCGCGAACTGGCGCGCACGCTCCTTGACCGCACGCACCTCGGCGCTGACGCCAATGAAGTTGGACAGCCGGTAACGCGCGCGCCGTTCGCTGGCCAGCGCCGCACGGCTGTGCACCAGCGTGTTCTCGAGGGCCTGAAAGCGATCGAGAATCGGCCGCAGATAGTCCAGACGGTCGTAAAAGACAAACCCGGCCGCACCGTCGATCTCGCCCTGCGCGTCGAAAATCGGCACGCGGCATACGACGAAGTGCTGTTTGCCGAAGCGCATCAGGTCCAGCACCAGCGGGCGGCGCGTTTCGAGCACCTCGCGAAGGCGGCTTTCGGGGATCAGATCTTCGACGGGCCGGCCGACGATCTGACCCTCGCCTTCCAGGCCGAGCAGCCGTTTGTACTTGGGGCTGATCCAGGTGATGCGGGCATCGCGATCAACGGCAACCGCGCCCTCGCTGGTCTCGGCCAACGCCGACAACGCTTCAGCGGCGCGCCGGTCGGGGCGCAGAATTGGCGCGGAGTTGTCGAAATCGGAATCTGACATGGTCAATCGCTGGCAACGAGGGCTGCGCGGTGGCATGCCCGACGCCTCGGCCAAGGGAAAGTTGAGGTGGGGCGAGTGTGCCGCATGTCGTCGGCCGGCTCGGCCGCTCGGCCAAGGCTGCGAGCCACCGAGTTCCAGGCCGCGCTGCTCGAGTTTCTTGAGCACCGCGCGCGGTTTCGTCCCGCCTACAGCGCTATCCGCATGCTCGCCGACGTGTCACTGAACGCCAACGGCTATCGCACACTCAC
>JANOQS010000459.1:0-14643 GCA_031414975.1 Methylibium sp. | reverse complement strand
CGAAGGCCGCAACTGCGTGATCATGGACGACATGATCGACACCGCCGGCACGCTGGTGAAAGCCGCCGAGGTGCTGAAGGAGCGCGGCGCCAAGAGCGTGTACGCCTACTGCACCCACGCGGTGTTCTCGGGCCCGGCGATCGAGCGCATCAAGAATTCGGCGCTCGATGAAGTGGTCATCACCAACACCATCCCGCTCAGCGAGGATGGCAAAAAATGCAAGAAGGTACGCCAGCTCTCGGTGGCGTTCCTGTTCGCCGAAACGATCCGTCGCATTTCCGACGGCGAATCGGTCACGTCTTTGTTTGCGGAGCAGAACGCCAACTTCTGATGCGCAGACGGGGCAGCGGCCGGTTCGGCTGCTGCAAGCCGGGTCGATGAGGCCCATCCATGCAATCAACCTGGTCGCGGGTGATTGCCTCTTACTGGAGTCAACATGAAATTCGTCGCTTTTGAGCGTACGCTGCAGGGGACCGGAGCGAGCCGCCGCCTGCGCAACGCCGCCAAGGTGCCTGGCATCGTCTACGGTGCCGGCACGCCGGCCATGATCGAGCTGGACCACAACGCCCTTTTCTTCGCGCTGAAGAAGGAAGCGTTCCACTCGTCCATCCTCGAGATGGAACTCGCGGGCAAGTCGCAGAACGTGCTGCTGCGCGACTACCAGATGCACCCGTTCCGCCCGATCGTGCTGCACATCGACTTCCAACGCGTCGAAGCCACCACCAAGATCACCAAGAAGGTTCCGCTGCATTTCATCAACGAAGAAAACTCGCCGGCCGTCAAGACCGACAGTTGCGTGGTGAACCACGTGATGACCGAGCTGATGATCCAGTGCCTGGCCTCGCAACTGCCCGAGTTCCTGACCGTCGACCTCGGCTCGCTGGCCAAGGGCCAGTCGCTGCACGTCAACGACATCAAGCTGGCCGACGGCATCAAGGTGATGACGCAGGGCAAGGTCAATCCGGTGATCGTGTCGGTGTCGGTCCAGGCGGCGGTGGAAGAAGAAGTGGTCGTGGCACCTGTGGTCGCTGCGGCGGCCGCGGCACCGACCAAGGCGAAGAAGACCGAGAAGCAGAACAAGAAGTAGATTCCGTCGCAGTACAAGAGCGGGGACAAGAGCGGAACATGAGCCCGCTGCGATTCAAATGAAGGACACCTCGGTGTCCTTCATGCTTTCAGGCGCAGCAGCGCGCGCACGAAACCGTGGTCGCTGCGAAAGCGTTCGCGGCTTTCCTGCAGGTGGTCGTTGAAGTACTCGACTCTGCGCACGTCGCCGAGCGCAAAACGGCTGCTGGGCAGGAACTCCTCGCTGACCCATATCTGGTCCAGCAGGTCTGGCCAGCCCTGGTGCACGTGCGAATACGCCATGTCACGCTTGAGGCCCGGTTCGGTCTGCACCTCGTAGGCGTGGAACAGCGCGCTGTCGCGCGCCTGGCGGTCGTAGGCAATGGCCTGGGTCGCGGCCACCATCTGGCAGGTGACCGAGTGCGGGCTGTCGTTCATGTCGCCCAACAGCAGCAGCGGGTCGCGCGTGCGCTGCACCAGCCCGAGCACGATGCCGCGCAGCGCGGCCGACTCGGCACCGCGCATCACCAGTGAGCGCAAGGTCGCACGCACCGTCACGACGGGGTCGTCGCGATCCTCGAGCGCGTTGCCCGCCGCGTCCTGCAGGTACTTCGGGCGCTTGGACTTGAGGTGCACCACCAGCACGTGCAGGCGCAAGCCGTTGCGCGTGCGCAGGGTGGCATGCAGCACCGGGCGCTCAAAACGTGTGTGCGCACCGAGCTCGGGCACCTGCACGTGCTCGCGCGGCGCGAAGTCGACGATCGACTCGACCGCTTCGACTTGCAGGCGGCTCGCCAAGCCGACCCGCGGCGTGCCCAGCGCGCCGGTCTCGGCGCCGGGTGCGAGCACATGAACGTAACGCAGCCCGCTGCGCGCCACCGCGGCCTTCAGCGCGGCTTCGTCCCACACTTCCTGGAAGCCTGCCACGTCGGCGTTGAGGCGGGCCAGTTGTGCGCCCAGCCAGTCGATCTTGCGGGTGTATTCGTCGGCGCTGTAGGGGTCCTGGTTGTCGTAGAACACACGGCCCGGCAAGGCCAGGTTCAGCAGGTTGCAATTGCTTACCATCAGTGTGGCGAGTGGGGTCGGCAATGGGACGCCGGAGGCAGAGCCGGTAACCGGGACCGAGGGGAGCAGTGGGCTGTTCATGTGACGAGTGTCGCAGGCTTGGCGACCCGGTTCGGGGCGAACTGACGTACAGTGATTTCGAACCCAACGCACACCCCAACATGCTTCCGACGGTTACCGAAAAGCTTGCGGCACCCAGTGTCACCGACCTGCTTCGCGCAGTCGAAACCGACAGCCCGGGCGCGCGCGACAAGTTGATCACTGCCGTCTACGCCGAGATGCGCCACGGCGCGCGCCGCATGCTGGCGGGCCCGCGCGCACGCCAGCCGGTGTCGCCCACCGAGCTGGTGCACGGCACGGCCTTGAAGCTGATGGTGCAGCAACGGCTCGCCGCGCGCGACCGTGCGCGCTTCGTGGCCTGCTCGGCCCAACTGGTGCGCCGTGTGCTGATCGACCACACCGACCACGCGCGGCGCGACCGCGGTGCCACCGGCGTGACCCTGGTGTCTGCGCTGGCCGATGAACCAACCGAAGAGATCGCCTTCGACACGCTGCATGCGGCGCTGGAGCGGCTGGCGCGGGTGTCGTCGGACCAGGTTCGTCTGGTCGAGTTGCGCCACTTCGGCGGCCTGGGCATCGACGAGATCGCCGAGCTGGACGGCAGCTCTGCCGTGGCCGTGCAGCGCAGCTGGCGCATTGCACGCGCCTGGCTGCAAGACGCGCTGGCGCACTGAGCCAAAGCCCCGCATCGGGGTTGCGCTCGGTGCCAGAATGGCCGGCCATGACCCATCCCCTGCTCCTCGTTGCACTCATCGCGGCAGTCGCCGCATTCACGCCCTTCGGCAGCCACGCCTTCGACCTTCAAGGCCACCGCGGCGCGCGCGGCCTGATGCCCGAGAACACGCTGCCCGCATTCCAGAAGGCGCTCGACCTGGGCGTGGACACGCTCGAGTGCGACATGGCCATCACCCAGGACGGTGTGGTCGTTATCCACCACGACCTGCAGCTCAACCCCGACACCACACGTGGCCCCGACGGCCAGTGGCTGGCCAAGCCGGGCCCGCCGATCAGCGAACTCACGTTCGCCGAGCTGCAGCGCTACGACGTCGGCCGCCTGAAACCCGGCACCGAGTACGCCAAGGGCTTTCCTCAGCAGCAGCCGGTCGATGGTGCGCGGATCCCGAAACTGTCCGAGCTGTTCGATCTGGTCAAACGCTCCGGGAACACACGGGTCGGCTTCGACTGCGAAACCAAGCTGTCGCCGCTGGAACGCGCCGCCACCTGGGCACCCGAGGCGTTTGCGCGCCGCGTGATCGAAGAGGTTCGCAGCGCAGGCATGCAGCGCCGGATGACGATCCAGTCGTTCGACTGGAGCACCCTGCAGGTGGTGCAGCGCGAGGCGCCCGAGATCCGCACCATGTACCTCACCTCGCCGCGCACTTTGGCGCCTGGCCCCGGTGGCAGCGCGTCGCCGTGGCTGGCCGGTTTTGCGCCCGAGGCGCACGGCGGCTCGGTGCCGCGCGCCGTGCATACGGCAGGCGGAAAGATCTGGGCCCCGAACCAGACCTACCTGACGCCCGCCCTGCTGGCCGAAGCGCGCGCCCTCGGGCTGAGCGTGATCCCGTGGACCGTGAACGACCCTTCGATGATGGTGAAGCTGCTCGACATGGGCGTGGACGGCATCATCTCCGACCGGCCCGACCTCGTGCAGATCGAGCTGAAGAAGCGCCAGTAGAGCCGGTAGAGCCAGCAGCGCCAGCCGAGCCAGCAGCGCGCGCGCCAGGGCCCGCCGCTACCGCTGCAGTTGCCGGTCGATGAAGCGCCTGACTTCGTCGATCGCCAACAGCCGCGCCTTCGGGTCGGTGCCGATGTGCGCGCCGCGCTCACCCGGATTGGCCGGGTTGTAGACCTTGGGCAACAAGCGCACCGGGCCGCTTGGCGCGTCGAAGCCGTGGTGCGCACCGGGGTAGGTGATCGTCTGGACCGGCAACCGGGCCGCTTGCAACTTCGCCGCCAGATCGACGCACGGAGCCGCTGGCGTCCAGTCGTCGGCCTCGCCATGCAAGATCAGCAAGGGCATCGTCGGCCGGTAGACCTTCTGCCGCATCGGCTGGCCGCAGCCCGGGTAGAACGCGATCGCGGCCTTGAAGTGCGGGCCCGTTGCCTGGTGGCCCGGCGCCCGTTCGCGTACCACGCCCATCACGGTCGAGCCGCCATGCGACCAGCCCAGCACAAATACCGCAGCCGGGTCCACGTCTGCGCGGCTGGCCAGGTAGCCGAGCGCGGCATAGGCATCGACGGTGCGCTCGTTCCAGGGCTGGATCGGGCGGTCTTTCAATTCGCAGACCGGGCCGATGCCGCGCGGAGCGAAGCTGTCCAGCGTGAGCGTCACGAAGCCCCAGCGCGCAAAGCGCTCGGCCCAGTCGCGGTGGCGTGCGACCAGCGCGCCGCGCGTGTCGTTCATGCCGCCGCAACCGTGCATCAGCACGATCGCCGGGCGCCGCGCGCCCCGCAGCGACGGACCCGAAGGGGTGAACAGCAGGCCCGTCAGCGTCACGTCCGGCGCCGCAATCTGCACCGGCTGTTCCTGAAATTCCGCGTCGGCTGCACCGGCTGCACCGGCCGCACCCGCGGCGGCACGGCCGGGGCTGCCGCAAGCGGCCAGCAGGCAGGCCAGCACGAGCAGCGGCGAGGCCAGCAACGGCTGCCACCGTGCAGCACGCAGCGCACGGTCGAATCGGGTCCACAGGGTATTGCGCATGGTCATGGCTCCAGGTTGACGTGGGCCAGGCTGCCCGCACCGCCCTGAGTGCGCGTCGGCGTGAAAACCATTCAATGGCGGCGATCAGGGCTCATGCCGGCAGCGGCCGTTCGCATCAGGCCGAAAACACAGTTCGCCGTTCAGGTCCGAGCTCTCCCACGGCACCTGGCGCTGGCCAGTCTCGGCCGCCACACCGGCACGCACACGCTTGAAGAACGCCTCCACCGGCAAGGCCGGTGCGTCTTTGAGCGCCTGGCTGAGGTGGCGCGTGTAGATGCTGAGCGCACCCGCGCCGTCCAGCGCCACCTGGCCGGGCCGGGTCGCAAACGCGACCACGGTGCCGCGCGGCACCGGCAACGCTGACAAACCGGGCCGCGCGGCCCACATCCGGCGGCTGCCGGCGGTGAACAGCGGGTGCACGCGGCAGGCGTCGATGATCACCACGTTGGCACCTTGATCGATGGCCCCGAGCTGCTCGACCAGCTCGCTCGCGTCGGCCGTGCGCTCCAGCACATCGGTTTCGCTGCCGATGCGCGCACCCACCGGCAACAGGTAGCTGCGCCCGCGCAGTTGCAGCCCGTGGCCGGCAAAGTAGACCAGCCGGAGCTGGGCCGAGCGTGTGCCGAGCACGAACTTGCGCAGCGCCTGGCGCATCTCCTGCAGCTTCAGGTTCTCGTGCGCCGTGACGGCAAAGCCGAGCGCCGTCAACGAAGCCGCCAGCTCGCGCACATCGTTCAGCGGGTTGCGCAGCGGCGCGTCGGCATAGGCCGCGTTGCCGATCAGCAGGGCCACTCTGGCGGGTGCCTGCGCCTGGGCCGGCGCTTTCACCTGGGCCTGCGCATGCGCCGGCACGGCCACCAGCACCGCGGCCAGCGCGAGCGCCCGCGCCGCGAGGCCACGCGCGAGCCTCATCGCTCGGCCCCGATCACCTCGACCAGTTCGGTCTTCCCGCCGGCACGCAGGCGCTGCGCAGCGGCCTGCAGGTCGCCCCTCTGCACGCGCACCAGGTAGACGCCGAGCTGCCCCGGCCCGCCGACGATCTCGCCACCCACTTCGATCAGCGCGCCGCGCAACTCGGCCTCGCGCAAGTCCTGGCGGAACGACACGCGCAGCAGCGGGCCGCGCGGTGTGGCCTCGGGTGTGCCGCTGCGGGTCTGGCCGTGCTCGCCGTCCTGGCCGCGCGGCTCGAATTGCTCGTATTGCCAGGCCCACCAGCCGATCACCCCGGCTTGCGCCAGCACCAGCGCCACGGCCATCGCCTGGGTGTTCAGCGCCAGACCGAGCGACGCCTGCAGCCAATTGGCGAGGCGGTCCAGAACGCCGGGGCGCCGGACCGTGCGCAGCATCGGCGCCGCATGGGCGGTGGCCTGCTCGGCCTGCAGCCACCGCGCCGTGCGCTCCCAGCCGGGCAGTGCCGGCAGCGTGGCCACCTTCATCTGCAGTTGTTCGGTGAAGGCCTGGTCCCACTCCAGATCGGCACGCCGCTCGGGGTGTTGGCGCAGGTGCGCCTCGAGCCGCGCGCGCTCATCGTCACTCAGCGTGCCGGTGGCAGCGCGGCGCAGCAGCTCATCGAACACATCGTCGTACGGCAGGGGTTTCACGCCGGCGCCTCCGTGAACCCACTCGACCCCCGCTCGCGCGCCAGCAGCGCGGCCATGCAGGCCTGGATCTTCTTGCGCGCGTAGAACAGGCGCGTGCCCACGGTTTCCTTCTTCAGCCCCATCTGCGCACCGATCTCGTCGAGCGTCCAGCCTTCGTAGTAGGCCAGGTGGATGCACTCGCGCTGCTCGGTGGGCAGCAGCTCCAGGCACTCGCGCACGCCTTCGCTGCGCTGGCGCATGGCGGCCACGTCGTCGGGGCCGGTCTCGTCGACCAGCAGGTTCTCGTCGAGCTCGTCCACGTCGTCGGCCTCGGGCCCGCGCTGGCGCAGCCGCTCCAGCATCTTGAAGCGCGCCACGCCGAGCAGCCAGGTCGAAAACGCCGACTCGCCGCGAAAGCTCTCGGGCGCCTTCCAGACCTGCAGCAAGGTGTCGGACACGACTTCCTCCGCCAGCGCCTCCTGCCGGCAGCGGTGCAGCACGAACGCATAGACCCGGCGCGCGAACAGTTCATAGAGCGCGCGGAACGCCGCCTGGTCGCGCTGCGCGATGCGCCGCAACAGGGCCTGAATGTCGGCGGGCGCGGGCGCTTGCATGCAGCAGTGTACGTAGGCGCGGCCCGAATTGAAACGGATGGCGGGCGGGCATCACTCAGTGGCGTTCCCTCCCTCAACCCGTTCTCACCCTCAAGGAATGCGCATGAAAACCCTTCTGAACATTGCCGCGCTCGCGGCCGGCACGCTGCTGGCAGCCCACGCGGCGCACGCGCAGTCCATCCCCATCGACACCGCGCGGGTCGTGCGCCCGATCCTGGGTGATACCAACAACTACCGCGCCGGCCTGGGCCTGCCGGCGCTGGTGCAGAGCGCGCCGCTGATGCAGGCGGCCCAGCAGTACGCCGAGTACCAGGCGCGCACGAACACCACCGGCCACAGCGCCGACGGCCGCACGGTCGAGCAGCGCATCCTGGCCACCAACGCCTACCGGCCGTGCTTCTACGCCGAGAACGTGTTCGAGTCCGGGTCGCTACCGAACGTGGCAGTGCCGCCCACCGTGGTCACGGCGGCGCTGCAGTTCTGGAAGAACTCGGCCGGCCACGACGCCAACCTGCGCCACGCCAAGGCAAAGCACATCGGCGTCGGCGCTGCCGCCTGGACGCACGGCGGGCGCCACTACTACAAGGTCGTGCAGGTGTTCGGCGACGACTGCGGCGCATCGGGCCCGTCGGCCGGCGCGCCGCCCACGCCGTCCGCACCGCCCGCGCTGCCGATCGGCAACGCTGTGGCCAGCAACGACTTCAACAAGGACGGCAACGGCGACATCGTGTGGCACAACGCCTCGACCGGCGAAGCGCAGATCTGGTTCATGCGCGGTGCGTCGCGCATCGGCCGCGCCACCATCACCGACGGCGTGCAGCCGATCCACATCGGGCCGCCCTGGCGCATTGTCGGCACGCGCGACTTCAACGCCGCCAGCGAAGGCCGCAACGCCGACCTGCTCTGGTACAACAGTTCCACGGGCGAAACCCAACTGTGGTTCATGGACGGCCACGTGCGCAAGGACCGCGCGACCGTGGTCGACGAACTCGGCAAGCCGATCCTGATCGGGCCGCCCTGGAGCATCGCCGCCAGCGCCAACATGGACCGGGACGCGCAGGGCCAGACCGACATCGTCTGGCACAACAGCGCCAGCGGCGAGACGCAGGTCTGGATCATGAACCGCCACCGCATCGTGCGCCGTGCCACCGTGCTGAACGAACAAGGCCAGGCAATGCTCGTCTCGGCGCCCTGGAAACTCGTCAGTGCGAACGACGTCGACGGCAATGGCCGGGCCGACCTGGTGTGGCACAACGGCGTGAGCGGCGAGACGCAGGTCTGGTCGATGCTGACCCGCCGCATCGTGGCGCGGGCGACGGTACTGGACGAGAACGGACGCAAGCTGTTGGTCGGGTCACCTTGGCGGGTTGCCGGCACGAACGACTTCGACCGCGACGGCTTCGCCGATCTCCTGTGGCACAACGGCGCCACCGGCGAGTCACAGATCTGGCTGATGAACGCGCCGAGCGCGGCGCGCCCGGCAGCGGTCAAGCGGCGCGTGACGGTGGATGCGGCCGGCGACGGCGGCGGTGCGCTGGTGGGCTTGCCGTGGAGCATCATGAGCCAGTGAGCGGTGGCTCGAAGCGCGAAGGAGAACCGAACATGACGTCGCGACGGCAACTCTTGGAGCAGACGCTGGCATCGTCGCTGGCCTGTGCCGCCGGGCCACTGGCGGCGGTGTCGGCGCAGGCCACCGTGGTGCCCGGCATGCCAGGGACACTGGGCCGCACGGCCCTGGTGATCGGCAACGACCGCTACCGCCACAACCCGCTCAACAATGCAAGCAACGATGCCCGCTCGGTGGCTGCCTTGCTGACCCAGGCCGGCTTCGCGATCGACCTGAAGCTCAACGCGACGCAGCAGCAGATGAACGACGCCATCGACGCCTTCGGGCAGGCGATGGCCGAGCGCAGCGTCGGCACCGGGCTGTTCTTCTACGCCGGCCATGCCGCGCAACTGGACTGGCGCAACTACATGTTGCCGGTGGACGGCAACGTCGAGGCGCTCGGCGACATCCGCAAGCAGTGCGTCGACCTCGGCCGGCTGATCGACCGTCTCGGCCGCACCAAGGGCAAGACGGCGCTGATCTTCCTCGACGCCTGCCGCGATGACCCGTTCGGGCCGCGCGTGCGCCCGCCGCAGAAAGGCATGAACCTGTACGACGCGCCGGCCGGCACGCTGCTGGCCTTCGCCACCCGGCCCGGGCGCGTGGCCGTCGAGGTGGTGGGCAGTCGCAACGGCCTTTACACCGAGCACCTGGTGCGCGAGCTGGCCGTCAAGGGCGTGGCGCTGGAGGCGGCGCTCAAGCGCGTGCGCACGAACGTCGCCGAGGCCTCCGGAGGCGAGCAGGTGCCGTGCGAGTCGACCTCGCTCGAGAACGATGTCTACCTGTTCCCCGCGCCGAAGCTCTCCGCGGCGGAACTGGAACGTCGGGCCGTCGAGGAGCTCGAGACCTGGAACCGGATCAAGACGTCGCAGGATCCGGCCGCGTGGGCGGGCTACCTCAAGCGCTATCCGAACGGCACGTTCGCCGAAGCGGCGGAGGTGCGCCACCAGGAATTGCTGGCGCAAGTGCTGGCGCGCAAGAAAGCGGCAGCACGCGCTCCCGCGCCCCTTCCCGCGCCGCAGCGCCCGCCGGCCCTGCTGCTGGGTGCAACGCACCCGGTGCCGGCGCGCTTCAAGGGCTCGGGAAACCCGAACTCGGCCGGCAGCTACCCGTTCCGGCCGATCTGGACGCCGGGGGACGAGTTTGTCTTCCAGGACCGCCACCTGCACTCCGACGCTTTGGAGCACACCTTCCGGCTGGTGGTCAAGCGGGTCGACGTCGCGGCCAACCGGGTCGAGTACGGCAACGGCACGCTGCTCGATCTGATGGGCAACCTGATCCAGGACCAGCAGCACCGCTTCCCGGTGCCCAACCAGGTGAACCCGGCCGAGCTGCAGGTGGGCCGCAAGTGGTCGAGCCGGTTCCAGCAGATCGGTACGACCAGCGGCAGCGGCGAATACGACTTCCGCATCGTCCGGCGCGAGAACGTGAAGGTACCGGCGGGTGAGTTCTCGGCCTTCAAGGTCGTCGGCGACGGCTCGTTCATGGGGCCCTTCCTCTCCAACCGCGGGGTCCGGATGACGCGCTGGATGGTGCCCGGCGTGAACGTGGCGGTGCGCCAGGAGTTCCTGCACAACGCGGTGGCCCGCGTGCTGGTGTCGGCGCGACAGGCGGTGTCGGCCTGACCCGGGCGCCGCGTCGGCGCCTCGGCGTTCAGCACAGCATCCTCGGCGGCGTTTGAATGCAATTTGTGCCAGCGGTCACTCAGGGGGATCGAACCACCCCCTCAGGAGCATCGCCATGTCTCTCGCCACGCCCCACCCCCTGTCGCGCCGCTTTGCGAACGTGCTGGCGCGGGCCGTCTTTCACGCCCTCGTCGTGCTCGCCGGCACCGCCAACGCGCAGGTCTCGGGCACGCCGGAAACGTACTACGGCCAAGGCATGGAGAGTGCGGCCGGCGCGCCGCGGGCCGGCACGCGCGGCCTGTTCGTTGCAACCCTGGCGGCGCTGATCGCCCAGGGGCTGGGCAATGGCGTGGGCACCGCGCTGTCGCAAGGGCTCGGCGGGTCGATCACCAAATGGTTCGGCGGCGAACCGGGCGCGGGTTCGTCGGGTCCGGCGTCGAGCCTGTCGGCGGCGCTGCCGGACCCGGTGGGGCCGATCGGCACCCTGAGTTCGATGGGTTCGACGAGCCTGCCCGCCGGCGTGCATGCAAGCGCGACGCCGGTCACCTCGTCGGTGTCGGGCGATGTGAAGGCGCTTGCCGATCTGCAGGCCGGGGTCGCTTTCGAGATCCACCTGATCGGGGCCGACGCCGCGGTGCGGCCGGTCGATCCGGCGCAGCATGTGTTTCGCACCGGCGACCAATTCCAGGTCCACTACCGGCCGACCTTGCCCGGCCGCGTGCGGGTGTTCAACATCAACCCGCAAGGCGCGGAGTCGCGCATCGACAGCGTCAAGGTCGCGGCAGGCCAGCTCGTCTCGCTCGGTCCCTATCGATTCGTGGGCGCGCAGGGCGACGAGACGCTGAAGCTGGTGCTGCAACCGTGCAGCTCGCCGGCACTGGCTGCAGCCACGCGCAGCATCGTCAAGGTCGCAGTCAAGTTCGGCTCGGCGGGACCGGCGCTTCGGGTGGGCGATTGCGGCGCGGCGGTCATGCCCGCCAAGGTCCGCAGCATCGGCAAGGCGACGATGGACGGCACGACGGCCTTCGCGTTCGACCCGCTGTCGCCCGACGAAGCCCGCTCGGGTCTGATCGAGGCGCGCGAACTGCGCATCTCGCTCCAGCATCGGCCCTGAGGAGTGCCAGGCGGTGTCCCGCGCACGTTCGCGTAAGCTCGCCCACATGCCTGTTCACTACGACATCACCCACACCACCGTCTACCGCTACGGCTCGCCAGTCACCTTCGGCGAGCACCGCGTGATGTTCCGCCCGCGCGACAGCCACGACCAGCGTGTGCTGGCCACCGACCTCGAGGTCAGCCCCGACGCCACCGTGCGCATGATCCAGGACCCGCACTCCAACTCGGTCGCGCTGGTCACGCCGCTGGGCGAAGCAACCGAGTTGCAGATCACCTGCTCGTTCACGATCGAACATGCGCAGAGCGAATTCCCGGAGCTGCAACTGTCGCCCAGCGCGCTGATCTTTCCGTTTGCCTATTCGGTGGAAGAGCGCTTCGACCTGGAGCACTACATGCGCCCGCACCACGACGACCCGGAAGGCGTGCTGACGCACTGGGCGCGCCAGTTCATCCGCACCGACGGCCCGACCGGCACGCGCGACCTGCTGCTGGCGATGAACCAGTTCATCCGCGACCACTTCGGCTACTCGCAGCGCGATGAAGAAGGCACGCAGTCGCCGCTGCAGACCATCCGCCTGGGCACCGGCAGTTGCCGCGACTTTGCCTTGCTGATGATGGAGGCGGTGCGCCGCCTGGGCATGGCCACGCGCTTCGTGTCGGGCTACCTGTACGACCCGGCGCTCGACAACGCGGCCGAGGCCAGCGCCGGTGCCGGTGCCCCGCCCACCGTTGGCGCCGGGGCCACGCACGCCTGGCTGCAGGTCTACCTGCCCGGCGCGGGTTGGGTCACCTTCGACCCGACCAACAACATGCTCGGTGGCAACCAGCTGATCCGCGTGGGCGTGGCGCGCGACCCGAGCCAGGCCTCGCCGATCTCGGGCAGCTGGTTCGGCGCCGCCGACGCCTACCAGGGCATGACGGCGACCGTGCAGGTGCGCCGACTGCCGGCCTGATGCACGCCCGCCGAGCCCGCCAAACCTGCCTCAGGCGGGCGAAACGGCGGGCTCGGTCAGCAACTCGCCCACCTGCAGCGGGTTGAGCGGGCGCGACAGCAGGTAACCCTGCCCGATCGTCGCGCCGAGCTGCTTCAGGCGTTGCAGTTGTTCGTGCGTCTCGATGCCTTCGGCCACCACGTCCTTGTTCAGCGAGCGGCCGAGCGACACGACGGTGCGCACGATCTCGACGTTCTGCGCGCTGTGCTGCATGCCGATCACGAACGAGCGGTCGATCTTCAGGCAGTCGAACGGCAAGGTGCTCAGGTAGGCGAGCGACGAGTAGCCGGTGCCGAAGTCGTCGATGCCGAGCTTCACGCCCAGCGCGCGCAGTTCGGCCAGCGCCAGCATCGCGTGCTCGCGGTGTTCCATCAAGGTGCTCTCGGTGATCTCGAGCACGAGCTGGCGGGCCGGCAGGCCGTGCTGTTCGAGCGCGCTGCGCACATTCGCCACGAACTCGGGCTTGGCCAGGTCCTTGCCCGACACGTTCACGTGCATCACCAGATCGCTAAAGCGCGGCGCCAGGCGGCACCAGGCCGCATGCTGGCGCACCGCCTCGTCCACCGCCCAGCGCGTCAGCGTCTCGATGCAGCCGGTCTCTTCGGCCAGGGTGATGAACACACTCGGGCTGATGGCGCCGCGCACCGGGTGGACCCAGCGCGCCAGCGCCTCGAAGCCGCACAGCCGGTACGGCTCGAGCTGGAACAGCGGCTGGTAGGCGAGCGACAACTGGCCCTCGCCGATGGCGCGGCGCAGGTCGGCTTCGAGCTGCAGCTTGTGGCCGAGCTGCTCGGTCAGGCGGGTGTCGAACAGCGCCAGCCGGCCCTTGCCGTCGCCCTTGGCCTTGTACATGGCCAGGTCGGCGTTGCGCAGCACTTCGTCGGCATCGCGGTATTCGGTGTCGCAAAAGGTCAGGCCGATGCTGGCCGCCGGCCGCACCTCGGTGCCGTTGATCTTGACCGGCTGCTCGAGCGCGTGGCGCAGGCGCTCACCCAGGCTCACCAGGTCGTCGCGCGACGAATGATCGGCATCGCCTTCGAGCAGGATCGCGAATTCATCGCCGCCCAGCCGCGCCACCAGGTCGCCCGGGCGCACACCGGCGCTGATGCGCGCGGCCGCCACTTTCAGCAACTGGTCGCCGGCCGGGTGACCCAGGCTGTCGTTGACGATCTTGAAGCGGTCGAGGTCCAGGCACATCACCGCAAAGCCGGCGCGCGGGTCCTGGCGGTGCCGCTCGACGGCCACGTTCAGGCGCTGCTGGAAGCAGTTGCGGTTGGCCAGGTCGGTCAGGCTGTCGTGGTAGGCGATGTGGCGCAGGTCGCCTTCGGCGCGGCGCCGCGAGGTGATGTCATGCAACTGGTAGATCAGGCCGGCCTGGCCGGTCGTCGTGTCGCCGAACAGGCCGCAGTGCAGGGACACCCAGGTCTCACCCTCGGAGCGGTCGTGCGCCAGGCAGCGCATCTCGATCGAGAACGATTCCTGGTGGCGCGAGGCAATGCCGGCCGCATGGCGCTCCAGCAGCGCTGCGTCGCCCGGGTGCAGCAGGCCGCCGAACGGGCGGCCCAGCAGGTGCTCGGGCCGGCAACCCACCAGCGCGCACAGGGCCTGGTTGACCTGCAGCACCTGGCCGTGCGGCGACACGATGGCCATGCCGATGGCGGCGTGCGTGAACGCGGCGTGGAAGCGCTTCTGGTTCTCGACCGCCTCGGCCTCGGCCGCCTCGACCCGCTCTTCCTGCGCCTGGTGCTCGGCGATCTGGTGCCCGAAATGGCTGCGCAGCATCGCCAGGCCCAGGCCGACCACGCCGACGCCGACCGCCACCACCGAGCGCCCGAACTGCTGCGCGTTGAGCGACAGCACACCGGCCATCAGCGATGCGACGAGGTACACCGCACCCATGCCCGACGCGTCGGCAAACCAGTCGTTCAAGCGCAGCGAGCGGCCGTGCTTGAGGCAGATCACCTGCATCAACGGCATGGTGCTGGCCGGCAGATAACACACCGCCGCGATCGCCAGCGCAGCCAGGTGCGCGCCGGCCGAGGGCACGCCGGCCGCCAGCAGCGCCGGGTCAACCCACTCGAACAGCAGGCCACTGGCGTACATGGCCACCGCCGCGGTGGCGGTGGTGGCGATGCGGCTGCTCACGCGCGCCGAACTGCGCGTGCAGGCGACGGCCCCTTCCAGCGCGGCGGCGAGTGCCGCCGGTGCCGCACCGTACA
>JANOQS010000458.1:0-2114 GCA_031414975.1 Methylibium sp. | reverse complement strand
CGCCGAGCGCACCGGCCCGAGGAACTGCAGCGCGGCCAGGCCCAGCCCGCGCGCCGCGCCGGCACCGGGCAGCGTCCAGGTGAAGCTGCGC
Organism: Methylibium sp.; assembly: GCA_031414975.1. Taxonomy (GTDB): domain Bacteria; phylum Pseudomonadota; class Gammaproteobacteria; order Burkholderiales; family Burkholderiaceae_C; genus LGRD01. Next base: position 2,023 of record JANOQS010000458.1, on the reverse strand, counting down.
GCCAGGAAGTCGGTCGCCGCGATCATCGCCCAGCGGTCCGGGGCGCGTTGCCATTCGAGCTTGCGCAGCACGCCCGTCACATCCGGGTTGCGGGCCAGCGAATGCACCAGTTCGTAGGCGTCGCGCAGCCCCAGGTTCAGGCCCTGGCCGGCCACCGGGTGCAGGGTCTGCGCGGCATTGCCGATGCGCACCGTGCGGCCGTCGGTCAGCGTGCGTTCGGCATTCAGCCCGAGCGCAAACTGCTTCAGCGGTGAAACCGACGCGATGCGGCCGACAGCGGGGTGGAAGATGCTGCCCAGCACCACCGCGCGCTGGGTGTCGTTCAATTCGCGCACCGGGTCGTCCAGGGTCGAGACGCACCACACCAGCGCCGCGCGGCCGTCCTTCAGTGGCAGCAGTGCCGCCGGGCCGTGGCGCGTAAAGCGCTCGAAGGCGACGCCGGGCGCGCGGGGCGTCACGGCGTCGGTCTCGAACGTCACCTGACCGACCCAGGCCGTCTGGCGGTAATCATGTGTCACGGCCTTGCGCGCCTGGTCGGCGAACACACCGCCCTCGGCCACCACCGCCAGGTCGAAGGATTCGGCAATGCCTGCATCCACTTCGACGCCGCCGGCCAGGTTCTTCAGCGCGGCCACCGGCACGCCGAAGCGGCTCAGCAGGCGCTGCGGTTCGCGCTGCCGGGCCGCCACCCAGGCCTGCTGCAAGGGCGCGACGATGTGGCCGTAGCTCAGCACCGCACCCAGCATCGGCACGGCCTCGTCGAGCGCGCGAATGCGCACTTCGGGCTCGCCCAGCCACGTGCCGAGCAGCGCGCCGACCGAAGGCGGCTGTTGCGACACGTGCACTTCGAGGATCGGCTGCGCCAGGTCGGCACGCCAGGCGCCCAGACGCTGCAGCAACTGCACGCTGCCCAGCGACAGGGCCAGGGTGCGCGGGTCGCCCGACACGTCCTTATCTTCCGGGCGCGCATCGAACAGCGTGATGCGCGCATCGGGCAGTGCCTTGGCGGCCAGCAGCGCCAGCGCCAGGCCGACGGGGCCGGCGCCGACGATGGCCAGCGACAGCGATTTTTGCAACGTGTTCATGGGAGCTGGGGTGATGCTGAGGTTCGCGGTCGATATTAGTGCGATATGCCACACCCGCACCGCACGCGCGCAGCTTTGCGCCCCGCCGAGTCCCCACTATCATGCCCCCACATTCATTGGGGAGACAGGCCATGGCGCTGATGGATTTCATCAAGAAACAGTTCATCGACATCATCGAATGGACCGAAGGCGGCGACGGCGTGCTGGCCTGGCGCTTCCCGATGGCCGACCGCGAAATCCAGAACGGCGCGTCGCTGACGGTGCGCGAATCGCAGATGGCGGTGTTCGTCAACGAAGGCAAGGTGGCCGACGTGTTCGGCCCCGGCCGCTACAAGCTCAGCACCGCCACCCTGCCGGTGCTGACCTACCTGCAGAACTGGGACAAGCTGTTCCAGAGCCCGTTCAAGAGCGACGTGTATTTCTTCAGCACGCGCCAGCAGGTTGACCAGCGCTGGGGCACCACGCAGCCGGTGACGATCCGTGACAAGGACTTCGGCGCCGTGCGGCTGCGCGGCTTCGGCAACTACAGCTACCGGGTGGCCGACCCGAAGCTGTTCCACACCGAGATCTCGGGCACGCGCGACACCTACACCGCGGCCGAACTCGACGGCCAGTTGCGTGGGCTGATGCTGCAGCACATCTCCGACGCAGTCGCCTCCAGTGGCGTGGCCTTCCTCGACCTGGCGGCCAACCAGGTCGAGTTCGCCAAGGCGCTGCAGGCCGCCACCGCGCCGTCGTTCGCGGCCATCGGGCTCAAGCTCGAAGGCGTGACGCTGCAGAACGTGTCGCTGCCCGAAGAGCTGCAGAAGATCCTCGACCAGAAGATCGGCATGGGCATGGTCGGCGGCGACATGGGCAAGTTCATGCAGTACCAGACCGCGCAGGCGATCCCGAAGTTCGCCGAAGGCTCGGGCCAGGGAGGTGGGGGTGTCGTCGGT
>JANOQS010000457.1:0-2301 GCA_031414975.1 Methylibium sp. | reverse complement strand
CGGTGTTGGGCACCAGGCCGATCTGCACGAACACGCCTTCGAGCGCAACGCGGCGCTCCTGCCCGCTGGCGCGGTCCTTGAAGACCAGACCGTTCACCTTCGCGCCGTCGCCGGTGATCTCGGTCGTCTGCGCATGGGTGTGGATCTCCACATTCGCCAGGCTCTTGAGCTTGGTCACCAGCACCGCGTCGGCCTTGAGCTGGTCGGCAAACTCGACCAGGGTCACGTGCGCCACCACGCCGGCCAGGTCGATCGCGGCTTCGACGCCCGAGTTGCCGCCACCGATCACCGCCACGCGCTTGCCCTTGAACAGCGGGCCGTCGCAGTGCGGGCAATAGGCCACGCCCTTGTTCTTGTATTCCTGCTCGCCCGGCACGTTCACGTTGCGCCAGCGCGCGCCGGTGGCCAGCACGACCGAGCGGCTTTTCAACGCGGCGCCGTTGGCCAAGGTCACGGTGATTTCACCACCCGGCTGCGCTGCCGGTTCGATGGCGGTGACGCGCTGGCTGTTCATCACGTCCACGCCGTAGCTGCGCACCTGCGCTTCCATCGCGGCGGCGAATTTCGGGCCTTGCGTTTCCTGCACCGAGATGAAGTTCTCGATGCCCATCGTGTCCAAAGTCTGCCCGCCGAAACGTTCGGCCACCACGCCGGTGCGAATGCCCTTGCGCGCGGCATACACCGCGGCCGCCGCGCCGGCGGGGCCACCGCCGACGATCAGCATGTCGAACGCGTCCTTGCTGCCCAGCTTGGCAGCATCGCGTGACGCGGCACCGGTGTCGATCTTGGCCAGGATGTCGGCGAGCTCGATGCGGCCCGAATGGAACATCTCGCCGTTCAGGAACACCAGCGGCACGGCCATGATCTGGCGCGCTTCGACCTCGGCCTGGAACAGCCCGCCGTCGATCGCCACGTGGCGGATACGCGGGTTCAGCACCGCCATCAGGTTGAGCGCCTGCACCACGTCCGGGCAGTTGTGGCAGGTGAGCGACATGTAGGTCTCGAAGACGAACTCGCCTTCCAGGGACTTGATCTGCTCGATCACGTCGGCATCCAGCTTGGGCGGGTGGCCGCCGGCCTGCAGCAGCGCCAGCACCAGCGAGGTGAACTCGTGGCCCATCGGGATGGCGGCGAAGCGCACGCCCATGTCATGGCCTTGGCGGCCGATCGAGAACGACGGGCGACGCGCGTCGCTGCCGTCGTGACGCACGCTGATCTTGTCGCTCAGCGCGCCGATCTGATCGAGCAGCTCGCGCATTTCCTGCGAAGCGGAGCGGTCGTCGAGCGACGCGACCAGCTCGATCGGTTGCGTCACACGTTCGAGGTAGCCCTTGAGCTGTGCCTTGAGGTTGTCGTCCAGCATGGTGATGCTCCTGTGGTCAAAACATGAGGGCGTGAGAGTCCCGGCCCGGTCGACAACCCGCACGGCGCGGGCTGTCGACAAGGCCTGAAGGTCTTGTCGAAGCGGGGGGGCTTAGATCTTGCCGACGAGGTCGAGCGACGGGGTCAGCGTCTTGGCACCGTCGTTCCACTTGGCCGGGCACACCTGGCCGGGGTTCTTGGCGGTGTACTGGGCGGCCTTCAGCTTGCGCAGCGTTTCCTTCACGTCACGCGCGATCTCGTTCGAGTGCACCTCGGCGGTCTTGATGATGCCTTCCGGGTTGATCACGAAGGTGCCGCGCAGCGCCAAGCCTTCTTCGGGAATGTGCACGCCGAAAGCGTTGGTCAGCGTGTGGGTCGGATCACCGACGAGCGGGAACTTCGCCTTGCCGACGGCCGGGCTGGTCTCGTGCCACACCTTGTGCGAGAAGTGCGTGTCGGTGGTGACGATGTAGACCTGCGTCTCTGCTTTCTGGAATTCGGCGTAGTTGTCGGCCGCGTCTTCCACTTCGGTCGGGCAGTTGAAGGTGAAGGCGGCCGGCATGAAGATCAGAACCGACCAGTGGCCCTTCAGGCTCTGTTCGGTGACTTCGATGAACTTGCCGTTGTGGAAGGCTTGGGTCTTGAACGGCTGGACGGGGGTGTTGATCAGGGACATGGAAAACTCCGGTAGTGAGAATACTATTGAAGAAACAATGTCGATAGTATTGCTGCAACGCCGCATTCTTGGAGTTGATTGAAGCAATGCCGTTCATCGCCTGAGGCTATGGGCCAGGCGGCGGTCAAGCGCACGCCAGGGCGGCGCGCGGCAAATTCAGCCGAGTGCTTCGTCCAGCACCTCGACCCAGTGCTTCACCGGCGTCGTGGTGCCGGTCTGCAGGTGCTGGATGCAGCCGATGTTGGCCGACACGATGGCTTGCG
>JANOQS010000456.1:0-1896 GCA_031414975.1 Methylibium sp. | reverse complement strand
CCCCGCCGCAGCCGCCAAGGTCGACTGGAAAGTCATCACCCAGGCCGCGCGCGACGGCAAGCTGAGCTACGCGCTGTCCAACCCCGCCACGTCGAACCAGGGTTTCATGGCGCTGATGGGCGTGGTGGCCGCGGCCGGCGGCAAGGCCGAGGCACTGAGTGCCGACGACGTGGACCGAGGCGCGATCTCGAATTTCCTGAAGGGCTACAAGCTGCCGGGCGACAACTCCACCTACCTGTCGGAAAAGTTCAACGAGCAGCAGGGAAGCAAGGTCAACACCTTCATCAACTATGAAAGCTGGCTGCTGAGCCTGAACAACAGCGGCAAGCTGCGCGAGAAGCTCACGCTCGTGTACCCGCGCGAAGGTGTGTCCACCGCCGACTACCCGTTCATGCTGCTGAGTGAAGCGCGGCGCGACGACTACCAGAAGGTGGTGGCCTACCTGAAGGGCGCGGAAGCGCAGACTTGGCTGGCGCGCCAGACCTTGCGGCGCCCCATCAACGGCGAGGTGGCCGCGGCGCTCGGCGATCTGTTCCCCAAAGGCAACATGCTGGTCGAGCTGCCGTTCTCACCCGACCGCGCGCTGGCCGACGGGCTGATCGACGCGTACCTGAACGAGTTCCGCCGCCCGATCGCATCGACCTTCGTGCTCGACACCAGCGGCAGCATGGCGGGCCAGGGGCGGCGCGGGCAGTTGATCGAGGCGATGCACTACATCGCCGGCGCCGATGCCTCGCTGACCGGCCGCCTGGCCAAGCTGACCAACCGCGAGCGCGTGTGGCTGCTGCCATTCGCCAGCCGGCCCGGCAACCTCACGTTCTTCGAGGTGCCGGCCACGCGCGCCAAGGCCAAGGGCGTGCAGGTGCAGGAAGATTCCGAAGCCAAGCAGAAGGTGCTGGCCGACGTGCGCGCCTATGCCGACGGCCTGAACATGACCGGCGGCACCGCGATCTACGACAGCGTGCTGGCCGCGCTCAAGCACATGCTCGAGCAGCGCAGGAAGTCGCCGGACTACCAGTACTCGGTGGTCACCTTCACCGATGGCGAAAACACCGAAGGGCGCGGGCTGGCCGAGTTCAAGGCCGCGTATGCGCAGTTGCCCGAAGACGTGCGCGCGATTCCGGTGTTCATGGTGTTGTTCGGTGAGGCGAATGAGGCGAACCTGAAGGAGCTGATCAAGACGACCGGCGGGCGCGTGTTCGATGCCCGCAAGACGCCGCTGTATTCGGTGTTCAAGGACATTCGTGCGTATCAATAGGCCGACTTCTTGCGAAGGTCGAGCGGCAAAGGTGCGTCCGGGCAGGCCGGAGGGCTTCGCTTCGGCGGTCTCCGCTGGCGCTCCGACCCCCTTCCGGTGCTCGGTCTCGTGGCCCGTCGCCGAACTCACTTCGCTCGCTTCGCTCTCTACGTTCAAACAGGCGGCGACAAGTCAGTTCACGTAGCGCGCTGCGCGCGCGGGCCACGAGCCCTGTGCTCCTCAGCGCCGAAGAGGCGCCCTCCGGCCTGTCCGGGCGCGCCTTTGCGGAAGCGTTTCAGCTCTTCGACGGAAGAGCCAATACCCTCGCAGTACGCACGCGGGCTCTTGCTCTTCGATGCAAAGCGCAAACGGTGGCGGCGCGGCAGGCGGTACCCGGCAGGGGCTCATGCTGGGGCGGTCGGCGGGTACGCCGACTGCGCTGCGGTGCTCGGCATGAGGTCGGCGCCGCCGAACTCGCTTCATTCGCTTTGCTCATTCCGCTCAAACAGCCGCGGCGAGTCAGTTCTTGAAGCGGGCGGCGCGCGCCGACCCAGAAACTCCGCTCCTCGCCCCCCCAGAAAACCCCCCCGCCCGGTAACCCCCGCCCCCACCAGAACCGACTATGGTAATTGCCCCAAAAACAAAAACCCGTGCTGCAA
>JANOQS010000455.1:0-2264 GCA_031414975.1 Methylibium sp. | reverse complement strand
TCGTAGACTGACTTGTCGCCGCCTGTTTGAGCGTAGCGCGGCGAAGCAAGCGGAGCGAGTTCGGCGACGGGCCGCGAGACCGATGCAGTGTGCCCGGACGAAGAACAGTCCCTGCGGACTGTTCTTCGCCTGGCACACGCCCTGGCGCCTGCAAGCGCCAGGGCACGCAGTGGAGTCGGAGCGCCAGCGCAGACCGCCCCAGCATGAGCCCCCGCCGGGCACCGCCCGCCGCGAGCCGCACAAGCCGTAACAGTAGCCACAACAGCAAGCGCAACAGTCAACGCGACAACCATCGCAACACGACGAAACAAGCATGACCTCCGCCCCACCCCTGCCCCGCTGGGCCGACCTGGTGCTGTTGCCGATCATCAACCTGATGATCGCGATGCTGGCCGCCGCCGTCGTGGTGGCACTCGTCGGCCAGAACCCGCTGCAGGTGCTGACGGTGCTGGTGCAAGGCGCGTTCGGCACACCGCGCGGCTTGAGCTACACGCTGTACTACGCGACCACGTTCATCTTCACCGGGCTGGCGGTGGCGGTGGCATTTCATGGCGGGCTGTTCAACATCGGCGGCGAAGGCCAGGCGATCTTGGGCGGGCTGGGCACCGGGCTGGTGGGCTTGTGGTTGTCGCACACACAACCCGCGTGGGTGGTGCTGCCGCTGATGCTGCTGGCCGGCGCGGCCTTCGGCATGGTGTGGGCGGCGGTGCCGGCGTACCTGCAGGCTTACCGAGGCAGCCACATCGTCATCACGACGATCATGTTCAATTTTCTGGCCAGCAGCTTGCTGGTGTACCTGCTCGTGAACCGCCTGAAACCGCCCGGGCTGATGGCGGTGGAGACCGAGCCGTTCGGTCCGGGCGCCCTGCTGCCCGGTGCGCAGCAGGCGTTCGGCTGGCTGGGCATCCAGTGGCCCAACTCGCCGCTGAACCTGAGCCTGCTGCTGGCGCTGGCCGCGGCGCTGGGCGTGTACCTGCTGCTGTGGCGCACGCGCGCCGGTTATGCGCTGCGCGCGGTCGGCTCCAGCCCGGGGGCTGCGGCCTATGCCGGCATCAGCCCACAGCGCCAGATCGTGTTCTCGATGAGTCTGTCCGGCGCGCTCGCGGGCATGGTGGGCATGAACGAGATTGCCGGCGTGAACGGCAAGTTGCTGCTGGACTTCATCAACGGCGCCGGCTTCACCGGCATTGCGGTGGCGCTGATGGGGCGCAACCACCCGGTCGGCATCGTGCTGGCCAGCGTGCTGTTCGGCGCGCTGTTCCAGGGCGGCGCCGAAGTGAGCTTCGAGGTGCGCGGCTTCAGCCGCGACATGGTGGTGATGCTGCAGGGCTTCATCGTGCTGTTCTCGGGCGCGATGGCGTATGTGATTGCGCCGCACGTGGGCTGGGTCGTGGAGGTGCTGCGGCGCAGGTTCGCGCGCCCCGCGGCGCCGGTGGTTTCGGCCGCTCCGACCGGTACACCGCATGGATGACGCGCTGTTCGGCGCGCTGCTCGCGTCAACGCTGCGCGTGGCCACGCCGCTGATCCTGTGCGCGCTGGCGGGCCTGATCGTCGAACGCGCCGGCGTGATCGACATTGGCCTCGAAGGCAAGATGCTGTTCGCCGCGTTCGCCGCCGGCGCGGCCGGGGCGGCCTGGGGGTCGACCACGCTGGCGCTCATGACGGCGATGCTCGTGACCATCGCGCTGTCGTGGCTGCACGGCTGGGCCTGCGTCAGCCACCGGGGCGACCAGGTGGTGTCGGGCGTGGCGGTCAACATCATCGCCGTCGGGCTCACCGCGGTCCTGGGCATCGCGTGGTTCGCGCAGGGCGGGCAGACGCCTCCGGTGACGGCCGACGTGCGGCTGCAGGCGCTCTTCCCCGGCGCCGCGGCGGCGCTGCACGGCGTGCCGTGGCTCGGTCCCTTGTTGGGCGACGGTCTGTTGAGCCACAACATCATGGTCTACCTCGCCATCGCGCTGGTGCCGGCCGTGTGGTGGCTGCTGTACCGCACGCGCTTCGGGCTGCGCCTGCGCGCGGTCGGCGAGAACCCGCACATGGTCGATGCGGCCGGCGTGTCGGTGATCAAGCTGCGCTACGCCGCGCTCACGCTGAATGGCGCGCTGTGCAGCCTGGCCGGCAGCTACCTGGTGCTGGCGCAGAACGCGTCGTTCGTGCCCAACATGACGGCAGGGCGCGGCTTCATGGCGCTGGCCGCGATGATCTTCGGCAAGTGGCACCCGGTCGGTGCGTTCTGGGCCTGCCTGCTGTTCGGCTTTCTCGAC
>JANOQS010000454.1:0-2071 GCA_031414975.1 Methylibium sp. | reverse complement strand
GGCGTGGTGCTGGAGCTGACGCCGCAGGCGGATTTCCGACCACGCACCGAGCGCCAGAGCGTCAGCCTGCGTCATCTGCTGGGGCGCGTGACGGGGCTGAAGCGTTCCTTGCTGCAAATCTTCGCGCTCGCTCTCGCTCTCGAAGCCTTTCTGCTGCTGTCGCCCTTCCTGATGCAGTGGGTGGTCGATGGCGTGCTCGTCAGCGCCGATCGAGACTTGCTGGTCACCCTCGGTATCGGCTTCGGGCTGCTGGTGCTGATCCAGGTGGGCACCGGCGCGATCCGCTCGTGGGCGGTGCTGCACCTGTCGAGCAGCCTGAACCTGCAATGGCTCGGCAACGTGTTCTCGCACCTGATGCGCCTGCCGGTCGGCTGGTTCGAGAAGCGCCACACCGGTGACGTGATGTCGCGCTTTGGCGCGGTGCAGCAGATCCAGCAGACGTTGACCACCAGCTTCGTCGAGGCGGTGCTCGACGGGCTGCTGGTGATCGTGACCTTGGCCATGATGCTGGTCTACAGCGGCTTGCTCTCCGGCATCGCGCTGGCTGGCGTGGCGGTCTACGCCGCCCTGCGCTGGGCCTTCTTCCGCCCGCTGCGCGATGCGACCGAAGAAGCCATCGTGCACGAGGCCAAGCGCTCCAGCCACTTTCTCGAGTCGCTGCGCGGTGTGCAGTCGATCAAGCTCTTCAACCGCCAGGAAGACCGCCAGGCGCGCTTCATGAACCTGGTGGTCGATGCGATGAATGCCCAGATTGCTACCCGCAAGCTCGACCTGATGTTCGGTGTGCTGCACAAGCTGGTGTTCGGGCTGGAGCGCGTCGCGATCGTGTGGGTGGGCGCGCTGCTGGTGCTGGACAAGAGCTTCTCGGTCGGCATGCTGTTCGCGTTCATCGCCTACAAGGAGCAGTTCGCGCAACGCATCAGCGCGCTGATCGACAAGCTGGTCGAAGTCAAGATGCTCAAGCTGCAAGGCGAGCGGCTGGCCGACATCGTGCTCAGCGAACCCGAAGCGGAGCCGCTCTCCGCGCGCCGACGCGAGGTTGTGCCGGCCCGGCTCGAACTCAGCGGCGTGAGTTTTGCGTACTCCGACATTGAACCCGAGGTGCTGCGCGAGCTGAGCCTGAGCATCGACCCGGGCGAGTCCGTCGCCATCGTCGGCCCGTCGGGTTGCGGCAAGACCACCTTGCTGAAGCTGATGCTCGGCATCCACGTGCCGCAGGCGGGCGAGATCCGGGTGGCGGGCGTTCCATTGAAGCAACTCGGCCTGCGCGCCTGGCGCGACATGATCGGCACCGTGATGCAGGACGACCAGCTCTTCGCCGGCTCGATCACCGACAACATCAGCTTCTTCGACGCACAGCGCGACCCGACCTGGGTCGAACAATGCGCACGCACGGCCCGGGTGCACGACGAGATCGAGGCGATGCCGATGGGCTACCAGACGCTCGTGGGCGACATGGGCGCGAGCCTGTCCGGCGGCCAGAAGCAGCGCATCCTGCTGGCGCGCGCGCTGTACAAGCGGCCAAGCGTTCTGTTCCTCGACGAAGCCACCAGCGCGCTCGACGTGGACCACGAGCGCGAAGTCAACCAGGCCATTCGCGCGCTGGAGCTCACGCGCATCATCGTCGCGCACCGCCCCGAAACCATCGCTTCGGCCGGCCGCGTGGTGGTGCTGCACGAAGGCCGCGTGGCGCAAGACCTGCGCAGCGTGCCGCCGATGGCCGCGCAGGCACGCTGAGGACCCAGGCCACGATCAGCCCCACGGCCGCGGCGCTGTGGCAGCGGCCCTAAACTCGCTCGATGATTGTTCTGGGCATCGAATCGTCGTGCGACGAGACCGGCGTGGCACTGGTGCAGGCCGACCCCGTCGGCACACCGCGCTTGCTCGCGCACGCGCTGCACAGCCAGGTCGACATGCACCAAGCCTACGGTGGCGTGGTGCCCGAACTGGCCTCGCGTGACCACATCCGGCGCGTGCTGCCGCTGACGAATGAGGTGCTTGCGCAGGCCGGCTCGATGCTGGCTGACATCGACGTGGTGGCCTACACGCGCGGCCCGGGCCTGGCCGGCGC
>JANOQS010000453.1:0-3810 GCA_031414975.1 Methylibium sp. | reverse complement strand
ACCGGCGGCGAGATCTCGATCGACGGCAAGGTCGTCAACGACCTCGACTCGAAGGACCGCGACATCGCGATGGTGTTCCAGAGCTACGCGCTGTACCCGCACATGACGGTGCGCGACAACATGGCCTTCAGCCTGAAGCTGCGCGACGCCGACAAGGCGCTGACCGACAAGCGCGTGGGCGACGCGGCACGCATCCTCAACCTCGACGTGCTGCTCGACCGCTTTCCGCGTGAACTCTCCGGCGGCCAGCGCCAGCGCGTCGCGATGGGCCGCGCGATCGTGCGCGACCCCAAGGTCTTCCTGTTCGACGAACCGCTGTCCAACCTCGACGCCAAGCTGCGCGTGGCGATGCGCGCCGAGATCAAGGCGCTGCACCAGCGCCTGAAGACGACCACCGTCTACGTCACGCACGACCAGATCGAGGCGATGACGATGGCCGATCGCATCGTCGTGATGCACGACGGCATCATCGAGCAGATCGGCACGCCGCTGGAGCTGTTCGACCGGCCCGGCAACCTGTTCGTCGCGCAGTTCATCGGCTCGCCGTCGATGAACGTGTTCCAGGGCACCTTGCGGCGCGACGGCGTGCGTTCGTGGGTCGAGGGTGCGGGCGGCCAATGGCCGGTGGGCAGCTTGGCCAATGGGAAGGACGGCCAGGCCGTGCACTACGGCATCCGCCCCGGCGACATCGAGATCGCAGCGGCCGGGCAGGGCATTGCGGCCCAGGTCGTGGTCGTCGAGCCCACCGGCGCCGAGACCGAACTGCTGCTCGACGTGGGTGGCACGCAGATGATCGTGGTGCTGCACGGCCGCACCGCGGCGAAGCCCGACGACACGGTGGGCCTGCAGATCGCGGCGCACAACGTCCACCTGTTCGAACAGGCGAATGGCCAGCGCATCGAATGAACTGACGGTGGTGATGGGCGTGTGCGGCTGCGGCAAGAGCACCGTCGGGCAGCAACTCGCCGCAGCGCGCGGAGTCGCATTTGCCGAGGGCGACCAGTTCCACCCGCCCGAGAACGTCGCCCGCATGGCCGCTGGCATTCCGCTGACCGATGCCGACCGGCAGGGCTGGTTGGCAGCGCTTGCCGACAAGCTGGCCGCTGCCCGGGCTGCGGGCCAGGGCCTGGTGTTGTCTTGCTCGGCCCTGAAGCGCAGCTATCGCGACGTGCTGCGCCGCGGCGCGCCGGAGCTGCAATTCGTGCACCTGACCGGCAGCCGCGAATTGCTGTCCGAGCGCATGAACCACCGCCCGGGTCACTACATGCCGGCCTCGCTGCTGGACAGCCAGCTCGCGATTCTGGAGCCGCCCGGCGCGGACGAGAACGCATCGACCTTCGATGTGGCGCAAGCCCCCGAATCCATCGTTGCAGCCTTGATGCAGTGCTGATGACCGCCCCGGCCCCCGCCCCCGCCCATTGACCCATTGAAATTCACGCAGGCACCGCCGCCATGACCAGCTTCACCAAAGTGATTCTCTTCACCGACACCGACGGCCGCGCGCGCTTCCGCGAAGAGCCCGTTGCGCTCAGCGAAGGCACGCCGCAGGCGATGCTCTCGCCGCTCGGCGCCACCAGCGGCTACCAGTTGCGCCACAGCCCGGTCGGCTTTCGAAGCCAGTTCCATTGCACTGTCACGCCGCAGTGGGTGTTCATCCTGGGCGGGCAGATGGAGATCGGCCTGCAAGACGGCAGCTCGCGCATCTTCAAGGCCGGCGAGCACTTCCTTTCGTCCGACGTGGTGCCGGCCGGCGCCAGCTTCGACCCCAAGGTCCATGGCCACTGGAGCCGCCAGGTCGGTGACCAGCCGCTGGTGACCTTGTTCGTGCGCGATTGAAAGCGGCGGTGGGCAAGCTCAGCCACGGACTCAGTGAGAGCGAAGTTGCGCACTACGCCGAGCGTGGCTACCTGATCCCGTCGTTCCAGCTGCCCGCGGCACGCGTGGACCGCTTGCGCGAGTCGCTCGACAAATTGATCCGCGACAACCCGGGCGTGCGGCCTGAAAAGCTCGTCAGCGCGCACGTCGTCGGCCGCGGCGGGGCCGCCAACCCCGAGGGCGTGAGGGGCAGCCGCGACTTTCTCGACCTGGCGATGGAGCCGCAGATCCTCGACCTGGTCGAGCAGTTGATCGGGCCCGACGTGATCCTGTGGGGCTGCCACGTGTTCTGCAAACCCGCTGGCGACGGGCACGAAACGCCGTGGCACCAGGACGGCCACTACTGGCCGATCCGGCCGCTCGCCAACTGCACGGTGTGGGTGGCGCTGGACCCGTCGACCACGCAGAACGGCTGCCTGCGCGTGATCCCGAAGTCGCACGCCGCGAAGATCACCCACCCGCACCTGCACGAAGATCGGCAGGACCTGGTGCTGCAGCAGCGCACCGCACACGATGCCTTCGATGAAAGCACCGCGATCGACCTGGAACTGCAGCCGGGCCAGATGTCGATGCACGACATCTACATGATCCACGGCGCCAAGGTGAACAACTCGACGCAGCGGCGCGCCGGTGTGGCCTTGCGCTACATGCCTGGCACGTCGCTGTTCGACCGCAACTTGAAGCCGGTGGACGGCAAGAGCGGCGTGCCGGTGTCGTTCGCCACCCGCCCGTTGTGGCTGCTGCGCGGGCGCGACCAGACCGGGCTGAACGATTTCAAGGTCGGGTTCGACTGAGCCGCGGTTCGCTGACGCGTGTTCACTGACGCGTGCTGACCCTCAGCACAGCGCCGGGTAAAGCCGCTCCCACACGCCGTGCCCCAGCGCCCAGGCCGACAGCCCGACCAGCACCGCGCCGCCCAGCCGCGCGGCCGTCAGCGGGCCGGTCGCCGCATCGAGCCGGCCGCCGCTGAAGCGCCACCACAATGCCGGCCCGGCCCAGAGGCCGAGCCCTGAGCCCACGGCGAAAGACGCCATCACCGCGCCGCCTTGCGCCGCACCGTCGGCCAGCGAAGCGACGATCAGCGCCGACTGCAGCAACCCGCACGGCAGCGCCACCCACGCACTGCCCAGCACCCCGGCCTGCCACCAACGGCTGCCGTTAGAGCCGGAGCTGGAGCCGGTCCGCAGCGCACGCTGTTGCACCCGGTTCGCCACGCGCTGCCCGAACAAGCGCAACCAGTGCGGCGGCTCGCCGCGCCACAACAGCCAGAGGCCCAGCCACAGCGCGACCAGGTGGACGGCGCTCCACAGCGGCCGCAGGGCCGGCGTGGTGCTGCTCCAGGCGCCGAGGGCGGAGACGCTCGCCGCGGCCAGCGCGCCGACCGCGGAGTAACTCAGCAACCGGCCCACCTGCAGCGCCAGCATCGCATGCTGCGGCCGGTCGCCGCCGCAGGCCTTGGCCACGCCAGCGCAGGCGCTGCTGCACATGGCCACGCAATGCGGTGAACTCGCCAGCCCCATCAGCAGGGCGCTCAGGCTCAGGGTGACGGCGCTCACGGGATCACGCCGAGATCAGACCGAAACCAGACCACACGCCAACACGACAACACGACAACACGACAACACGACAACACGACAACACGACAACAAGACAACACGAGAGACCTGCTCGCGCGCCGGAACGGCCTGCAGAGGGCGGTCGAACAGCGGCGGCGGGGCCTCCATCATGGTGCGGGCTCATCGCCCGCCACTGTGCCGCGTGCGGCGCCGGGCGCGTTGATGTGGGTCAAGCCAGCGGCGGGCGGGGACCTTGCGATGCTTCCCGACCTCAGCGCGCCGTCAAGGTGCCTTCTGCACCGCGATCAGGTACAGCTGCGCACCCTGTACCGGGGTGGTGTTCCAGGTCACGTTGTAGCTGCCGGCGGCCGAGACGTTC
>JANOQS010000452.1:0-3394 GCA_031414975.1 Methylibium sp. | reverse complement strand
GAAACCGGCGAGGTGCACATCCTCGAGGCCAAGATCACCCTCTTTGCCACCGGCGGAGCGGGGCGCATTTATGCCGCTAGCACCAACGCCTTCATCAACACAGGCGACGGCCTCGGCATGGCGGCGCGGGCCGGCATTCCGCTCGAAGACATGGAGTTCTGGCAGTTCCACCCGACAGGCGTGCACAACGCCGGCGTGCTGCTGACCGAAGGCTGCCGCGGCGAAGGCGCGATCCTGCGCAACAGCGACGGCGAGCGCTTCATGGAGCGTTATGCGCCGACCTTGAAGGACCTGGCACCGCGCGACTTCGTCAGCCGTTGCATGGACCAGGAGATCAAGGAAGGGCGTGGCTGCGGCCCGAACAAGGACTACATCCAGCTCGACATGACGCACCTCGGTGCCGAGACCATCATGAAGCGCCTGCCCAGCGTGTTCGAGATCGGCCACAACTTTGCCAACGTCGACATCACCAAGGAGCCCATTCCGGTCGTGCCGACCATTCATTACCAGATGGGCGGCGTGCCGACCAACATCCACGGGCAGGTGGTGGTGCCGAAGAACGGCCAACCGAACGAGGTGGTGAACGGCCTGTACGCGGTGGGTGAATGCGCCTGCGTCAGCGTGCACGGCGCGAACCGGCTCGGCACCAATTCGCTGCTCGACCTGCTGGTGTTCGGCCGCGCGGCGGGCAACCACATCGTCGATTCGGCGCTCAAGACGAAGACCCACAAGGCGCTGCCGGTCGACGCGGCCGACTTCACCCTGGCGCGGCTGGCGCGGCTCGACGGCAGCACCGGCGGCGAGTACGCGCAGGATGTGGCAAACGACATCCGCACGGCGATGCAATTGCACGCCGGCGTGTTCCGCACCCAGGTGTCGATGGACGAAGGCGTGGCCAAGATCAGCGCGTTGGCCGAGCGCGTGAAGGGCATCCACCTGGCCGACAAGTCCAAGGTCTTCAACACCGCGCGGGTCGAGGCGCTGGAAGTCGAGAACCTGATCGAGTGCGCACGCGCGACCATGGTTTCGGCGGCAGCGCGGCGCGAGAGCCGCGGCGCCCACACCGTGAACGACTACGCCGACACGCCCGAACACCCGAACGGCCGCAACGACGAGGTGTGGATGAAACACACGCTGTGGTATTCCGACGCCGACCGGCTCGACTACAAGCCCGTCAACCTGAAGCCGCTGACGGCCGAGTCGATCCCGCCCAAGGTTCGTACCTTCTGAAGAAGCCAACATGACCAAACGTGTCTTCCAGATCTACCGCTACGACCCCGACACCGATGCCAAACCGCGCATGCAGACCCTGGAGGTCGAGCTCGACGGCAGCGAGCGCATGCTGCTCGATGCGTTGGGCAAGCTCAAGGCGGTGGACCCGAGCTTGAGCTTCCGTCGCTCATGCCGCGAAGGCGTTTGCGGCTCGGATGCGATGAACATCAACGGCAAGAACGGCCTGGCGTGCCTGACCAACATGCTCACCTTGAAGGACCCGATCGTTCTGAAGCCGCTGCCCGGCCTGCCGGTGATCCGCGACCTGATCGTGGACATGACGCAGTTCTTCAAGCAGTACCACTCGATCAAGCCCTACCTGGTGAACGACGAGATGCCGCCCGAGAAAGAGCGCCTGCAGTCGCCCGACGAGCGCGACGAGCTGAACGGCTTGTACGAATGCATCTTGTGCGCCAGCTGCACCACCAGTTGCCCCAGTTTCTGGTGGAACCCCGACAAGTTCGTCGGCCCGGCCGGCCTGCTGCAGGCCTACCGCTTCATCGCCGACAGCCGCGACCAGGACACGGCCGGGCGGCTCGACAACCTTGAAGACCCGTACCGCCTGTTCCGCTGCCACACCATCATGAACTGCGTCGACGTCTGCCCGAAGGGCCTGAACCCGACCAAGGCGATCGGCAAGATCAAGGAACTGATGGTGCGCCGCGCCGTTTGATCGAGCCGTCCGAGCCTGCGATGCAAGCCGTCATCGACGCCCGAGCCCTGAGCAAGCTGAAATGGCGCTGCCGCCGCGGCCTGCTCGAAAACGACCTGTTCATCGAACGCTTCTTTTCGCGCCACGAAACCACGCTGACCGCTGGGCAGGCACAAGGCTTGCGGGTGCTGATGGACCTCGGCGACAACGACCTGCTGGATCTGCTGCTGGCGCGCACCGAGCCCGCTGGCGCCCTGGCCCGGCCCGACGTGCAGGAGGTGCTGCGGCTGATTCGCACGCCGCCGCTGGATCGGTCCCATTTCGGCGATTTTGATCACTCCAAGGAACGAGCATGACCCCCTCCGACGTGAAAGCCACCCTGACGTTCTCTGACGGCAGCCCGAGCATGGCCTTGCCCATCTACAAGGGCACGGTCGGGCCGGAGGTGATCGACATCCGCAAGCTGTATGCGCAGACCGGCAAGTTCACCTACGACCCGGGCTTCCTGTCGACCGCCTCGTGCAACTCGACCATCACCTACATTGACGGCGACAAGGGCGAATTGCTGTACCGCGGCTACCCGATCGAGCAGTTGGCAACCAACTGCGACTTTCTGGAAACCTGTTACCTGCTGCTCAACGGCGACCTGCCCAACCCGACGCAGAAGGTCGAGTTCACCAAGCTGGTGACCAACCACACAATGGTCAACGAGCAGATGCAGTTCTTCCTGCGCGGCTTTCGGCGTGACGCGCACCCGATGGCCATCATGACCGGGCTGGTCGGGGCGCTGTCGGCGTTCTATCACGACAGCACCGACATCAACAACCCGAAGCACCGCGAGATTTCGGCGATCCGGCTGATCGCCAAGATGCCCACCCTGGTGGCGATGGCCTACAAGTACACCGTCGGCCAACCCTACATCTACCCCAAGAACGACCTGAGCTACGCCGGCAACTTCATGCGCATGATGTTCGCCACGCCATGCGAGGAGTACGTGCCGAACGACGTGCTGGTGCGCGCGATGGACCGCATCTTCATCCTGCATGCCGACCACGAGCAGAACGCGTCGACTTCGACAGTGCGGCTGTGCGGCTCGTCGGGCACCAACCCGTTTGCGGCCATCGCGGCCGGCGTGGCCTGCCTGTGGGGCCCGGCGCACGGCGGCGCCAACGAAGCGGCGCTGAACATGCTGGGCGACGTGCAGAAGATGGGCGGTGTCGAGAAG
The DNA here is from genome assembly GCA_031414975.1 of Methylibium sp. Lineage (GTDB taxonomy): Bacteria > Pseudomonadota > Gammaproteobacteria > Burkholderiales > Burkholderiaceae_C > LGRD01. Next base: position 245 of record JANOQS010000452.1, on the reverse strand, counting down.
ATCGGCGAGTTCATCAGGAAGGTGAAAGACAAGGACTCGAACGTCAAGCTGATGGGCTTTGGCCACCGCGTCTACAAGAACTACGACCCACGCGCCAAGCTGATGCGTGAGACCTGCCACGAGGTGCTGGGTGCGCTCGGCCTGGAAAACGATCCGCTCTTCAAGTTGGCCATGGCGCTTGAGAAGATCGCGCTCGAGGACGAGTACTTCGTCGCCCGCAAGCTGTACCCGAACGTCGACTTCTA
>JANOQS010000451.1:0-1986 GCA_031414975.1 Methylibium sp. | reverse complement strand
GTCTGGAAGCCGATGAAGGGGTTGAACACCGTGTGCGGGTCGATGTAGGTCCAGCGCACGCTCATCGCCGCGCCCACCGCGCCGGCGAACGCGGCCGTCAGCGCAAAGCCGCCGATCTTGACCAGGCGCGTGTTCACGCCCAAGGTCTGCGCGCGTTGTTCGTCGGCGCCGATGCCGGCCATCGCCAGGCCGAAGCGGCTGCGCCGGACGACGATGGACGCGAGCACCGCGGCCGCCGCCAGGCCCAGCATCGTGAGGTAGATCGTGTCTCGCTCGGGCACCACGGTGAGCACGCGGCCGACGGTGCCGGTGACCTGCTTCTCCCAATACGTGATCGCGTGGCGGATCAGCTCGGTCATGCCGAACGTGAGCACGGCGAAATAGGTGCCGCGCAGGTGCAGCACCGCTGCGCCCATCACCACCGCCACGCCGGCCGCGATGAGCGCGCCCAACCCGATGGCCGCAAACCACGACAGCTGTTCCAGCACCAGCGCGCTGACGTAGGCGCCGATGCCGAAGAAGGCCGAGGTCGCCAGCGACAGGTAACGCGTGCTGCCGCAGAACAGCCCCCAGCTCGACGACAGCGCCGCGTACATCAGGCAGGTGAGCGCCATCGACACGGCAAACTCACTGCCGTAGTGCGGCACCGCGAGGGCCCAGCCGGTCAGGCCGAACAGGACGAGCAGATCTCTTTTCATCGAGGCGTTTTCATTTACGCGCGCTCATTTGCGGGTGAACAGGCCGTTCGGCCGCCACAACAGCACCGCGATGAAGATGCCGTACGACAGCAGCGACTTCAGCGACGGGCTGGTGAAATGCATGCCCACCGCCTCGATCACGCCCAGCGCCAAGCCGCCGACGAGCGCGCCGGACATGCTGCCGAAGCCACCGAGCGTGATGACGATCAGCGCCGTGACGGTGTAGGGCTCGCCCATGGCCGGCGAGATGGTGTAGGTCATCGACAGCAGGCAACCCGCCACGCCCGACAGCCCGAGGCCGATGCCGAACATCAGCGGGTGCAGCCGCTCGGTGTCGATGCCCACCAGTTGCGCACCGGTGGGCGACTGCATCAGCGCACGCACGCCCTTGCCGTACAGCGTCTTGCGCAGCACCACGATCAGCGCGGTGCTGAAGGCCAGCGCGAGCGCGAGCAACAGCAGCTTGTTGGCGGCGAACTGTGCGCCGCCGATGGCCACAGGCTCAGCCATGAAGTCGTAACCGCGCAGGTCGCCGCCCCACAGCAGTTGCGCAAAGTTCTGCACCAGGAACATCAGCCCGAAGCTGACCATCAGGCCGCGGGCTTCGAAGATGTCCAGGTTCGGGCTGGTGCGCGTCAGGCGCCTGAACACCAGGCGGTGGATCACCAGGCCAAGGGCCATCAGCAGCACGAACGAGACCGGCACCATCAGCAGCGGAGAGATACCGAACGAGGTCTGCGCCGTCCAGGTGATGAAGGCGCCGACCATCAGGAACTCGCCGTGCGCGATGTTCAGGATGCGCATCAGCCCGTACTGCAGGTTCAAGCCCAGCGCGACGAGCGCGTACACACCCCCGGTGATGAGGCCGGAGGCGATCAGTTCGAGCCAGGCTCCTGCGCTCATCTCCCGTCGTGCGTCAGACCCACGTCAGACCCACGCCAGCTTGGCAGGCGCCAGCGGCGCGGTGGCGATCGCCTTCGGCCACACCACCTCGAACTCGCCCTTCTGCCATTGGCCTACCGAGCCCGGCGTGCCCACGTTCTCGCTGCCAGCGAATTTGATCTTGCCCAGGATGGTGTTGTGCTCGTTGCCGGCGACGAAGTCTCGGATCGCCTTGCGCTCGAGCCCCACCTTGCCGACAGCGGAGGTCAGGATCTCGAGCGCCGCCCAGGTGGCGCCGCTGGCCCAGCGGTCGGGCTCCTTGGCGGCGCCGAACTTCTTCACGTGCGCGTCGAAGTAGGCTTTGGCCCCCGGGCTGGTCTTGCTGTTCCACGAGCCCATGCCCAGC
>JANOQS010000450.1:0-3213 GCA_031414975.1 Methylibium sp. | reverse complement strand
GACCTTGGGCGTGACCACGCGCCTGGTCAAGATCGGCGGCTTTGCGCTGACGGCCGCGTTCGCCGGCGCGGTGGGCGCGGCGATGAGCGTGCGCTGGACCTACATCGACCCGCACACGGTGTTCAACCCCTTCATCGGCTTCCAGACTGTGCTGATCGCGCTGATCGGCGGCGCAGCCACCTTGTGGGGCCCGCTGATCGCCGCGGTGGTGTTCAGCTTGCTCGCCGAAACGCTGCGGCTGCAGGTGCCGCAGCTCTACATGATGTCGCTCGGCTTGCTGCTGATCCTGTGCGTGCTGTACCTGCCGGGCGGTCTGGCCTCGTTGCGCCGCGAGACCTTCACGATGTGGCGCGACGACGTGCGCGGGTGGTGGCGCGAGCTGACCCGGCGTGACACGAAGAAGGCCGCGACATGAACCAGGCCCGGCGGCCATGAACGGCCACCCGCTGCTCGAAGCCCGCGAGGTCACGGTGCGCTTTGGCGGCCTGACGGCGGTCGATGGCGTTAGCGCTGCCTTTGCGCCGGGTGAACTGGTCGGCATCATCGGCCCGAACGGCGCCGGCAAGACGACCTTCTTCAACGCGCTCTCTGGCGTGGTCGAACCGACGGCCGGTGAACTGTTCGCGATGGGCAAGCGCCTGACCGGCGCGTCGCCGCACCGCTTTGCGCAGCAGGGCATCGCGCGCACTTTCCAGACGCCGCGCGTGTTCGCCGAGCTGAGCGTGGCGGCCAACATCGCGTTCGGGCTGGAGTTTGCCGGCCGCAAGCGGCAGGGCTCGTGGTTGCTGAAAGACGAGGCCAGCATCCTGAACCTGATCGGTCTGGCGGCGCTGGCCTCGCTGCCGGCCGGCGCAATCACCCCATCGCAGCAACGCCTGCTCGAGATCGGCATGGCGCTGGCGACACGGCCCAAACTGCTGCTGCTCGACGAAGTGGCCGCCGGCCTGACCGAGAACGAGGTCGAGACGATGGCGCAATTGATCCGCCGCCTGCGCGACGAACTCGACATCACCGTGATCTGGATCGAGCACGCGGTGACCACGTTGCTGCAGCACGTGGAACGCGTGATCGTGCTTCACCAGGGCCGCAAGATCGCCGACGGCACGCCCAGCGAGGTGGTGCGCAACGCCGACGTCGTCGAGGCCTATCTCGGTGACGAGATGGTGGAGGTCGCATGAAGAACGACATCGAAACGGCGCTCGACCGCAAACTCGCGCACCTGAAGATCGAAGGCCTGTCCGCAGGTTACGGCGGCTTCCATGTGCTGCGCGACCTGACGCTGGAGGCGCGGCCCGGCCTCACCGTGATCCTGGGCCCCAACGGCGCCGGCAAGACCACACTGCTGAAGGCAATCGCCGGGCTGATCCCGCGCAGCGGCAGCTTGCGGCTGGACGGCGAACAGATCGACACCGACGCCAAGACATCCGCCATCGTGCAGCGCGGCATCACGCTCGTGCCCGAAGGGCGGCAACTGTTCCCGCAGATGACGGTGGCCGAGAACCTCGAACTCGGCGGTTGGCTCGTTCCGCCGGCCGAACGCGCGCGGCGGCTCGAACAGGCCTTCAAGGACTTCCCCAAGCTCGCCGAGCGCGCCCGCCAACTGGCCGGCACGATGAGCGGCGGCGAGCAGCAGATGGTCGCCGTGGCGCGCGCGATGATGAGCGCGCCGCGCCTGCTGATGCTCGACGAACCCTCGCTCGGCCTGGCGCCGAAGATGGTCGACGAACTGCTGGCGATCGCGCGGCGCATCGTCGACGCCGGCACCACCGTGCTGATGGTCGAGCAGAACGTGCGCAAGGCGCTCGCCGTGGCCGACCGCGGTTACGTGCTCGAACGCGGCCGGCTCGTCGCCAGCGGCCCGGCCTTTCTGCTCGCACGCTCCACCGTCATCCGCCAGGCCTACCTGGGCAAGGCCTCTCAAACCACTTCAAGCGCATCTTCGTCTTCCAAGGAGAACTCCGTGTCCGACCTGTCCATGCTCATCAACGGCCTGGCCGTTTCTGCCGAGAAAGGCGCCACCTTCGAACGCCGCAACCCGCTCGACGGCAGCGTCGCCACGCGCGCGCCGGCCGCCAGCGAGGCCGACGCCGTCGCCGCGGTGGAAGCCGCTGCCGAAGCCTTCAAGACCTGGAGCGAGACCGGCCCGAATCAGCGCCGCATGCTGCTGCTGAAGGCGGCCGACGCGTTGGAGGCGAAGACGCCGAAGTTCATCGAGGCCGTGCCGGCCGAAACCGGCGCCACCGGCATGTGGGCCGGCTTCAACGTGATGCTGGCGGCCGGCATGATCCGCGAGGCCGCGTCGCTGACGACGCAGATCGCCGGCGAGGTGATCCCGTCGGACGTGCCGGGCTCGCTCGCGATGGGCATGCGCCAACCGGCCGGCGTGGTGCTGGGCATTGCGCCGTGGAACGCGCCGATCATCCTCGGCGTGCGCGCCATCGCCACGCCGCTGGCCTTCGGCAATACCGTCATCCTGAAGGGCAGCGAGAACTGCCCGCGCACGCACCAGTTGATCGTCGAGGCGTTCCAGGACGCCGGCTTTCCGCCCGGCGTCGTCAACTACATCACCAACGCGCCGGCCGATGCCGGCAAGGTGGTCGAGGCGATGGTGGCGCACCCGGCGGTGCGGCGTGTCAACTTCACCGGCTCAACCCGCGTGGGCAAGCTCATCGCGCTGACCTGCGCCAAGTACCTGAAGCCGGTCGTGCTTGAGCTCGGCGGCAAGGCGCCGCTGGTGATCCTGGACGACGCCGAACTCGACGACGCGGTGAACGCCGCCGCCTTCGGAGCCTTCGCGAATTCGGGCCAGATCTGCATGTCGACCGAACGCATCATCGTCGACCGGAAAATTGCCGACGACTTCGTCGCCCGCTTCGTGAAGAAGGCCAAGGGCCTGCCGCTGGGCGACCCGCGCAAGCCCGAGCCGGTGGTGCTCGGCTCGGTGATCGGCATGGGCACGGTGGAGCACTGCAACAGCCTGATCGACGACGCGCTGGCCAAGGGCGCCAAGCTGCTGTGCGGCGGCAAGGCCGACAGCACATTGATGCCGGCCACGATCCTCGACCACGTGACGCCGAAGATGCGCATCTACCACGAGGAAACCTTCGGCCCTGTCAAGTGCGTCGTGCGCGTGGACGGTGTCGACGCCGCGGTCGACTGCGCCAACGACAACGAGTACGGCCTGTCGGCGGCGGTGTTCGGCCGCGACATTGC
>JANOQS010000449.1:0-2334 GCA_031414975.1 Methylibium sp. | reverse complement strand
CTGCCGGGCACGCGTTCCAACATGAAGGCGAAGTCTTCGCTGCCGGTCAGCGGCGGGCCTTGCAGCGTCACGTTGTCGGCGCCGACCAGCTCCACCGCGACCTCGCGCGCGAACGCGGTCTGCGCGGGCGTGTTGACCAGCACCGCGTAGCCCGGCCGCCAGTCGATCTGCGCCGTGACGCCGAAGCTCTCGGCCTGCGCCGCGATCAACGCCTTGATGCGCCGTTCGAGCGTGGCCCGCACCTCGCGGTCGAGCGCGCGCACGCTGAGTTCGAGCGTGGCGGTGGCCGGGATCACGTTGTTGGCCTTGCCGGCATGCAGTGCGCCGACGGTCACCACCGCCGCCTGCAGCGGATCGATGTTGCGCGCGACGATCGTCTGCAGCGCCATCACGATGCTGGCGGCGGCGACGATCGGGTCGGCCGCGCGGTGCGGCATCGCGCCATGGCCGCCGATGCCATGCAGCGTGATGGTGGCGTAGTCCGACGAGGCCATCGCCGCCCCCTCGCGCAGCACCAGCCGGCCCTGCTCGATGCCGGGCATGTTGTGCATGGCGAAGACGGCGTCGCACGGGAAGCGCTCGAACAGGCCGTCTTCCATCATGCGCAGCGCGCCGCCGCCGCCTTCTTCGGCCGGCTGGAAGATCAGGTGCAGCGTGCCGTCGAACACGCCTTGTTCGGCCAGGTGGCGCGCTGCGGCCAGCAGCATCGCGGTGTGCCCGTCGTGCCCGCAGGCGTGCATGACGCCGGCGTGCGCGCTGGCCCACTCGGCGCCGCTGGCTTCATCGATCGGCAGCGCATCCATGTCGGCGCGAATGCCCAGCCGCTTCGTGCCGCTGCCGCGCACCAGCGTGCCGACGACGCCGGTGCCGCCGATGCCGCGCTCGACCGCGTAGCCCCAGCCTTCGAGCTTGTCGGCCACCAGCGCCGCGGTGCGGTGCTCCTGGAAGGCCAGCTCGGGGTGGCGGTGAATGTCGCGGCGCAGGCTGATGAACTCACCCGCCCGGGCCTGCAGTGCCTGCAACAGGTAGGTCATGGGCGGCTCACTGCGGCTGGAGGTTGATCTGCCGGGCAACGGCGCGGTAGCGCGTGGTCTCGCTGTCGAAGAAGCTGGCCGACTCGGCCAGGCTCATCGGCGCCGACGCGACCTGGGTTTGCGCCGCCAGTTGCGCGCGCACCGCCGGGTCTTGCAAGGTCTTGCCGATGGCACCATGCAGGCGCGTGACAACCTCTTCGGGCGTGTTCTTCGGCACCATGAAGCCGGTCCAGATCTTGTACGAGAAGTTCTTCAGCGCCTGGCCTTCGCTGGCGGCCGGCACGTTCTTCAGCAGCTCCGAACGCTGCGCGCCGAGCTGGCCGATCACCTTCATGCGCCCCTGCTCGGCCAGCGCGCCCATCGCGGCGCTGTACACCAGCACCGCAAAGTCGACCTGGCCGCCGCCGATGTCCTGCAGCAGCGGCGCGTTGCCCTTGTACGGCACATGCGCCAGCTTGACGCCGGTGCTGGCCTGCACGTTCTCGAGGATCAGGTGGTACAGCGAGCCGATGCCGACGCTGCCGTAGGTGAGCGGCTTGTCGGCCGACTTGCGCGCCAGCGCGATCAACTCGTCGACGCTGTTGACTGGCAGGTCCTTGCGCGTCACGAACACCATCACCGCATCGGCCACCGGGTGCACCAGGCGGAAGTCTTCGGTCTTCAGCTTGACCGCGGCATTGGCCAGCGGCGACAGGATCACCTCGTTGGGCGAGCCCTGGAAGATGTAGTAACCGTCGGCCGGTGCGGCCAGCACCTTTTGCGCCGCCAGCGCGCCGCTGACGCCACCGAGGTTTTCCACCAGCACCTGCTGGCCCAGTTCCTTGCCGAGCGCATTGTTGAAGATGCGGGCGATCGCGTCCGACGGGCCACCGGCCGGATACGGCACCATCAGATTGACCGGCTTGGCAGGCCAGCTCTGCGCGACGGCTGCGCCGGCACTGAGCAGCAAGCCGGCCAGCAAGGCGAGAGAACGATGGAATGCGGGTTTGGTCATGGCAAGTCCTGCAGGGGCGTGAGGGCGTCGGTGGGTTCGGGCAAGGTCAATGTAGAGTTCAGCCATGGCAAAGTCCAATGCATTGTTTTATGCTTTAGCATGAGTTCAGTGCATTGAACTTTCGGGAGCCAGACGATGACGCTCGTTCAGTTGCGACACCTGATTTCGCTGGCGCAGACCGGCTCGTTCAGCAAGTCGGCAGTCGCCTTGTTCCTGACCCAGCCGGCACTGAGCCGCAGCATCCGGGCGCTCGAGACCGAACTGGGTCAGCCGCTGTTCGACCGCATCGGCCGGCACAGCGAGGTC